>JBGCDM010000147.1:0-6209 GCA_045105395.1 Devosiaceae bacterium | reverse complement strand
CACGATGGCGATTGTGCTGGTGGAGCAGTATTTTGACTTTGCCTACGCCCGCGCCGACAGGTTTACGGTGCTGCAACGCGGCGCCGTCATTTCCGCTGGCACCAAAGCCGAACTGCCCGAGAGCGACTTGCGCAATGCCGTGAGCGTTTGATCAGGGCCTTCCAAGAATGGGTAGCATATGAAGTTTTGTTTGGTATTGGGATTTGATTTGGCATCAAGGCAAGTGAGCCAGGCAGAGAGGCGATTAAGCGCGTTGCATCACTCAAATTCAACTGCTGCTGTCAGCCCTAAAGCTGTGATCTGAATGTGAGGCACAAGCCCCACTTCGGTTCCATGTTGCAGCTGTAAAATGCCAAGCCAAATGGTAGCTGTGGGCCGAAACCACCCAGCTGATTAACGGCCGCTTTGCCACCACAGGCGGGCATAAGCTTGAACGTGAAAACGGTGGCGCAAGCTCACTATGGTGGTCGTTGCTTTGGTCGTAAATTCAACTGACCTTTGTCAGTTTGCGGTAGGCAGACTGTTCCCCGTCAGCGACCAGCTTCTTGAGACGTGGTTATGTGGGCAGCCAGAGCGCAAGGTAGAAATAGAGACTGGCGTAACATGTCGCGCATTTGACTTTTCTAACGAATTGAAATTTCGAACAGACCGTTCATTAATCGCTTTGATGGTCTGATTTTGCGTGGGTCAGAATGATGGCGCAACATAATGCTAAGATAAGGCTTTCAGTTCCGGTCCTGTACCTCGCAAGCAATAAGCATGTCGGCTAAAACAGATAGTGTCGGTTGATCATCACGTAACCGGCCAATTGTTTCGAAGTGATCGCAAAGGACTTTAACCGTGAAACGCCTCTCTCTGACTTTTGCGGCGCTCGCCGTATCCGTATCTCCCGTATTGGCAATCGATGGTGCAGGCCCGCTGGTAACTGCTGACTGGGTTATCAATAATGCCGCAGATGACAACGTTGTTGTCATCGACATTCGCGCCAACGTTGAAGGCACCGATCTGGGTGAATTGCCCTACATCGCCAATGCTGTTTCCGCGCCTTATGGGTCGGCTGGCTGGCGCACCGAGATCGATGGCGTACCAGGCGCATTGCCGGAAATTGAAGATATTACTGCACTTATCGAAAGCCTCGGTGTCGACAATGATGACCATGTCGTCATCGTTCCTTGGGGCACGGACTCATCCGAGTTTGGCTCTGCGACACGAGTCTACTGGACATTCCGCTACCTTGGCCATGATCAAGTTTCGATCTTGGATGGTGGTTGGCGCCAATATGATGCCGTGGGTGGCGAGCGTACTTCCCAGCCAGCGGTCGCTCAACCCGGGAACTTTGAGACTGCGTTAAACAACACACTGCTTGCAACGACTACGGACGTGCTTGCGGCAATCGATAGTGATGTCGTTCTAGTTGATGGGCGACCCGTTGAGCAATTCCGTGGTGAGAGCAAAAGCCGTGTGGCCGCTGCACCAGGCACCATCCCAAGCGCGATTAATCTGCCACATCATGAGTTCTATTCGAGCGATTTTGCCAGCTTCGTCGAGCCCGAGACGGTTGAGGCACTTGCCGCCGCCGTTGGCCTTGGCGCAGGCGACGCCAACATCACCTTCTGTAATACAGGGCACTGGGCATCAGTAGCTTGGTTTGGGCTGTCCGAGGTACTCGGTAACACCGAAACGGCAATGTACGATGGCTCCATGGCCGAGTGGACACAAAACCCAGAGCTTCCTCTTGATCCACCACGCACAGTTAACTAGGCCGCAGCAAACAAACTTGATCTTTGGGTGCCGGGTTTTATTGCCTGGCACCCTTTTGCGTTTTCCTTTGTGCGTGTCGCGCATCCATTGATTTAGGTTCAGACCATGCTTCAATCGGCATCCCCTTCGCAGCAAACACTACCCTACTTGCCCGATGTGCACGTCGACAGGCAGCCAGCCACAATCGCCGCTGCATTCCTGATTGCCGGATTCGCTGCCATCTGGTCTTTGGTTGATTTCCGCCAGGCAAGCCTTTTCCTGATTGGTGGCGGTCTAGGCGCAGCTTTGTATTTTGGGTCTTTCGGTTTCACCGGATCGTGGCGCCGGATGGTCGTCGAGCGTCGCGGACGCGGTATTCGCGCCCAAATGCTGATGATCGCGATTGCCGGTGTGGCTATGATGCCGCTGCTGGCTGCGGGAAGCGTGGGAGCAAAGCCGCTTGTTGGGGCTATCGCTCCAGTCGGGGTTTCGGTTGTCATTGGTGCCGCGATCTTTGGCTTTGGCATGCAATTGGGTGGCGGTTGCGGTTCGGGAACGCTCTTCACTGTCGGTGGCGGCTCGTCACGCATGCTGGTGACGCTAGCATTCTTCATCGTCGGCGCGGTCATTGGAACGGCACATCTGCCGTGGTGGTTGGGTCAATCCTCATTGCCACCAATCAGCCTAAGCGCCACACTGGGTGTACCATCTGCAATTTTCGTTTCATTGGCCGGTTTGGCGCTTTTGGCGCTGCTGACAGTCGTTATTGAACGCAAAGCCCATGGAACGCTTGAGGTCGATGCCGGACCTCGCCGCTTCGGGTGGCAATGGATTGTCCAAGGGCCATGGCCACTTGTTGGCGCTGGACTTGTTCTAGCCCTCTTGAACGTCGCGACGCTGCTGGTTGCTGGCCATCCTTGGTCGATAACCTATGGTTTTGGATTATGGGGTGCCAAGATTGCTGATGCTGTTGGGGTGTCTGTCGCTAGCTGGGAGTTCTGGACTTGGCCTGCACAAGCTGAGGCCCTGCAAAGCTCGGTGCTAGCCGATAGCGTCTCGGTCATGAACTTTGGCCTCGTTCTTGGTGCCGCGATGGCCGCAGCTCTTGCCGGTAAGTTTGCTCCCAGAGTTGCAGTGCCTTTGGCGTCGTTTGTGGCAGCTGCTTTGGGTGGTCTGCTGATGGGGTACGGTGCGCGCCTCAGTTTCGGTTGCAACATTGGCGCTTTGTTCTCAGGCATCGCGTCTGGCAGTGTCCATGGGTGGCTCTGGTTTGCCGCCGCGTTTGCCGGCTCTACCCTTGGTGTATTGGCACGCCCGGTATTTGGGCTTGATGGGTTCAAAAAAGCATGAGTACCGCACGCAACACGACACTCTTTGCAGCTGCATTGGCGATGACGACAGGTGCTGTTGCTTTGGATCACGCATCGCATGGGCTGCCAGAGCCTGTACCGGTCGCATTGCCTGGAACTGCTCCGGTTGGGTCTGCGCCATGTGCCATTGGTTCAACACCTTGTGCCGCGAGTGCTCCATGCAGTGCTGGCGCGCCACAGGCTTTAGCTGCGCCCCCACCACCGCCTTTGCAGCGTGAGGAGCAACCGGCGCTAGCACCTCCTCCTCCGCCGCCTTTGCAACGCCCATGACAGACGAGGCCAGAGCGCTAGCGCAGCAAGAAGTCGCCTTTTGCGAGCAGGTCTTGGCAAAAGGCGGAGCTTCTGTGCTGAGCGAAACGCTCAAGGGTGTCGATGAACCGGAAAGTTGGACGAAATATCCCGCAGGCGAGGTCTTCGATCCAGCAACTGGTGCGCACTGGTTCTATCACAGCCATTCCACCATACCGCACGAACATGGTCACTTTCACATGTTCCTTCGGCCCAATGGTAAGGACGGCCCTATTCACCATTTGATCGCCATCGGCGTTGATGGGCATGGGCGGCCACTACGCCTGTTCACGGTGAACCAATGGGTGGTTGATGACGACTGGCTCGATGCGCAAAGCACGGTAGCTTTGGTCGAGAAGTTCGACGTACACATGCCCCAGCCGAACTACCTGGTAAATCGTTGGCTGACCGCGATGGTCGTTGCGCATGGGGACGTCGTCGCGGGTCTCATACTAGAGCGCGACAACTCGCTTCAAACCTATGCATCATCGATAGCTGGCGATGTCCGTTCAGACCGCTCTCTGGAGGTGACCTCTCAGGTGAGCCTTCGTTAGCGATGCCGGGGACGTCATGCTGGAGCCTTCATCGGACTGGTTCTCGCGTCCGCTTTGCCACCACAAGCGGACGAGGGGTGCTAAGAGGGCATGTTTTAGGCCCCGGTATTGATCTCGGCCTGCCTCACTGTGCGATCATTCATCTTAGTGGCCATCGACCAAGAACCCCTGTTGACGCATGGTGGCTGCGATGTCGCGGACTGACATTATGAGTGTGTCGGATAGCATGAACGGTTTGCCTTGCATTGTCACGTTAACTCCGGCGGTGCGAGTTGGGCCAGCAGCATCTCATTTAGGCCGCCGCGATCCGACACCATTCCGCAAAGGCTATCTGTCGGAAGCTCTTCATCTTTGGGCGAGAGATCAGATGGCGCTGTAGATTGAACTGGTTGTAGATGGTGGCGTGGGTGGAGAGAAACATCTGCGCTGAGCCCGGCAACCTAAACCTCCGTCGTTACCTTTCTCGTTGTCGGGTCGGCTGATGTGAAACCTCAGCTCGATTGTTTGAGCGACCGCCCATTTTGTGGCGGTTGGTGAGACCGAGTTTTCGAAGCGTAGCGCCGTAAGATCGCAGCCGGTCAGTCACGATGGCATCCGGCACGAAGCCCTGCCGCCTCAGCAGCTTCCACATAAGCCTGAGCGCCGCTTTCCGATTGCGTTTGGACTGCAGAAGTACATTTAGAACCTCGCCTTCATTGTCGACAGCGCGCCAGAGATAGTGAAGCTTACCGCCGATCCGAACGAAGGCCTCGTCCAAGTGCCACCGGCCGGAAGACCGTGAACGTTGCAAACGAATGCGCCTAGCGTAGGCGGGACCAAACTTGTGCGTCCACCGTCGGACGGTCTCATAAGAGACGTCGATCCCGCGCTCAGCCAACAGATCCTCGACATTACGCAGGCTGAGTGCAAATCGATAGTACAGCCAGACCGAGTGCTGGATGATCTCGGGCGGAAAGCGATGGCGGGAGTGGCTGATAGTAGTCATGCCATCACGGTAACGGGCAGAGCCGAAAAAGTCAGCGCCTTAACGTGACAATGCCGTCCTGTTCGATTTGCAGAGCGACCCTGGCCAGACCAATCCAATTTCCAACTGATCTGTTGAGGACGGTCTGTTGTCAAGGGTAAAGGCTGCAATGCGTCTTCACGATGCCCCGCTCGAGGTGATTGAGCGTTTTGGATTTACCGAAGACTGATTGAATTTGTCATGCGCCCTAAAGTGGCACCGAGGTCCGTTCGGACATGATTCAAGCTCCAGGGACGGCACCATGGCGGGCAATGTCTGCTTTGCATGTGTTTCGTCGCAATAGGCTTGCCAGCTTCAGACGGCAGAAAAGGCCCGCAAACGTTCGTTTCCTAAATGCGGGCGGTTTTTGAGAAGATGTGGTAACCAGGTTCGTCTCATCATTCGTCATCCAGCTGTTGACTGTGCCAGCTGTGAAGGCCGGCAATGATCATCCGTTCTCGACGCGCTCTGCGATTGCCAAGCCAGCCGCGACGCCTGAAGACCAAGCCCACTGGAAGTTGTAACCCCCGAGCCAGCCGGTCACGTCGACTGCCTCTCCGATGGCGTAAAGCCCTGGTACATCGCGTGCCTCCATTGTCTTTGATGACAACGCGGCGGTAGCAATACCACCCGCTGTGACCTCAGCCTTTGCGTAGCCTTCAGTGCCCGTCGGTTGAAACGTGAGCGCACCAAGAGTCGTGGCTGCTTCACTTAGCTCGGCATCAGAACAATTGCCCAGTTCCCGCTCAAGATTGATCCGAATGGCAAGCACCTCCGCAAGCCGGGTCGGCAGATGACGCGAGAGCACGGCCTTAAGGTGCGCCTTCGGCGTCTCCTCACGCGCAGCACGCAGGACCGCGCCAGCATCAGGCAAGGCGCAAAGGGAAACACGATCGCCCGGCGCCCAATAAGACGAGACATGTAAGATCGCGGGTCCCGAAAGCCCCTTGTGCGTAAACAGTGCAGCCTCCTCGAAAGCCATATCGCGCACCCGAGCCTGCGCAGGAAAGGCGGTACCGGGAATGGCCTTGTAAAGCGCGTCTTCCTCGCCCAGGGTGAAAGGCACAAGCGCTGGACGAGGCGTCACCACGGATAGGCCGAAGCGGCGAGCGATGTCATAGGCAACACTCGTCGCACCCATCTTCGGGATGGATGGTCCGCCCGTCGCGATCACCAGTTGGTCCGCCGTGGCACCGGCAACCTCGAACCGGCCGTCAGCATGGCCAATATCGCCGATTGCGGTCGACAAGCGGA
>JBGCDM010000146.1:0-24957 GCA_045105395.1 Devosiaceae bacterium | reverse complement strand
CTGGGAACAGCAGCGCCAAATGTTGCTGGGCCATTAGAAGCCACCAGAGCCAGACGCAATCGCGCAAGTTCACATGGCAGAAAACTGAGCGGCTGCATCAGTGCGCAAGTTCATTTGGCATTGGTAAGCTGATCCCAACTTCAAACTACCCATCGATAAAGTCTAGCAATAAGCGGATGTCTTAGTGCCGAAGACCCACCAGGCGCCCAGGCCAAACCGCCATAAAATCCAACAACCATGATTTAGGAAATGGCCAACGGAGAAACTCGCCGCAAATCAGCCCATTCTCCCCGAAATCACCCAAAACAGAGACGGAGAATGCTGCACACTACCCAGCTAAACGCCTGAAAAGACGACACTTATTTGCAGACCTGGAATGTCGGAGGGTTCGAATTTGGAAGGCTGGCTGGGGCGGCTGGATTCGAACCAGCGCATGGCGATACCAAAAACCGCTGCCTTACCGCTTGGCTACGCCCCAATCAGCTTGGAATTGCAATCCCATAGCTCAGAATCGAGGTCAAGGGCTGGTTTGGTCTGCGTGGGGATAACATGAGCGCTTATCCCCCTACCCTCCACTGGCCAGACAGTGGCGCACCACACCGTGCCATCTCTGCTGTCGAGGTTCTTATGGATACCAGCCCCCGTTTCGCCCTGCCAATGATTATCGCTGCGCAGGCCCAAAAACATCTCACCCATAATGAGGCTTTGGCGCAGCTGGAAACGCTGGTGCAGCCGGTGGTGCAGGACATGGCTGCGCTTAGCCCGCCAACTGCGCCAGATGATGCGATGTGCGTGATCGTGGGGCCCAGCGCCACTGGAGCGTTTGCAGGCAAAGATGATACTATTGCAGCTTGGATCGCCGATGCCTGGCACTTCCACACGCCTCAACCTGGCTGGATGGTGGTGAACGCTGGCGATAGCCAGGCGCATATATTTGGCATTGATGGCTGGGTGCCGCTGAACCAGGCATTGGTGCAGGACAATTTGACCCAAGTGGGTATCAACGCAACTGCCTCACTCAGCAACCGTTTATCAGTGGCGAGTGATGCAAGCCTTTTTACCGCTGAGGCAAACGATCATCGCCTGACGATCAACAAAACAGCGGCCACTGACACCGCCAGCATGGTGTTTCAATCGGGCTGGTCTGGTCGTGCAGAGATGGGCCTGGCGGGCCATGACGGCTTTACGATTAAGGTCAGTGCAGATGGCGCAACCTGGTTTGAATCGCTGGCCACTGATCCGGCTAGTGGCATTGTCAGCATGCCATTGCGCCCCGTTGCTAAAGCTGTGCTTACCGGCGGATCGCGCAGCTTTGCCGCCAATGCTTCGGTTGGCTTTGATAGCTTGGAAATCGATCAAGGCGACGTGGCACTCAATGCGAGTGATGCTTTGGTTGTGCCAGCCGATGGCACCTATTGCTTAGGTTTAACGCTTAAGGCCACGAGCCTTGGCGCGGTGCGTATCGTGAGCAATGGCGTGGCATCTGTCCTTGGCTTTGATGCTGATTTTACGGGCTCTACTGGCCGCTCCATCTCGGTAAGCACGATTGCAGCGCTTGCTAAAGATGATGCGCTAACGCTGGTTTTTGATGATGCAGCGACATGCTTGTGCAGCATTGAAGCGACCTATTTGGACCTTGTTCGCCTCTAGAAAGCGTTGACGAAACAGGCGCATCAATGCAGGTGATGCGCATGATGTTTAAACCACTCCTTATTGCAACCTGCCTCTTTCTGGGCGCTGCATCCCCTGCCCTTTCGCAGACGCAGGCACAGCGTGACCAAGCATTGGGTCAATTGTCCGAAATCCTCGGTGCGCTGTCGCACCTGGAAGTGATTTGCGAAAACTCAGCCTCTTCTCGCAGTGACATGGAAGCGGTGCTGGCCAGTGAGGAGCTGACCAACACACGCCAATCAGTGCTGATTGATGCGTTCAATCGCGGCTTTCGCGGCGTTGCCAACACCCACCAGCGGTGCACCTCTTCAAGCGAGCGGTTGATCAGCCTGCATCATGAGCGCGGCGCGGAAATTGTGACCAGCCTACTGGATGAGTGATCGCCTGGTCGCTGGCTAAAAGGTTAATTTCAATAAACTTTTCGTTTACGCTTTGTTGAGGTCTTTGCCCGTCTGGCCAACAAGCGTGGTAGGCAGCTTCACGTTCTTATCGATGTGAGTGCAACCGTGACCTCTTCTGCTCCCCAAACTGCTAAACCCGACACTGACCGGCGTGAGGCTATTGCTTTTATGCTGGATGCTTTTGATGCTGGTCGTGAGGCGGGCATTGAAGGGGGTGCACTTACACGTGCAGCGCTGTTTCAATCGATCATGCACATTGTGGATGAACTGGGCGAGGAAGGCGCGGCACGCTTTTTGCGCACCAGTGCCAAGGGCGTGCAACTGGGCTGCTATTCGCGTGCAACAAGCGTGAATTAGTCTGGTTTGTTCCGGTTTTTGTCCGGAATTAGCACGTTTGTTGGGTCTTTTGTCCCGGACAAACGGCCTCGTAATTCGCGAATGAGATCAGACCTTAAATTGCGCCAAGCGTTTCGACAAACTGAGCCGCTTCGCCACATGATGGCGCGGTCAATTCACCTTGCCACATTACGCGATGCCCGCGCACAATTGTGCCGACCGGCCAGCCTGTCACCTGCATGCCATCATAGGGTGTCCAGCCGCAGATCGACGCGATCCAATCGTTCGTGATTGTTTCGCAGCGTTTTAAATCGACGATGGTGAAATCTGCATCATAGCCGATCGCAATGCGCCCCTTGCCCGCCAGCCCGAACAGACGCTGCGGCCCATGGCTGGTCATGTCGACAAAGCGCGCCAGCGAAAGCCGCCCTTCTGCCACATGGTTCAGCATCACCGGCACCAAGGTTTGCACGCCCGGCATGCCCGATGGGCTTTGCGGATAAGGTTTGTCTTTTTCTTCGCGGCTGTGTGGCGCGTGATCGGAACCCAGCACATCGGCAACGCCATGGCCAACGCCCCACCAGATGCCTTCACGATGTTCAGCAGATCGCACAGGTGGGTTCATCTGCAGATAGGTGCCAAGGCGCTCATAATCATCAGCGCACAGCGTGAGGTGATGCGGGGTTACCTCTACCGTGGCGTGCTTTTTGTGTTGCGCCAGGAACGGCATCTCATCACCTGTTGAAATGTGCAGCACATGGATGCGCGCGCCGGTCTCTTCGGCAAGCGCGACCAAGCGTTTGGTGCATTTCAGCGCTGCTTCTGCATCACGCCATACCGGATGGGAGGATGGATCACCCTCCACTTTCAAGTGCGCTCGTTCGCGCAGGCGCGGCTCATCTTCGCTGTGGAACGCCGCGCGGCGAGAAATGTTGGAGAGGATTTGCCGCACGCCATCATCATCTTCCACCAGCAAATCACCTGTGGAGGAGCCCATGAACACTTTAATGCCAGCAGCACCGGGCAAGCGTTCCAGTTCGCCAACTTCGTGAGCGTTCTCACGTGTGCCGCCTACCCAAAACGCAAAGTCCGAGTGCATGCGATGGTGACCACGGCGCACCTTATCGGCGAGCGCTGCTTCATCGGTGGTGGTGGGGTTGGTGTTGGGCATCTCGAACACGCACGTTACCCCGCCCATCACAGCAGCACGGGAGCCGGTTTCCAGATTCTCTTTGTGCTCGGCACCGGGCTCACGAAAGTGCACTTGGCTATCGATCACACCGGGCAAAATGTGTAGCCCCGTGCAGTCGATCACCTCACCGGCTTGATCGGCAGATATATCCCCTATGGCAGCGATCTTACCATCACTAACGCCCACATCACGCAGGCCCTCGCCATCATGATTGACGATGGTCGCGCCTTTAAAAACGCACTCATAGGTGGCTTGTGGCATAATTGGTCTCCTGTTGGTCTTTCCCTAGCAAGCAAGGCTGGATGGCAAAAGGGATACAACATGCTATGCGCGCGCTATGGAGACGCTTGTCCACTTAATTACAGCGGGATGGCAGGACGCTGCGCTTACCGTGCTGCGCGCGGGCGGCGTGGTCGGTGTGCCAACCGAAACCGTGTATGGGCTGGCCGGTGATGCCACCAACCCCGATGCCGTGGCCGCGATCTATGCCGCTAAGGGCAGGCCCAGCCACAACCCGCTGATTGCCCATATGGCTGATGTGGACATGGCGCAGCGCTATGCTGTGCTGGATGAGCGGGTTTTGGCTTTGGCCGATGCCTTTTGGCCCGGCCCGCTGACCATGGTTCTGCCACTTGCGCCAGATGCTGATTTGGCCACCACCCTTGCCCCAAGCCTGGCCCCAAGTCTGGCCCCTGCCGTGACCGCAGGCGGGGACAGTTTGGCAGTGCGCTGTCCGCGCGGGCCACTGGGTGAACTGGCCAGGCTTTTGAACCGCCCCATAGCTGCGCCAAGCGCCAACAAATCCGGCCATATCTCTCCTACGATCGCGCATCACGTATTGAGCGATCTGCAAGGCGGAATACCCTTAATCCTCGATGGAGGGCCAACAAAACTCGGCCTTGAGTCAACCATTGTGGACATGCGTGGCATGCCGGTTTTGCTGCGCCCAGGTGCCATCACTGGTGAGGCAATAGAAGCCGTGCTCGGCTTCGCTCTGCCATCAGACACATCACCGCAAGAGGCACCTGTCGCCCCTGGGCAGCTTGCCAGCCATTATGCGCCGGGTGCGCCTGTGCGATTGAATGTGCTGCCGGGCGATGTGAGACCGGGTGAGGCTTATCTGGGGTTTGGTGACCACCAGCTTGCGAGGCACCCTACCCTTTCTGCCTCAGGCAGTTTGGAGGAGGCTGCGGAGCAGCTTTATTCAGCTTTACGCACGCTGGATAAAAGCAAACCAACCGGTATCGCCATCGCGCCCATACCAACCACCGGACTGGGCCAAGCGCTGAACGACAGGCTTTCCCGCGCGGCGGCGCCAAGAGACTAACCCAACCTGGCAAAAGCAGCACAGCTCTTGTTCGGCATCTAACTCAAATGCCGTTCACCGGATGCTTACGATATCGCTGTACTATCAAACACTTCGAAATTATCGCCCTGCCACTCCCCCTGTTGAGTTTTTGCCATGGAACCGTCTTTTTCCGTCACCGATCCCATCTGGCTGATCATCGCCTTTGCGCTTGGCTTTGGAGCGCGGGCCATCGGTCTACCCCCCATGGTGGGCTATTTGCTGGCAGGTTTCGGATTAGCCGCGTTTGGCATGGAGTCCGGTGCACTGCTGGATGGCATTGCCGATCTTGGCATCACGCTGATGCTCTTTACCATCGGCCTAAAAATCTCGCTCAAAAGCCTACGCGCGCCGGAAATCTTGGGCGTGGCCACCATTCACATGACCACAACAATTGTGGTGGCATCGCTGTTCTTGATGGGCTTTGGCGCGCTGGGTCTGGCCTTGTTTGATGGCATCAGCTGGCAAACCGCAGCCCTTGTGGCCTTTGCCATGTCATTCTCGTCCACCGTTTTTGCGGTGAAGGTGCTGGAAGAAAAGGGTGAGATAAGCTCTCGCCATGGCCGCATCGCCATCGGCATCTTGGTGATCCAAGACATCATTGCCGTGGTTTTCATGGCCGCCTCTACCGGCACAGTGCCCAGCATCTTTGCGCTTGGTTTGGTGGTACTGTTGTTTGTGCGCAAGCCTCTCAGCTGGCTTGCCAACAAGGCAGGCCATGGCGAGCTGTTGCTGCTTTTTGGCTTTGGTATGGCAATCGCAGGTTATGCACTTTTTGAGCTGGTCGGCCTGAAAGGCGACCTGGGCGCGCTGATATTCGGGATGTTGCTGGCCAACACAGAAAAAGCCAGCGAGCTGAACAAAGCGCTGGGCGCCTTCAAAGATGTGTTCCTGATCGGGTTCTTCCTGTCTATCGGGCAGGCAGGCCTACCGGACTGGTCGATGATGATCACGGCGGTGGTGCTGATGGTGTTCCTGGTGGCAAAAACCGGGTTGTGGATGGTGCTGTTCTCGCGTTTCCATCTACGCTCGCGCGTCAGCTTCTTGTCCACGCTTACGCTGGGTAACTATTCCGAATTTGCGCTGATCGTTGCGGCCGTTTCGGTTGATGCTGGCTGGCTGGACCCACAGTGGTTGGTGGCGCTTGCCGTGCTTGTGGCCATATCGTTTTGTGTTGCTGCGCCGCTCAACCAAACCTCCAACACGCTGTTTGCCAAATGGCAATCCAAGCTAAAGAAGTTGGAATCAGAGAAATTCCTGCGCGAAGATGAGCCCATTGATCTGGCGGATTCTCGCGTACTGATCTTTGGCATGGGGCGTGTTGGGTCGGCAGCCTTCTTAAAACTATCCTTGGATGAACCAGACAGTGTGATCGGTTTTGATGTCGATAACACCGTTGTTGATCATCACTTTGATGCTGGTCACCATGTGCTGCGCGGGGATGCAAACAACCCCGAACTGTGGGCCAAACTAAAGGGTTTTAAAAACCAGATCGGCTTGATTGTGCTGACCACCCCCTACCTGCAAAGCAACCTTTCGGCCATCGCGCTGCTGCGCGAGGATGGCTATCGCAACAAGATCGCAACCATCGCCCACTACCCTGATGATGAGATGGAGTTGTATGCGGCCGGGGCTGACAATGTTTACAACATCTACCAGGAAGCTGGTGATGGCATTGCTCAAGAGATCGAGACGATACTCAACCGCGCAGCCTAACGGGTAAGGTGCGGCAATCGGTGCCACGCACTAGACCCTCGTATGGTTGATCCAAATCATGATGAATGCTGTATCCTGGTTTAGAATGCATCTAATTAATTGGTTCGCCTGTGAAGGTTGGATGTGGGCGGTGCTATGGTCTGGAGCGAATGCATGAATTACGAAGGCTTTTTTCAATCCGCCCTTGATGGATTGAAAGAGGAAGGCCGCTACCGCGTCTTCGCCGATCTGGAGCGCCATCGTGGCAGCTTCCCCAAAGCCACCCGCCATCGCGAAGATGGTTGCGTTCAGGAAGTTACCGTTTGGTGCTCCAATGATTATCTGGGCATGGGCCAACACCCCGATGTGATCAACGCGATGCACGAAGCGGTCAATCGCTGCGGCTCTGGCGCTGGTGGCACACGCAATATTTCTGGCACCAACCACTACCACGTCAAGTTAGAGCAAGAGCTTGCCGACCTGCACGGCAAAGAGGCAGCCCTGCTTTTCACCTCAGGCTATGTGTCCAACTGGGCCTCGCTTTCCACGCTCGCAGCTAAGCTGCCGGATTGCGTGGTGGTCTCAGACTCCAAAAACCATGCCTCCATGATCGAGGGCATCCGCCATTCGCGCGCCGACAAGCTGATCTTCAAGCACAATGATCCGGAAGACTTGGCGCGCAAGCTCGCAACCATAGAGCCTGGCCGGGCGAAAATTGTGGCCTTTGAATCGGTCTACTCAATGGATGGCGACATCGCACCGATGAAAGAAATCTGTGACGTTGCTGACCAGTATGGCGCGATGACCTATCTGGATGAAGTGCACGCGGTTGGCATGTACGGGCCACGCGGCGGCGGAATTGCTGAACGTGAAGGCCTGATGGATCGCATCACGCTGATCGAAGGCACGCTGGGCAAAGCCTTTGGCGTGATGGGCGGTTACATCACCGGCTCGGTGGCGCTGTGCGATTTTATCCGCAGCTTTGCCTCTGGCTTTATCTTCACCACGTCATTGCCACCGGCTTTGGCGGCGGGCGCAATCGCCTCGATCAGCCATTTGAAGGCGAGCGAAGACGAGCGCAGAGGCCAGCAACAGGCTGTGCGCAAAGTGCGCGCCATGCTGGACAAGGCAGGCATTCCCTACATGCCGGCGCCAAGCCACATCATTCCGGTGATGGTGGGCGATGCGAAGAAGTGCAAATTCATCTCCGATGTGCTGCTCGATCAGCACGGCATTTATATTCAGCCGATCAACTATCCAACGGTTGATACGGGCACGGAGCGCCTGCGCATTACACCTGGGCCGCTGCACACAGATGATGACATCCGCCACCTGGTCGACGCTCTGTCTTCACTCTGGTCTCAATGCGCGCTTTCGCGCGCAGTTGCCTAAGGTTTTTGGCGCGCTTTCGAGCGCAGGCGCTTAAAACCAAAATCAGCGCAAAGCCGTTTGTCCTGTCGTTAACCTCTTGCTAAGGTTGCTGCGTGGGTGGCGATGAGTGGTGAAATGGTTTCAGTATGCAGGCAGATACGCCTCCAGCAGATGATGCGCGCGCGCAGTTACATAGCCAATTATGCGCGATTTTGCGCACCTGCGATGCAGATAGGTTAGCGCGCCATTTGGGCTTGCGCAGCGCTGCAGCTGCCGATGCGCTGCGTGGCAATGCTGCTGCGCTTGAACGGCTAGCAAGAAACCTTGGCGATCAGGCACCTTCTGGCGATGCAGCTTTAACGCTGGCGGCAGCGCGCAGGCTGTTTCCGGCCGTGGAGATACGCGATGCGTAAGGTGCTTTCAGCCCAAGAGCTTAACGCGTTGCTAGACAGACCAGCTGAGAGCGTAAGCATGGATGATCTGGTGGTGCCAACCGCCGATGATCTGTTGCAGCTTGCGCAAAGCGCTTTGGATGACCCGAGCGTTGGACTTTTCTTGAGCGATGATCAGCGCAAGGCCTTGCGCGAGGCGCTGATTGCCCGTTTGACAGGTGCCCTAAGAGGCGCGCCATCGTGAACCGGCTCGACCCAAACCTTGAAACCCGCGCGCATTACCGCATTCTTTCACCTGGGGATGTAGCGCATTGGACCGCTGATGATTTTGCGCTGGCAGTGCGCATCGCGCACGCACCACTAACGGTAACCGGTGGCTTGACCAGCACGCGCATACGCCTGGATCTTGCGCCTCAAAATTCACCAGAAAATTTACAGCCGCCGGTGGTTTCTGTGCCGCTGAACATGGCCGATACCAAAATCCATCTGCACGCGGCAGGTGATGCGCTGGATGGTTTGGCAGGCCTGCTCGAGCGCGGCAGACAGAATGAGGGGGCAGGCGCAACGCTGTCTCTGGATGCTGTTGAAGCATTGCTAGCTGCGCTCTTGGCGCCACTGGATGATGTGGCTGTCGGGCAAGCCACATGGACCGACCAGCACGACCCCATGCCGCTCTGCGCGCTTCACTTTGATGGGGTCAGCTTTCCCCTTTTTGGATCATCCAGCGCCCTTGAAACGTTCCGCAAAGCCTTTGCCAGCAAGGTGGATCAGCTTGTTGCCGCGCCGCTGTCTTACCTTAAGGACCCATCACGTGAGCGCGTTGCGGTGGAAAGCGAAACCGTTCTGGGCGCGGTGCAGGTGAGTGCTGAGGAAGCCCAAGCGCTGGAAATTGGCGGCGGAATTTTGCTGGACAGTCTGTGGCCGCAGGGCCGCGACGTGGTTGCTGGGCGGTTCGCCAAATTGGGTGATAATTGGCAGCTTATGGAGCAACAGGAAGGCACGCTGCATGTGCGCGCAGGCGATGGCCTCATGCTGCTGGACCAGGCCAGTGACCAGACGGCTAGCCAGGCAAGCACAGGCCCCGATGGCCAACATCTAGAGCTGATGGATCGGGAGCGATGCGTGGCTCACGGCTATCTGACCTCAATTATCCGCGACGATAAAATGTCCCCCGTTTTCGTTGTAACGCAGCTGCTTGGATTGCCGTCCTAACAGCGCACGCACGTTTCCGCCAAAAGGCCAATGGTCCCCGTTTTGCAGTTTGATCGCACGTTCAACGCCAAAGCCGGCGAGGTTGTAGAGATCCGCCCAGGCATCCGGCGGATCACCGCGCCCAACCCCGGCCCGATGACATTTATGGGCACCAACAGCTACCTGGTTGGGCAGGACAGTGTGGTGATTATTGACCCTGGCCCGAATGATGAAGCGCATCTGGCCGCGCTCACACTCGCAATTGGCGATGCACATGTTGCGGCCATTGTGGTGACCCACACCCACCGCGATCACTCGCCGCTAGCCCGCGCGCTTAAGGCGCATACGGGCACTCCCATCATAGGGGCTGGGCCACACAGGTTTGCCCGGCCATTCAAGCAAGGCGATGCCTTGTTGGATGTGGCGGTGGATGATGCCCATGCACCCGATGCAGTGCTGGCCGATGGAGAGCGTCTTACTTTTGGGGATGGCACATTAGAGGCGGTGGCAACGCCTGGGCACACCATGAACCATCTGTGCTTTGCGCTTGCGGGCACCGATGTGCTGTTTTCTGGCGATCATGCGATGGCCTGGTCAACCAGCCTGGTGGCGCCGCCCGATGGTGAAATGAGCGCCTATCTGGCAAGCCTACAAAAGCTGCTCCAGCGCAAGGAAAGCCTGTATCTGCCCGGCCATGGCGCTGAGCTGCACGATGCACACGGTTTCGTGCAGCAGCTTCTTGATCATCGTATGGAGCGCGAGGCGGCTATTCTAACGGCTCTACAGCTAGAAACTTTGAGCATTAGTGCCCTGGTGGATCGGCTGTATGACGGCCTTGACCCGCGCCTTCGCGGCGCAGCGGGCTTGTCTGTTTTGGCGCATTTGGAACGCTTAGAGAGCTTGGGGCAAGCCGCCCGGGTACCAGGGCCTGAAGGGCTGTGGCAGGCAGGCTAACTTTTAGAGGTCAGAGGTTGGTGGCGGTGTTGCCTCAATCGCCAGAAGGAACCGCTGCAACACACCTGTGAGCACAGGTGCGTTGGTGCCAAAATCGTGCAGCGGGATGTTGGATAACGCGCGGGCATCAATGGTTGAGCCTTCGCCATCATCGGATATGCGCATCGCGATATCGTGCTCCGTCAGCAGCAAAGAGCCAGGCACAGTGAACTCGGCTTCAAAGCTCAAGCCGTTTTCTGTCTCAAGACGCGCAAGCTCCCACCCGGATGTTTGGGCATAGGTTTCCAGCACTTCGGCCACATGCCAGCCGGGCCGCTCCACATATTCGGTTGTAAGATCGGGATTGGCGAGCTGGATGCGAATGCGATCAGCGGGCGAGGCCGCATCAAGGGGCAATTGCGCCTCATCCTCGGTTTGGCCAAGCACCTGGAAAGGCGGCGGATTGTTCACATTGGTTGCAAGGTCTGGATAGGTTGGCGTCTGCGTAACGATGAAGGTCAACCCGGCAACGCTGGTGATAACCGGTAGCGCCCAAAGCAGCGCAAGTGCGCAATCAGCAATGCCTTTTCCGCCCTTACTCCAAATGTAGTTGAGGCCGTAAACCGCGCCCAATATCGCCATCACGCCAAGGCCAGCAGAAACTGCCAAGCCAACAAGCGCCCCGCGCAAGGACACGAACCCAGCGCCCACCAGCGCAATAGCAGCCAGCAATGTTAGCAGCGAAAGCGCAGCCAACACGCGTGCGCGTCGCGGCGCGTGCAAAGGTTTGGTGAGGGGACGAAAACGCATGCAAAACCAGTATCATTGCCAAGGCGAAAAGGCGCAAACCCAATCACAGCCGCTGGACCTATGCCAGAATTCGCCGATTGCGCAAACACGCAAAGAATTTCTGCCTGTTTTTTGATCAAAATCAGTAAACCCGCCTTGGTTTGGCCTTATCCTTTTGTTGAACATTTTTGTGCGATGCACAATCAAATCAGCTTCAATTCGAATTCACACATGAAAAGGACTTAAGATACCCGTGACCCTCCATATTAATGGCGTTGATGAAACCACCCAAAACGCGTCTTCCAGCGCCGAGCACATCGTCAAAACATTTCTCGATTGCGACATTCTAACGGTGGCGCGCGATGCGCGTGCCCGTGAGCAAGGCGCACGCAGAAAAGCAGGCACTGCGCACGATCCGCTGGACGCTTTGTACAAGCCACTTGGCAACAAGGACGTTGCCAGCGTGCTGCAAGCGACAGGTCACGCGGGCTAACAGTCCCACATAGCTTTTACGGATAGAGGCGGGCGCTGGTCCAATCTGCGCCTGCCGCATCACGTTCAAAGCGAACGCGATCATGCAAACGAAATTCGCCGTCTTGCCAGAGCTCAAAATGTATTGGTTCCAGCCGAAAGCCTGACCAATGCTGCGGACGTGGCACAGCCAATGCGTCCTCATCACTTTCACCGTATTTTTCGGTCAGCGTCGCTACACGCTGGTGCAACGCATCGTTTGTTTCCAGAGGGCGAGATTGCTGCGAGGCCCAAGCCCCAATGCGGCTGCCGCGCGGGCGGCTGGCAAAATAATCATCAGCCGTTGCCGCATCAACTTGAGTAACCGGCCCGCGCACACGCACTTGGCGGCGCATCGTTTTCCAATGAAAACACAATGCTGCCTTGCCGCTGCCAAGAAGCTCCTGCCCCTTTGTGCTTTCCAGATTGGTGTAAAACACAAAGCCGGCTCGTTCGACTGCCTTGACCAAAACAATGCGCACATTTGGCAATCCATCGGCATCCACCGTGGCAAGGCTTGCTGCATTGGGGTCGTTGGCTTCGGTGGTTGCTGCCTCGGCCAACCAATCTTCAAAGACAGCGAAGGGCTCAGGGGCGTCCAAAAAGTTTCGGTTCATTAACACTTCCCACAAGGTTTGGGGTGACACTGACATGGTGTGGATGTCGCGTGTTCTTGCGGCATTGTCCAGTCAGGGCTGCGTTTGGACGGATGCATGGCCCCTTAAACTGGCTCCAAAGAAGTGTCTGCGTATGGGGTGCCCGCAAATGTTGATTCAATTCGATAGGATAACAGTGAAGCGAGCAGCACGCGCACTTGCACTAGGCGGATTTGCCCTAGCTTTAAGCGGCTGCGCCAGTGTTTCTCTTCCCTTTGGCAGCCTAATGGGCGATAATGATGAGCTGCACACATCCTCTATTGCTGTGCCAGTTGAACCGGTGGAAACCGATGATGCGCCGCTTCCTGCCGAACTTGCTGCCGTGACTCCGGTCAACACCACAACACCTTCCCAGGCCAGTGATCGTCCAGCCGATGATCTTATGGCCAGCATGCCACCAGCACGCTCAAACCCTGCCAGTGCCAATGATGTGACGCTGACCCAATCTGATCTTAACGCGATGGGCCGTGCGCTAACCCACGTGCTCTCCACCGAAGAAGATTCTGGTACATTTTCCTGGTCGCATGAGGCCACCGGGCGCTCCGGTTTGATGACGCCGTTTCGCGCGCTCAGCCGGTCGCAACAAGAGGCATGCCGGGTGGTGAGCGTGGAAATCACCGATGGTGGTGCTGACACCATTTTGCTGGCTGATGCTTGCCTGCAGGACGATCAATGGGTGTTTGTGAGCCCACGCCCCGGCCAAGCACTTTAATCACGCCAACTGACCAAAAAACCTAGCAATGGCAGGCATTTGTTCCCATATAGGGTGAAACATCCTCCGCCACTCCCTTTTGTAGGTTTTCCAGAGACGTAAGCGCCATGCGTGATCCTTATGCCATTCTCGGTGTTGCCAAGAGTGCTGATAGCGCTGCCATCAAATCTGCCTATCGCAAGCTGGCCAAAAAACACCACCCAGACCAAAACCCCGATGACCCCAAAGCCAAAGAACGCTTTGCGCAAGTTTCAGCGGCCTATGATATTGTGGGCGATGATGAAAAGCGCCGTGCCTTTGACCGTGGCGAAATCGACGCTGATGGCAACCCAAGCATGGCCGGGTTTAACCCGTTTGGTGGTGGTGCAGGGCGAGGCCGTGCACAAGGTGGCCCGAACCCAGGTTTTGAGGATCTGTTCTCAACCTTCACGCAGGGTCGTGGCCCTGGCTATCGCAATGCTGGCCAGGCACCAGGCGGTGGTGGTGCCGAGGACATTTTGAAGAACATGTTTGGCGGCGCTGGCCCAGGATTTGGTTCAGGCATGGGCGGTGCGGGTATGGGCGGTGCAGGTATGGGGGCTGACCCGCGCATGCGCCAGCAAGCCCCGCGCAAAGGCGATGATATCAAAGCGCTTGCCCGTGTGAGCCTGGACGATGTGCTTGCAGGCGACAAAGTTCAGGTGACCATCCCCGGCAAGGGCGATGTAAAAATTGCCCTACCAAACGGTGTGGAAGATGGGCAAACTATTCGCCTGAAAGGAAAGGGCAAGGTTTCGCTGCACGGCGGCGATGCTGGAGATGCGCTGGTAACCGTGCGCTTTGCCAACCATCCGGTGTTTAAGGCCGATGGTTACACGCTGTTGATGGATCTTCCAGTTACGCTGGATGAAGCGGTGCTGGGCGCGCGCATTAGCGTTGCCACTTTGGATGGTACGGTGGCGCTAAACTTGGCTGAAAACACGCAATCTGGCCGCACCATGCGGTTAAAGGGTCGCGGCTTGCCAACTGGAACCGGAGATGAGCGCGCCGACCTGATGATCAAGGTGCTGATCAAACTGCCGGAAGAGGGCGACGAGGCCCTGGTTGCGCTGATGAAACGCTGGCGCACAGATGGGCGCTACAGCGTTCGATAGCCTTTCTTCAGAGCGTAAAACATTTGCTACTAGGCGTGAAGCGCTTGGCTGCTAGGCGTGCAGTGTTTTGGCATCAGCAAAGGACAGCAGCCGTTTGCCGTTTTCATCCCACAGATGCAGCCGTGCTGTCGCGATGCTTTCCCCCACCGTTAGGCGGTTGCTGGTGGCCAATTCTTCATTGTCCTTGAGCACCTGCGGCAACCGGTAAAACGGGATGCGGCTGTAAAGATGGTGCACATGATGGATGCCGATATTGGCCGTGAGCCACTGAAGCGGTGCCGGCAAAATATAATGCGAGCTGCCCTGCAACGCCGCATCGTGCAGTTGCCAGTCGGGTTCGTGCGACCAATGCGTGGCTTCAAACTGGTGCTGTACGTAAAACAGCCAAACACCAGTGGTGGCGGCCAGCAGCGTTGTTGGCACGAAGATCAGCAGGATCGGTGCCCAACCACCGAACCAATACATGGTGCCCAGGACCGCAAAAATCACAGCGTTTGTGCACATAGCGCTGACCCAATATTTGGCCTGATCGGTTAGGCCTATAGGCAAACGGTATTCCAAAAAGAATATGTAGCTGGGGCCAATGCCAAACAGCACAATGGGGTGGCGATATAGGCGGTACAAAATCCGTCGCGCAGGGCTCAGAGCATTGTACTCATCCACGGTCAGTGTGTTGATATCGCCAAGGCCGCGCCGATCCAAATTGCCAGAGGCACCATGGTGGATAGCGTGAGCGCGACGCCAAACATCATAGGGGGTCAGCGTTAGCACGCCCAAAAAGCGCCCCAACCAATCGCTGGCGGTTTTGTTTTTGAGAAACGAGCTGTGCCCACAATCGTGCTGAATGGCGAACAAGCGCAGCAAAAACCCACCATTGAGCAAGGCGATGCCAAGGGTCAGCCAATAGCTTATGCCAAGTGCCCACCAGGCCAGCGCCCAGAGCAGCACAAATGGCCCAAGCGTTACGGCCACTTCAAACAGACTGCGCCGTGTGCTCGGTTCACGGTAGTTGGAGAGAATTTTCACCCAATCGCGTGCATCTTTTGCTTCAGCATCGTGCTGAGGCGCGTTGGTCATATTGAGCATGAAACAGCCAGCCGTCGTTTTGTGCAGACGTTTTGGCGAAAATGCCGCGTCGCGTGGTTAACCCATAGCGGTTGTATCAGCATTGGCCAATGCAGCCGATTGGCGCATGCACACTTGATCACTGTTGATCTGTTGCCGCTTCTCGCTTTGCCTGTGTCGCCAAGCGATCCAAAGCTTGCAAAAACTGCGAACGATCCGCCTTTGAGAATGGACGCCCGCCACCCTGATGGAACGGATTGGCGGCGCGAATGTCCTGCATCAGATCCCGCGTTGCCAAGCGCTCGCCAATATTGGCGGTGTTGAGCACCTGCCCATCATGTTGCAGCACATGCGCCCCGGCTTTCACACATCGATCAGCCAGTGGAATATCGGAGGTGACAACCACATCGCCTGGCCCACACTTGGCCGCGATCCACTGGTCCGCCTCATCAGGCCCCGCTGCCACCACTTTGAGTGCAATAAGCGGATTGGACGAGGGCCGTATGCCGCCATTGCACACCATAAGCACAGGAAGATTGAGCCGCGTTGCAACACGCTCCACTTCTGCTTTCACCGGGCATGCATCAGCATCAACATAGATTGTGGTCACGCGTCTTTGTTTCCTTTGTATGCGGTTGATCTCTGCATACCCCAACGCACACCAATTGACAGCGCGCAAAGGTTGATAGGCAAGGCTACGCTATGACAGTGTGGTCAAAAATAAGAGGTGCTGCCCGCAAGAGGTGGACCCACGCCGCCTCTCGGCGCCACAAACCGGGGAACTTGTATGCACCAAACGCTTTACCTGTCGCATCCATGTTACTTGGATCACGCCACGCCTGCCGGACACCCTGAGCGACCTGACCGGATCCGCGCGATTGACCGCGCGCTGGAGGCTGAGCGCTTCATGGATCTGGACCGTGACATTGCCCCCTGGGGTACGCTCGATCAGGTTCAGCTAGCCCATCCGCTGAACTATGCCACCGATATTCGCGATGCCTGCCCCGATGAAGGGTTGGTGCGCATTGATTCTGACACCACAGTTTCGCCTGGCACATGGGAAGCGGCGATGCGCGCGGTGGGTGCGGCCTGCCAAGCGGTGGATGAGGTGATGACGCGCAAGGTGAAGAACGCGTTTTCTGCTTCGCGCCCGCCTGGCCACCATGCCGAACAAAGCCAATCCATGGGATTTTGCTTCTTCAACAATGCCGCCATTGCAGCGCGCCATGCACAAAAAACCCATGGGGCAGAACGCGTGGCCGTGATTGATTTTGATGTGCACCACGGCAATGGCACACAGGCCATTTTGTGGGATGACCCTACCGTCATGTACGCCTCTACCCATCAGGCGCCTTTATACCCTGGCACAGGTGCGGTGATTGAAACCGGTGAACACGACACGATCGTCAACGCGCCCTTGGCATCAGGGGATGGCGCTGAACAATTTAACGGCGCGTTTGAGGAGGTGATCCTGCCGCGCCTCTACGCCTATAAGCCTGATTTGGTGGTGATATCGGCAGGCTTTGATATGCACACGCGTGATCCGCTGGCCAATATCAATTTGCATGAGCCCGATTTTGTGTGGGTGACAGAGCAGCTTATGGAGCTGGCAGAACGCACCGCAGGTGGTCGCGTGGTATCGCTTCTGGAAGGCGGCTATGACCTTCAGGGGCTTTCCAAATCCGTCGCCGCGCATGTTGGCACGCTGATGCAGGCGTAACCTGTGCAAGCCTAGTTTGTGCAAGCCTAGTTTGTGCAGGCCTAATTTGCCCTGATCCCTTGACCTTTACCGCCCTGAGCCGCCACGCTTATCGCCACACTATGGAGCATGCCCAATGAGCGAATCGGACGAAAGCGCCGTCGATACCCTGACCTTTGAAACAGCAATGGCTGAGCTGGAACGTATTGTGGATCGGCTGGAGCGCGGAGAAGTGGCGCTGGAGGATTCCATTGCCATTTATGAGCGCGGTGAAACGCTAAAAGCGCGCTGCGAGGCCCTGCTGAAAGCGGCCGAAGAGCGGGTGGAAAAAATTCGCCTCTCCTCATCTGGCGAGGCGGCGGGGACAGAGCCGCTCGACGGCTAACCCATGCTTGGCTCTTAAACCTGATGCTCGGGGCCTTTGCGCTTTTTTGTGGGATCATCATTCTAGCAGCCTGGCTGTTCATGATCCGCGACTGGCTGACCAGTATGCGCTGGAGCCAAGTGCCCGGCACAGTGCGCGGCAGCGTGGTGGAACCGATCAAACGAACAGATCCCTATCGCCCATGGGTTACGCAAGACGGATTTCGGGCGGTGCTGCGCTATGCCTATAGCGTTGAAGATCAAACCTATCTGGGCAACCGTTACAGCGCGACGCGTGAGCCATTTTTTGCCAACCAAGCCGATGCCAATCGGTTTCTCAAGCGCTTTCCGCTCGGCGGGCGCCTATCTGTGCGAGTGAACCCAGACGATGCCAAGCAAAGCCTACTGGTGCGCGAACTGACTGCACCCGATGCTATGCCCGGCTATCTGGGCATGGCGTGTGTCTTTCTCGGTGTGGTTTTTTCACTGTTTTAAAATCACAGCAAAGGTTGAGAATTGAGTGTTCGGTGATTTGCAACAGTGTGTGCGTCGTCGGTGCATCGACATGGCTGCTGGGTGCGTTATCTTGCCAAGGAATGATGTTAATCTTTGAAAGGCCGTCCCATGAGCTGGCAACACGACATGGACCCAACCCTTGGTGATGCACGCTCGTGCGATGCCATTGAAACGCTGATCGTGCCGCGAGCGCGTGATCTGGGTGGCTTTGAGGTGCGCCGCGCCCTGCCCTCACCCAAAAGGCAGATGGTTGGGCCGTTCATCTTTTTTGATCAGGCAGGCCCGGCGGAGTTTTTAACCGGCGGCATGGATGTGCGTCCGCACCCGCATATTGGTTTGGCCACGGTGACTTTCCTGTTTGAGGGCGAAATTATCCACAAAGACTCGTTGGGCAATGATCTACCAATTCAACCCGGCGAGCTTAACCTGATGGCCGCAGGCAAAGGCATTGTGCACTCAGAGCGTTCCAGTGAGCAGATGCGCAAGCGCCAGCATAAGCTTTTCGGCATTCAAAGCTGGGTCGCTTTGCCCGAGAGCCATGAGGAGAACGACGCGTCTTTCGTTCACCACGGGGCGGATGAGCTGCCTATGGTCAACGATCATGGCATCAGTGCGCGGGTGATCATGGGCGAGTTTTTGGGCCAAAAAGCACCAACGCAAACAGCATGGCCCACACTCTATGTTGACATCGCCATGGCGGCTGGCGCGCGCATTCCGCTGGATGCCAGCTATGAGGAACGCGGCATTTACACACTTGCCGGTGAAATCAGCATTGCCGGTGATGTGTTTGCACCAGGCCAGTTGCTGGTTTTCAAGCCTGGCGACACACTCACGATTGAAGCAACATCGGACGCGCATTTCCAAATCATTGGCGGCGAGCCGATGGATTCCAAGCGCTACATTTGGTGGAACTTTGTCTCCTCATCCAAAGAGAAGATTGAGCAAGCCAAGGAAGACTGGCGCAAGGGGCGTTTTGACATCGTGCCAGGTGATGAGGAAGACTTCATTCCCCTGCCAGATTGAGCGCGCTAGGCCAAAAGTCTATCATCCTAGACGTCAAAAGTGTCAGACTTTCTTTACACTTCAAGCTGGCGTAGAATGATCAGCATAATGGCTATCGCGCGTCACAAGGGCGCGTTTTACAGCCCCTTTTGATGCACTAGTGTGACCTTATGGAATTGATCGAACGCCCTGTTACCCCTCTCCTGGATACAATAGCCAACCCCAGTGATCTGAAAGGCTTATCGCATGATGAGCTGGCGCAGGTTGCTGAAGAGGTGCGCGCTGAAATGATTTCGGCGGTGTCCGTCACTGGCGGCCATTTGGGCGCAGGCCTTGGCGTGGTGGAACTGTCCGTTGCGCTGCATGCGGTGTTCAATACACCCGATGATAAGCTGATTTGGGACGTTGGGCACCAATGCTACCCGCATAAAATTCTCACTGGGCGGCGTGATCGTATGCGCACCATCCGCCAGGGTGGTGGGCTGTCGGGCTTCACAAAACGGGCTGAAAGCCCCTACGACCCGTTTGGCGCGGCGCACTCCTCCACCTCCATTTCCGCTGGTCTTGGCATGGCTGTAGCGCGGGATCTTTCTGGACGCTCCAACAATGTGGTGTCGGTGATCGGCGACGGATCCATGTCAGCTGGCATGGCCTATGAGGCTATGAACAATGCTGGCGCGATGGATGCACGGCTGATCGTTATTCTCAATGACAATGACA
Source organism: Devosiaceae bacterium (assembly GCA_045105395.1). Classification (GTDB taxonomy): domain Bacteria; phylum Pseudomonadota; class Alphaproteobacteria; order Rhizobiales; family MH13; genus MH13. Next base: position 5,265 of record JBGCDM010000146.1, on the reverse strand, counting down.
TGTCGATTGCCCCGCCAACGGGCGCGATGAGTGCCTATCTAGCGCGGCTTGTCTCCGGCAACACCTATCGCTCGGTGCGCGAAGGACTGAAGCGCGTTGCCAATAAGTTGCCTCCCTATTGGCACAAAAAGGCAGCCCAAGCTGAAGAGTTTACCCGCTCGTTCTTCACCGGCGGCACCATGTTTGAGGAGCTTGGCTTCTATTATGTGGGCCCCATTGATGGGCACAATATCCACCACCTTTTGCCGGTTCTGGAAAATGTGCGCGATAGCGAGCAAGGCCCAATTCTGGTGCATGTGCGCACCCAAAAGGGCAAAGGCTATGGCCCGGCGGAAGCATCTTCCGACAAGTATCACGGCGTGTCGAAGTTCAACGTCATCACGGGCGAGCAGGCGAAATCGAAGCCCAATGCGCCGGCCTACACCCGCGTGTTTGGCCAATCGCTAATACGTGAAGCCGAAGACGATGATCGCATTGTCGGCATCACCGCTGCGATGCCTGGCGGTACGGGCATTGACCTTTTTGGCGAAGCTTTCCCCACCCGCACCTTTGATGTTGGCATTGCCGAGCAGCACGCCGTCACATTCGCTGCGGGCATGGCAAGCGACGGCATGAAGCCGTTTTGCGCCATCTATTCCACGTTCTTACAGCGCGGCTATGATCAGGTGGTGCATGATGTGTCTATCCAGGGCTTGCCAGTGCGCTTCCCCATCGACCGCGCAGGCCTTGTGGGCGCAGATGGCCCCACGCACGCTGGCGCGTTTGATGTTGCCTATCTTGGCTGCTTGCCTGGTTTCACCATTATGGCCGCGGGCGATGAGGCTGAGCTGGTGCACATGGTGCGCACAGCCGCTGAGTTTGATGAAGGGCCCATTGCCTTCCGCTACCCGCGCGGTGAAGGAGTCGGTGTCGAGCTGCCAGATCGTGGTCGCTTCCTGGAAATTGGGAAGGGCCGCGTCGTCAAGGAAGGCACCACCGTTGCCATTCTCTCGCTTGGCTCGCGGCTAAAAGATGCGCTGGTTGCTGCCGACACATTGGAAACGCAGGGCGTTTCTTGCACGGTGGCGGATGCACGCTTTGCCAAACCACTGGATACTGATCTTGTGGCACGATTGGCCCGCGAGCATGAAGTGCTGGTGACGGTGGAAGAAGGCGCGGTTGGCGGCTTCGGCTCCTATGTGTTGCATGCCCTTAACGATGCAGCGCTGCTTGATGGCCGGTTAAAAGTGGCCACGCTCACCCTGCCAGACCGGTATATTGACCAGGATAGCCCAGCAAAAATGATCGCTGAAGCAGGACTTGATGCGGATGGTATTGCAGCCAGTGTATTTCGTCTGTTAGGGCGCGAAGAATATGTTGCCCCTGTAAGAGCCTAACCCGCTTACTAGGGCCACTGCCCTCGTTTCAGGTTTAGCGCTATGCGTGCACTTGCGCCCTTCACGGCCCTGCTCGTTTCCACGGCCCTTTTGGTGTCGGGATACTCCCTGCAGAACGCCCTTATTCCTTTGCGCGGCGAGGCGGAGAGCTTCGGTGCATTCTGGGTTGGAGGCTTGGGTTCTGGCTTTTTTCTAGGCTTTGCGTTGGGGTGTTGGTTCGCGCCAGCTTTTGTGGCGCGCGCAGGTCACATCCGCGTTTTTGCAGCTTTTGTCGGGCTTATGTCTGGCACGATTATTTTGCACCCACTGGCCATCGAGCCAGCCTTCTGGGTGGTGCTGCGGATGATCAGTGGGTTTGCGATGGCAGCCCTTTATATTATCTTAGAAAGCTGGCTCAATGAGCGCACCGACAATGCCAACCGCGGCACGGTGATGTCGTTTTACGTGATGATCAACTTCCTGATGATCGCTGGCGGGCAGATGCTGCTGACCACGTATCCGCTGGACAGTTTTGCGCTGTTCACCCTTGCCTCGGTGCTTATTTCCTTTGCAGCTCTGCCGCTGGCGTTGAGCAAGGCAACACAGCCAGCGCCGCTTTATGAGGTGCGACTCAACCTGAAAAAAGTGTATCGCACATCACCAGTCGGCCTCATCAGCATGATCGGCGTGGGCCTCACTACGGGCAGCTTCTGGGCATTTGGCGGCATTTTTGCCACGCGCGCTGGCATGGATAGTGATGGTGCAGCGTTTTTTCTAACCGTCGCGGTTCTGGGTGGGGCCTTGTTTCAATGGCCGGTTGGCCGCCTGTCTGATCAGATGGATCGGCGTTTTGTTATGCTGGGCCTTAGCCTTGCAGCTTTCATGATTTGTTGCGCTGTGGTGGCCCTCAATCCGCAACAGCAAAGCCTCATTCTGCTGGCTGGCTTCCTGTTTGGCACGGCTGTCTTTCCGGCCTACGCGTTGGCCGTTGCGCATACATTTGATCATGCTGAGACCGATCAACATGTTACCATCGCCTCAGGCCTTTTGCTTGCCTTTGCCTTAGGCTCCACGGTCGGCCCGCTCATTGCCTCCATTGCGGTGGACCGCTTCGGTGGGGCGGGTTTGTTTGGCTATGTGGCCACAATCCAAGCGCTCATATTTGTATTCCTGGGCTTTCGCGTCGTGCGTCGCGAGGGCGTTGCCGAGGAGGAAAAAGAAGACTTCACGCTCTACGCGACCGCGCCAGTGGGTGCTGTGCTGGTGGACTCAGAACTTGAAGATCAGGACATTGATCTGTTCGAGCCAGAGCCAATTGTGTTCGATGAGGAAACAGACCTCGATGATGGCGAGGAAGAAACGCGCGTATAACGCCCCGCGCAAGACCTCGTGTGCGACGAGAGTTCGGCTTGTAAGCATCATCTAAATTTGTGAAACTTATAACATGAACGCTTTGCGCGCCCTTCTCAGCCTGCGTCAGCCGATTGCGGCCTTGGCTTTGTGTGCGCTGCTTTCCCAGCAATTGGTCGGCATGGTGCTGACAGCATCGCCCGCCATGGCGCTGGAAGCTGGCTTTTCCCTGTGCCTATCAGGCCCACCGCCGGTGGATGATGATCCACTGAGCGTTGTGGATGGGGCTGGGTTCTGCCCGTGCACCTTGCACAGCATGGCCGGTGTTCTTGCACCCTCGCCCAGCCCAGCCTTGCCTGTATTTTTGGCGATCCATGCACAGGAACCGCTTGCGCAAACCAAGTGGATTGGCAATCCAAGCACTGGCCCGCCGCCGTCGCGTGCGCCGCCGTTTCACCTTCACAGCTAAATTGATTTTTCTCTTTTCGTCTTTGTGAAGGACACTCCTATGACCAAAATTCTCTTTGCTGCGCTTGGCGCAGCCACTCTTGCCTTTTCGCCCATCGCAACACAGGCAGAACCCATCTTAACTGGTGGTGTTTATGAGGTTGTTTCGACCCATGGCGCCGATACGATTTCCGTTGGTGAGATGCACTTGTTCAATCGCCGCGCTTTCGAAACTCCGCCCAATGCGCGCAATGCTGGTGGCTTTTTGTCGATCTACAATTATTCCTCCACGCCCAACAGGCTGGTGTCTGCATCTTCACCCATCGCCGAGCGTGTGGAACTGCACACCATGAGCATGGAGAATGATGTGATGCGCATGCGCGAAGTGGAAGGCGGAATTGAGCTACCCGGTGAAGCGCAAGTGGACCTGGAACCAGGCGGCCTACACGTGATGTTTATCGGCATCACACAACCTTTTGCTGAGGGTGACGAGGTTTCTGTGACCCTAACTTTTGAGGGCGGAGAGGAACGCGAAATCACATTCCCCGTGCGTGCACGCAGCATGGATATGAACCATGGCTCTGATGATGGTGATATGGACCATAGCGAAATGGATCATGGTGAGATGGACCATGACGACGATCACAGTGCACATGGGAGCACCAACTGATGCGCACTCTTCGCCTTGCCCTTTGGGGCTTGGTCGCATTGGTCGTTCTGGGTATGGGAGCGTTTTTAACGCTCTCCTACCTGCGCGGTCAGGCGCCTGATCAATCCGCACTTTACGAAGCAGTGGATTCAATCGGTGGGCCGTTTAGCCTGGTGCGCGCTGATACGGGCGAAGCAGTAACCGATGCTGATTTTGCTGATAAGCCGAAAGCCATCTTCTTTGGTTTCACCTTCTGCCCAGATGTGTGCCCAACCACCCTGTTTGAGCTTTCAACCTATATGGACCAGCTTGGACCATTGGCTGAAAATTTCCACACGATCATGGTGACGGTGGACCCAGAACGCGACACTGCCGAATTCTTGGATGAATATGTCAGCGCATTTAGCGATGATATTGTTGGGCTTACCGGTACGCGTGAGGCGATTGATGAGGCGATTGCAAACTTCCGGGTTTATGCGCGCCGGGTGGAGCTGGATGACGGGGATTACACCATGGACCACACCGCGTCGATTTTCCTGATGAACCAGGAGAACCAACTTGTGGGCACCATCGCTTATCAGGAAAGCCCGGCCACAGCTCTGCCCAAACTGGAGCGCTTGGCACAATCGGGCAGCTAGGAACAAAGCCCTAACTGCGACACTATTGTTGGGTGGCGAGGTGTTGCCTCACTTTGCCATCCGCACCATTTTCTCTTGTAGAGACGTGGAGCAATAGATGGCCAGTGCACAAACAAGACCCCTTTCGCTTTCCAAGCTTGCAACCCGTGCGCGCTATGTGGCGCGGCAGGGTTCGCGTGTCGGTTGGTATGCTGGCCAAGCCTATCGCATGCGCCAAGTTCACCAGCGCGCCATTGCCAAGGACCCATCGCTGAAGCCGGATGTGAAACCACCCAGCACCAAAGTGCCCGGTGTGCCAGAACTCTTGCGCGGCGTGGCGGCGCTTTCAGCGCGTGATCTTTCCAACATAGAAGCGGGCCTCTACCCGGCACCGTATGAGGATGAAAATTGGCTGGATCGCATTCGCAATGCGCGGGCCTTCTTTGCCGATGCACCAGAGGTTGCCCGACGTAGGGCAGAAAAACGCCACCAAGAGGCACGCGAAGCGGAAGGTGCCGACAAACGCCCGCGCTACTATCAGCAGAACTTTCATTTCCAGACCGATGGATGGATGAGCGAGGACTCTGCGCGCCTTTACGATACGCAGGTCGAGGTGCTCTTTTCTGGGGCGACAACCGCCATGCGGCGCATGGGTCTGGTGCCAATTGCCCATTGGATGCGTGGCAAAGATCAACGCACATTGCGTGCTGCTGATCTTGCGACCGGCGGCGGTAACTTCGCCGATGCCATCGCGCAGGCCTATCCGCGTATGCCACTGATGGCGCTGGACCTATCAGAGGCTTATGCCAGCCATGCGGTAAAACGGTTCAAGCGCTATCGCCACCAG
>JBGCDM010000145.1:0-8587 GCA_045105395.1 Devosiaceae bacterium | reverse complement strand
GGCGGTTCTGCTGGCTATCCCGACCGCGTTCTTCGCGTTTCGCCTGCAGGGCGCCTACTTTGCCATCGGCACATGGGTGATTGCAGAGGTCGTGCGGCTTATCGTGTCCCAGTGGCGCGCAGTGGGTGGTGGCACCGGTACTTCGCTTCCTCGTTCGGCCACCCGCGAGCTATGGATGGCTGAGACAATCGAAAACCTGTTCGGTGTGCGCAGCGCAGCGGCCCGTGACATCCTATCTTACTGGCTGGCTGTGATCCTGGCTGTCGCCACCATTGGTGGTATCTACTGGCTGCTGCGCACCAAGCGCGGCCTGGCGCTGGCGGCGGTGCGTGACAATGTGGAAGCGGCAAAATCGGTTGGCGTGGATGCAACGCGCATGAAGTGGACGGTGTTTCTGGTCTCAGCCTTTGGCACCGGTATCGCTGGTGCGCTGATCTATCTGCAAAAGGCCCGCATCTCGCCCGATGCTGCCTTCTCGGTGCAGGACTGGACGGCTTACGTCATCTTCATTGTCGTCATTGGCGGCATTGGCACCATTGAAGGCCCGATAATTGGCGTGCTGGTGTTCTTTATCCTGCAATCGGTGCTGGCGGACTTTGGCACCTGGTATCTGATGGTGCTTGGCGTCATCGGCATCATCATCATGTTGTTCGCGCCCAAGGGCCTGTGGGGCTTAATTTCCGCGCGTACCAACATTGAACTGTTCCCCGTGCGCAGACGCCTTACCGGTGGCGCGCTCGACACCCCAACAAAAACAACAAAACAGACTGAGGAAGCAAAAAATGGCTGATATCCAAACAGACGTTCTCATCATAGGCACCGGGCCTGCAGGCTCAGCCACGGCGGCGCTTCTTTCCAGCTACGGCATCGAGAATATGGCGGTGAACCGCTACCGCTGGCTGGCCAACACCCCGCGCGCGCACATCACCAACCAGCGCACGATGGAAGTGCTGCGCGACCTTGGCCAGGATGTGGAAGAAGAGGCCTACATGTTCGCCGCTGAACAGGAACTGATGGGCGAGAACGTGTTTTGCGAGAGCTTAGCAGGCGAAGAAATTGGCCGCATGAAAAGCTGGGGTAACCACCCCATGTCGAAGGCTGAGCATCTGCTTTCCTCGCCCACCTTCATGAACGATCTGCCGCAAACCATGATGGAGCCGCTGCTGTTCAAAACCGCTTGTTCACGCGGCACGCAAGCGCGCATGTCCACAGAGTACCTGTCTCATGTGCAGGACGATGAGGGCGTGACCACGACCTGCTTGGATCGCCTGTCAGGCAAGGAAATCACCATCCGCTCACGCTATCTGGTGGGCGCTGATGGCGGCAATTCCAAAGTCGCTGAGCTGGAAGATCTGCCCTTTGAAGGCGAGATGGGCGTTGGCGGCTCGATGAACATCATCTTCAAAGCGGACCTTTCTAAGTTCGTCGCCCATCGCCCCTCGGTGCTTTACTGGGTGGTGCAACCGGGCGCGGATGTTGGTGGCATCGGTATGGGCCTGGTGCGCATGGTACGGCCCTGGAATGAATGGCTGATCGTGTGGGGCTACGACATCAACCAGCCCGCGCCGGAAGTGACTGATGAATTCGCCACCAAGGTCGTGCGTGACCTGGTGGGTGACCAGACCATTCAACCAGAAATCACCTCGGTCTCTACCTGGACGGTCAACAACATGTACGCCACGCACATGCAGTCTGGCCGGGTGTTCATTATGGGCGATGCGGCGCACCGCCACCCGCCATCCAACGGGCTTGGCTCCAACACATCCATTCAGGACTCCTTCAACCTGGCATGGAAGCTGGCCGCCGTCATTAAGGGCGAGGCAGGCGAAGCTTTGCTCGACAGCTACAGCGAAGAGCGTGCGCCGATTGCCAAGCAGATCGTGACGCGCGCCAACCAATCAATTGGCGAGTTTGGGCCGATTTTTGAGTCTCTTGGCCTCACCGAATCCACTGATCCGGAGATCATGCAGGCCAATATGGATAAGCGCTGCGATGCCAACATGGACGCAGAGCAGCAGCGTGCGGCCATCCGCGAGGCGATTGCCTTCAAAAAGTATGAGTTTGACGCCCACGGCGTGGAGATGAACCAACGCTACAAATCAAATGCCATCCTCACCGACGGCCAGATGGAACCGGCCTTTGAGCTGGATGCAGAGCTGCACTATCAGCCCACCACATGGCCCGGTGCGCGCATTCCGCACGCCTGGGTTTACGACCAGGACGGCGCAAAGCATTCCACGCTGGATTTGGTTGGCCAAGGCCAATTTACAATCCTTACTGGCATCAATGGAGCGCCATGGGCTGAGGCCGCCAAGGTTGTAAGCAAAGCGATGGGGCTGGACATTCGCACCCATGTGATTGGCCCGCGCCGCGATATCATCGACCATCATGGCGATTGGGCCCGCGCCCGCGAGGTGAACGAGGCGGGCTGTGTGCTCGTGCGCCCAGACCAACATGTTGCCTGGCGCGCCGACGATATGGCTGATGACCCTGCTGCCGAACTTACCCGTGTGCTGAGCGCCCTGTTGCACCGGGCATCTTAGGAGGAACGACCATGGCACTTTTCACCGAAGACACATCCACCAGCGCCGTTAACAGCCGCATGGGCAAGGACATCGACCCACGCCTTGCGCACGTCATGGCATCGCTGGTCACCCATCTGCATGCCTTTGTGAAAGACGTGGAGCTGACACAGGACGAGTGGGGCAAAGCCATCGATTTCCTGACCCGAACCGGCCAAATGTGCGATGAAAACCGGCAAGAGTTTATCCTGCTCTCCGACACGCTAGGTGTTTCCATGCTGGTTGATGCAGTCAACCATCGACGTCCATCTGGCGCCACAGAAAACACCGTGCTTGGGCCGTTTCATGTGGCCGATGCGCCGCACTGCCCAATGGGGCAAAACATCAGCCTGGATGGCAAGGGCGAGAGCTGCTTGTTTGAAGGTCGGGTGATCGACCGCAATGGCAACCCGGTACAGGGCGCAACCATCGATGTGTGGTGCGACAATGCCGACGGCTTCTACGATGTGCAGCAGCCTGATTTGCAGCCTAAGTTTAACAATCGCGGTATCTTCACCACCGGTGCCGATGGAACCTACAACTTTCGCGGCATTCGGCCCGTAGCCTACCCAATCCCCGACGATGGGCCGGTGGGCGACATGCTAGCGGCAACTGGTCGCCACCCCAACCGCCCAGCCCACATGCATTTTATTGTCACGGCGCCGGGTTTTGAGCGCATCATTACCCATACATTTGTGGACGGCGATGAATGGTTGACCTCCGATGCGGTCTTTGGCGTAAAAGCGTCATTGATTGCAAAGATGGAAACCGGCGAGCCAGGTGATACACTCTGGAAATCGACGTTTGATTTCATCATGGTAGAGCGGACCTAAATGAGCGACCAAAACCCCTGTATTATCTGCGTGGCGATCACTGGATCGGTGCCCACAAAGGCCAACAACGCGGCATTACCAACCACCGTGGCTGAACAAGTTGAATCCACGCACGAGGCCTTTGAGGCTGGCGCCACCATCATGCACGCCCATGTTCGCAACGATGATGAGACGCCCTCTTCGGACCCAGAAAAATTTGCGCGGCTCAAAGAGGGCATAGAAAAGCACTGCCCCGGCATGATCATCCAGTTTTCAACGGGTGGTCGATCAGGCTCTGGCAAAGAGCGTGGCGGCATGCTGTCCTTGCAGCCAGACATGGCTTCGCTATCAGTGGGTTCGAACAATTTCCCCACGCGCGTTTACGAGAACAGCCCCGATCTGGTGGATTGGCTAGCGGGCGAAATGCGCACCTATGATGTGAAGCCTGAAATTGAAGCCTTTGACCTCTCCCACATCTTCCAAGCTGCAAAAATGCATGCTGATGGGCGCATTCCGAAAACCCCTTACATCCAGTTTGTGATGGGTGTGAAAAACGCTATGCCTGCCGACAAGCAGGTGTTTGATTTTTATGTGGAGACCGTGAAGCGCTTGGTACCGGGCGGGCAGTGGTGCGCTGCTGGCATCGGCCCCTCACAACTCACCGTCAATGAATGGTCGATTGCAGCAGGGGGCCATGCGCGCACCGGCCTGGAAGACAATGTGCGCCTGGATCGCGAGCGGCTGGCACCCTCCAATGCCGCGCTGGTAAAACGCGCTGTCGAAGTGTGCGAGAAGAACGAACGCCCGGTTGCTACATGGCAACAGGCGCGCGACATGCTGGGCCTACAAAGCGCATAGCTTACCTTTACCTATGTGTGGCCAACGAAGGAGTTAGCGCATGCCTGATGCACGTTCCACTGGGCACGGACACACTGGCAAGGGACCCAGCCTTGCGTCGTTTGACTGGGCTGACCCGTTTCACTTGAGTGAACAGCTGCATGAAGATGAGCGGCTCATCGTTGAAAGCGCCTGCGCCTATGCCACCGACAAGCTGATGCCGCGTGTGGAGGAGGCGTATCTGAATGAGGGTGTGGCGCCGGAAATCTTTGCCGAAATGGGCCAGATGGGGCTGCTTGGCGTGACCATCCCCGAGACCTATGGTGGATTGGGCTCTGGCTATGTGGCCTATGGCTTGGTGGCCCGCGAGATAGAGCGGATCGACTCTGGCTACCGCTCGATGATGAGCGTGCAATCCTCGCTAGTGATGTACCCCATCCACGCCTACGGCACGGATGAGCAAAAAGAGAAGTATCTGCCAAAGCTGGCGCGTGGCGAACTGATCGGCTGCTTTGGCCTTACCGAACCCGACGCCGGCTCTGACCCCGCTGGCATGAAAACCACGGCCAAGAGAACCGACGGTGGCTACGTGCTTTCGGGCGCAAAAATGTGGATTTCCAACAGCCCCATTGCCGATGTCTTTATCGTTTGGGCAAAGTCTGAGGCCCATCATGGCAAGATCAAAGGCTTCATCCTTGAAAAAGGCATGGCCGGTCTCTCCGCGCCCCAAACCAAGGGCAAGCTTTCCTTGCGCGCCTCTGTCACTGGCGAGATCGTGATGCATGAAGTGGCGGTTGGCGAGGATGCTCTGCTGCCAGGCGTTGAGGGCCTCAAAGGCCCGTTTGGCTGCCTTAACCGCGCGCGTTATGGCATTGCCTGGGGCGTGATGGGCGCAGCGGAAGACTGCTGGCATCGCGCACGTAGCTACGGCCTAGAGCGGGTGCAATTTGATAAACCCATTGCGCAGACGCAGCTCTTCCAGAAAAAGCTCGCCGATATGCAAACCGAGATCGCGCTTGGCCTGCAAGGCGCCCTTCGCCTTGGCCGCATGCTGGACGATGGCACCGCCGCGCCAGAAATTATCTCCCTGATGAAGCGGAACAATTGCGGCAAAGCGCTGGATATCGCTCGGCATGCCCGCGACATGCATGGTGGAAACGGCATTATGGCCGAATATCATGTGATGCGGCACGCACAGAACCTTGAAACCGTGAACACCTATGAGGGCACGCACGACATCCATGCACTGATTTTGGGTCGCGCACAGACCGGGCTGCAGGCGTTCTTTTAGTGGAAGAGCTCGCTCTGTTCTGCTCGGCGCACCGATCAGCACAACCGCTCGGTCTTCGGGATCTCAAATGTTGCAAGTGCGTTCATGGTGAGGCCTAGCTATGTCTGATGCCCCGCTAAAAGGCCTCAAGGTTTTGGAGCTTGCCCGCATCTTGGCGGGACCCTGGGCCGGTCAAACACTTGCCGATTTAGGGGCGAGTGTTATCAAGGTTGAGGCCCCCAAAGGTGATGATACCCGCACCTGGGGACCTCCCTTTGTTCAGCAGGGAGAGGACACATCTGCCGCGTATTTCTATGCCTGCAACCGCGGCAAAACTGCTGTTACCGTTGATCTCAAAACACCTGATGGCCAGGCCTATGTGCAAGAACTGGCGGCCGATGCTGATGTGGTGATTGAGAACTTCAAAGTTGGCGGCCTTGCGCGCTACGGCTTGGACTATGCCAGCGTTTCAAACACCAACCCTGGCATCATCTACGCCTCCATAACTGGGTTTGGGCAAGATGGCCCCTACGCACACCGCGCGGGCTATGACTATCTGCTGCAAGCCATGTCTGGTCTTATGTCCATCACAGGTGAACCTGAGCGCGAGCCACAAAAGGTGGGCGTGGCGGTCACCGACCTATTCACCGGCCTTTATGCGGTTGTTGGCATACAAGCAGCACTGGCCGAGCGTGCCCAATCAGGCAAAGGCCAACATATTGATCTGTCGCTGTTTGATGCGGCCACCGCCATGTTGGCCAACCAAGCCACCAATTACCTCGCTTCGGGCACGTCGCCCTCACGGCTGGGCAATGCCCACCCCAATATTGTGCCCTATCAGGTGTTTGAGGTTGCTGATGGCGCGCTGGTTATTGCCGCTGGCAATGATGGACAATTTGCGCGGCTTTGCAAAGTTTTGGGGCAGCCCGAGCTGGCTGATTGTCCAGCCTATGCTTCCAATGCTGGCCGGGTTGGCGCGCGCGAGACTTTAATCGCCACGCTGCAAGCGCTGATAAAAAGCTGGACCCGCGATGCATTGCTTTTGGCGCTAGAGGAGGCAACCGTACCCGCTGCGCCCATCAACAGTGTAGAAGATGTGCTCAGCGATCCTCAGATCGATGCTCGAGACATGATCATTCAGCCAGAAGGCATTACTGGCTTACGAACGCCGCTGAAATTTTCCCGCAGCTGCCTGTCACTGGAAAAGACCGCGCCAAAATTAGCCGAGCCAATGGAACAAGGTACAGCCAAACCGACGTTTTCAAGCGAGTAGCTATTTGGCTGATGCTTGCGTAACTTAGACTTAGATTTAGTTGGTGATTTCTGGCTGGGGAACCTGGACTCGAACCAGGACCGACGGAGTCAGAGTTTAGGACTTCAAAAAAAACCCTATTTTTCTCATATTTTTCAATAGCTTGCATCATTATTAAAAAGAACAAAACGTGATGTGTAACAAAGTGTGCAACAGGCGACGCTTGTTTGCTGCGCGTTCCACCTGCATATAATCGCACTCCCCTGCCCTGTTTCCAAGCCCAAACTAGCTGCCTTTTCCCTCCTCTCACATCGTCAGCTCAAACCCTCGTTTTCCGCGCGCGTTGATAAATACACGTGGGCAGTGCGCAGACATGGACGCTGCTGGGCAACAAGGACTTTGAACGAGGTGGCAACGGAATACGAGCAAATGAGCAAATGCCGCAATGCTGGAGCGCTGTGGACGCTGACGCAGAGGTTTTGGCTGTTTGGGACAGCGACATATGCGCAAGGCGACATGGTGACGTTGGAGCAAGCAGAGCGCAACGCACGACGCTTTTTTAATGCGCTCGATTTGGCTGTTTTAGGCAAGCGGGAATTACACGAGGGCATGCGCTTGCAGCGGCACGTGTTTGCGGAACAAGGACGCTTGCGCGCCAACACGCACATCCACTTCTTTATAAAAGGCAGGGCTTGGCACCACTACAGCGTAATAAAGCGTCATGCGCAGCCGCTTTGGCTCAAGCTGACAGCAGGTGCGCGCGACTTGGTGCTGTTGGACAATATGGGGCTGAACAGGCAGCGCGCGGGATATGGCTGGAAAGAGCTGCGCTGCTACGCGGCGCTGACGCCGCTCTACACCTGCTTTGTCGCGTGATGGATGGAATGGAACAGGCGCAGCTTAAGACTGGCGATGCCAATAGCTAGCAGCGCGTGCGGGGAACGAGACGAATGCCATGCTTTGCGGTATGGCGTTGTTCTTCGCATGCGTGAAAGCATCGTTTCGCAAGCTGCAAAACGCTTCATACAAGCGATCACAGCAAATCAAACGAAACAAGAGAAAACACTAATCACGTAGGAAGTGACATACATGACGAACACATGAGCATGTGTTTGAGCGATTGCCTAAGTTGATTGATGTGCAGCGCTCGAGTGCGTCTGCAGCTTACCAACTGCACTATCGAAACACGCTTTGGCAGATGGGATAGATGTTGTGCAACAAGGCTGTTGGGCTTGATGGCTGCTATCTACGCAAGTGCTGAGCTGAAGCACGTGATGGGCTAACAACACGACAGGATTGAAGGAATACAAGCTGCTCGAACGAGCGGCTTTTTTTGTGGGCGGACGTGTGGGCATCGGTGTGTTGGACACAGCGATTGGGAATGCTGTGGCGAACAGGGTGTTCTGAAATACGATGTGGACATCGTGTTCGGTAACAGGGTGTCAACACGGCGTGACGGAGGGCAGTGGCAACAGCGCGTTCTGTCGGTCCCACTCAACTGCGCTCAATCCATCAGTCGGGAAACTCACCACCCGTTGCGCTGGCATGATGGGCAACAGCGAGCCATCTGATGTAGCGCTCGGTGTCGCTCGGCCTCAAAATACCCCAGCTAGCATCACGTCCACCAATAGCGATGTAGGTCTCAAGCGAGCGTCGGAATGCACGCTCGGTATTCGGACCCCACTTTCCATCAGGTTCAGTGCCAATCAGCGCTTGTGCTGCATTCAACAGGGGACCATCCAGTCAAGCAAAATACGCTTCAACGTGCGCCAATTCGCGTTCGACGTCGATGCACTGCCATTCCCCGTTTACGACTGTGCCAGCAGAACACTCGTCCTCAGCGTTCTGGGCGACT
>JBGCDM010000144.1:0-9293 GCA_045105395.1 Devosiaceae bacterium | reverse complement strand
AACACCACAAACACGCCAAAGATCATCAACGCATGGGTCAGCCACAGGCTGCTGCCACGCTTTTCCACCATGCCGGGCAGAGGCTCTTTGTCTGGCATATGAGTGGCCGGTGGGCTGTGAGTTGTTAAAGCCATCAGTAGTGCACCCGTTTCTCAACGAACTTGAACTGGATGATTGTGAGCAAACCAACCACGAAAAGTAGGATCACTGATTGGGCAGACGAAGAGCCCAGATCCTGGCCTACAAAGCCATCGGCATACACCTTGTAAACAAGGATGGTGGTTGCCTGCTGCGGCCCACCCACGGTGATGGTGTGGATGACGCCAAATGTCTCGAAGAAGGCGTACACGATGTTGACCACCAACAGGAAAAATGTGGTGGGCGAGAGCAGCGGCAAAACAATTGTAAAGAACCTGCGCCAGAAGCGTGCGCCATCAATGGCAGCAGCCTCAATGACAGACTTGGGCACAGCTTGCAGGGCAGCAAAAAAGAACAGGAAATTGTAACTGATGCGGCCCCAGGACGAGGCAACCACAACCAGCCCCATCGCCTCAACCTCATTGAGCACATGGTTCCAGTCATATCCAAGTTGGCCAAGGTAAAACGATACCACGCCAATGCGCGTGTTGAACATAAACAGCCACAAAACACCGGCCACCGCAGGGGCAACCGCATAAGGCCAAATGAGTAATGTGCGGTAGGTGCCCGCGCCCTTGATCAAGCGATCTGCCAACACAGCCAAAAACAAGGCTGGCACCATCGAAACAACAGTAACGAGGGTGGAGAAGATGGCAGTTGTAACAAAGGATGCGCGGTAAAACGGGTCAGCGAGCAGAAATTCGAAATTTCCAAGGCCGACAAACTGGCTCGACAGGCCAAAGGGATCCTGAATGAACAGTGATTGCCAAACAGCTTGGCCAGCGGGATAGAAAAAGAACACAGCCGAGATGAACACCTGAGGCGCGATCAACGCCATCGGTAACCACCAACCTTGAAAGGTTACACGCTTATCCATGCTTCCAGCCCCCGCGTAGAAAGAAGAAGGACGAGTGCTACAAGCACCCGCCCTATCAAATCGTGGGCTTAGTTGTTGGCTTGCTCGAAGCGGCGCAACAATTGATCACCGCGCATGACAGCGGAATCGAGCGCTTCTTGAGCGGTCTTATCGCCGGCCCATACGCCTTCTAGCTCCTCGTCAATAATGCCGCGGATCTGATCAAACGAACCAAGCCGCAAACCGCTGGAATTGGCCGTTGGCTCATTGGTTGTCATCTGCGTCACAGAGATATCGGTGCCAGGGTTCTCATCATAAAAACCCTGCGAGCGCGTGGCTTCACCTGCATCAGCGGTAATCGGCAAATACCCAGTATCCTGGTGCCACTGTGACTGAACATCGGTTGAGGAAAGGAAGTCGAAGAAGGCTGCAACGCCTGAATATTCTTCGTCAGTATGGCCTTCCATGACCCACAACGATGCACCACCAATGATGGTGTTCTGTGGGGCATCAACAGCACCTGCCCAGTAGGGAAGTGGATGCACTTCAAACTCGAACTCAGCTTCTGCTGAAATACCGGCATAGCCAGCTGAACTTTCAGTGAAGAGCGCACATTCGCCAGCGCGGAAGTTTGCGCCACCTTCATTGCGACGGCCAGCATAGATGAACTTACCATCCTGAGCCCAGTCACCCAGCGTTTGGATGTGCTGCACTTGGACTGGGCCATTGAAAGCCAGTTCAGTGTCGAGGCCAGCAAAACCATTGTCCTGCGTGGCAAACGGTGTGTCGTGATAGGCTGACAGGTTTTCCAGATGGATCCAACTCTGCCATGCCGTTGTCATGGGGCAGTCGATACCCGCTTCTTGCACTTGCGCCAGCACATCGCCAACAGCTTCCCAAGTCGAAAGGTCAGCGTCAGCAGCAACGCCAGCCTGGTTTAGCAGGTCGCGGTTGGCCCACAGCACAGGCGTCGAAGAGTTGTATGGCAAAGACAGCATGTTGCCATCTGTTGTGGTATAATAACCAGCCACAGCGCCAATATAGATCGACTGGTCAAAGTCATCGCCCATGACTTCATAAACCGGGCGGATAGCGCCTTCAGCTGCCATCATGGTGGCGGTGCCAACTTCGAAAACCATCAGGATTTCTGGCTGTTCACCAGCGCGGAAAGCCGCAATGCCGGAATTCAGCGTTTCAGAATAATTGCCCTTATGCGTTTGCACCACGACATACTCGTCCTGGCTGGCATTAAACTGATCAACCTGCTGCTGTACAAGCTCGCCCAGGCGGCCGGTAAAGGCGTGCCAGAACTCAACTTCGGTTTGTGCATAAGCTGCGATGGGTGTGAGGAACGTGGCTGCGGCAGCAACCGAACCAATGATCATTTTCTTCATGGATATCTCCCTTGAATGTCAGCGCCTTACGTTGGCGATGTGAGCTTGGCCCACAAAGCAATGACAGCTGTACGATCACAGTGTGACGGTCTGATAACGCAATGGCAACATCGTTTTTGGCTTCTCTTTAATAGAATTGCACACGCTTGCGCGCGCAAGCTGGCAGCACAAATCCATTGATGTAATCCAATTTTGGAGCATGGCGTGCTCAGAAACCACGGCGGCTTGGTAAAATCATGCAACGATTATCAACACACTGAAAAGGCTCACTTATTTAACTTTTCTGGATACCCAAAACTGCCAAAAAACGCCATGAATAGGGTAACATTCAAGGAGTTTTAGACCATGAAGACCCTCATCGCAGCGTTCGCCGTAATCACATTTTCCTTTGGTACATTCAGCGCACAAGCTGACGAGACGACCAACTTAGAAATCGGCTATATGCCAATCCTTCCAATCTCACAGCTCTTCATCGCCTTAGAAGAAGGCTGGCTGGACGATGCTGATATTGATAGCGATCTGGTGCAGTTTCAAAACGGCCCGGCTATGGTGCAAGCTCTGCTCGCAGGTCAATTGGATGTTGCCTATCTCGGCATTGGTCCAGCGATGGTGGCCCGCGCACGCGGCGCAGACATTAAGGTGGTCGCATCCAATATTGTTGAGCAAATTTCCATCGTCGCACTCGGCGAGCTTGCCCCCTATTTTGAGGGTGATCACGCGACTGCTTTCCAGCGCTTTGCTGAAGACAATGGCCGCAAGCCGGTCATTACAACCTTCCCAACTGGGTCAGTTCCTGAGACAGTTTTCCAATTCTGGTTGCGCAACCAGTTGGGCGTGGATCCATCAGAGGTTGAAATCGTGCATCAGGGCGCAGCACAGGTTCAGCAGGCACTGCTCACAGGGGCGGTGGATGGCGCGGCCATCTTAGAACCTGTGGTCAGCATCGCGCTTGCACGCAGCGAAGGCGCAACTGTGGTTGCCAGTGGCTCAGAGCTTTTCCCGAGTCAGCCCGGCGCTGTACTAGCTGTGCGTTCTGAGGCCATTCAGGCCCATCCGGAAGCAATTGATGCCTTGGTGGGTGCCCATGTGCGGGCCACTGAAGTTTTGCGCACTGATGTTGAGCGCGCCACACCTTCCGTTGCAGCTTACGTGGGTGGTGGGCGCCTTGAAGCAGCCATTGTTGCGGCGGCCATTACCCGTTCACAAGCAAGCTTTGTTGCCGATCCCAACTTCATAGTTGCAGGCACGCAGGTCATGCACGATTTCCAGGCAGAGCTAGGAACACTCAACCAGCCAGTTAATCTGGATGAGCTGTTTGACCTCACCATCTACAATAGCCTCCAGGGGTTCTAAGCTCTTGTACAAAGCCCTTTCGGGCGATCGGCTGCGAACAATCCTTTTAGGATTGTTCGGGCTGGTCGCCTTTATCGCGTTATGGAAAGCCGCCGAGGCGTTTGAGTGGGTGCGCAGAGGCACCATGCCCGACCCCTTCTTGGTGCCTGCCGCCGCCATCGATGAGTTTGTGACCGGTCGGTTGCTGCCCGCTATTGGGTCCAGCCTGGTGCACTACACTTGGGGCCTAGGCATTGGCAGCCTTCTTGGTTTTCTGGTTGGTGCGCTGGCCGCCACCAACCCCTTATTTGACAGGTTGCATGCGTGGCTGGCGCGTATCTTGCGGCCAATTCCACCGCTGGCATGGGTGGTGTTTGCCATCGCCTGGTTCAAAGTTAGCCATGCTGGCGCAGCCTTCGTCATCGCCATTGGCGTATTCTGGGTGAACTATTTCGCCACCTATTCGGCGGTTCGCAATGTTGACCCACGCTATAGCGAACTTGCCCGCGCGTTCGGCCAAGGCGCTTACTTCAAGCTGCACACATCCATCACCCTGCCCGCAGCATCCCCTGGTATTTTGGCAGGCTTGCGCACAGGCGTAGGACAAGCCTGGATGACGCTCATCGCCGCCGAACTGCTTGGTGTGCCAGGCATGGGCCAAGAAATGAATGCTGCAGCAGGGGTTGGCGCCTATGAAGCAGTGGTCGTCTACATGCTCGCAATTTCAGCCGTTTACAGCTGCAGCGACTGGGTATTTGGCCGCTTTGAAGAAAGGGCGCTTCGATGGCGACCGTCCTAGAAGCTGGTGACATTGTTCTGCGCTATCCGCAGGCCGAGCAACCGGTTCTTGATCAGTTCGCGCTGCAGGTTGCCCCTGGCGAATTTGTGGCCATTGTTGGGGGATCAGGGGTCGGAAAGTCTACGCTGTTGCGCGTGTTGGCAGGGCTTCTAACGCCAGAAAAAGGCTGGATAACGCTAGACGCTGCCCAGCGCACGGATCGTCGGCGGCGCGCCATCGTGTTCCAGGATGGCCGATTGATGCCCTGGCGTACACTTGCCGACAATGTGTCCTATGGGCTGGAAGGGCTAAAGCTCTCCAAATCTCAACGCATTGCTCGGATTGATGAAGTACTGCGCCTGACAGGGCTTGCCGATTTCAAAGACAGGTATCCCCATCAACTATCAGGTGGCCAAATTCAGCGTGCAGGCATTGCCCGTGCGTTGGCGGTAGAACCAGACATTCTGCTCATGGATGAGCCGTTTTCTGCTGTTGATGCCCTCACCCGCGAGTCCTTGCAAGATGAGCTGCTTCGCGTTTGGCAACTGAGCGGCAAAGCGGTGGTTTTCGTGACCCACGATATTGGGGAAGCGGTTCTGCTAGCAGATCGCGTGATCGTGCTCTCTGGCAGCCCCGCAGCCATCGTGTTGGACAAAACCATTGATCTGCAAAGACCGCGAACACGCGGCACCGCGCAAGCGGCCAAGATTGTGAAAGAAATTGGGCAAGCCTTATGAGCACCTATCGAGTCGTTCTTCACGCACCAACCGAGCAATCTTTGACGCGGGCACGCTCCAATGCTGCCAACATCGCCGCTGCACAACCGGCTGCGATTGTCGAGATTGTAGTGAATGCCGATGGCGCAAGGGCGGCGGTGCAAACGCCGCACCTTGAGACAGATGAGCTCATACGATATTGCGCCAACTCACTGAAAAAGCAGAACCTTGACGCACCCAAAGGCGCAAAGATCATTGGGTCTGCTGTACTCCATCTTATAGAGCGCCAAGGCGAAGGCTGGGCCTACGTGCGCAGCTAAAAAAGCTACCCACTTCTCGCACGCTAGAGAGCCCACCGCGCCTCAGTGCAGGAACAAAGCTGCCTCGCAAACATGCAACTGCCTGCTGACGTAAACGCAATCGGTTTACCCATGATTAGCCAATCACTTTTATCATGCACCTCTTAAGGCGAACCAACCCCTAGCCAGCAAACATCAAACCGCAACTTCAAATAGCTACGGAATTCTGGCTCACCAATGCGAATTTTAGCGGTCACCGATGGTTCAGAAGCAAGCGTTGAGGCAATTATGCCGCTCAATGGTTTGGTTCCTATAGACCTACACGTCCTTCCTAAAACTGTGCCCAGTACACTGAGATCAGCCGAAGTGGTTTTGGTCTGCTTGGCGCGTTTTCGATCCAAATCCTTTGAAGGTTTTTTCTCCTGGTTCGCAAACCAAGGGCTAGCACGCGCCAGCTTCGTGCTTTGCATGCCAGCTGCTGACATCGCCAGATTTGCCCACGCGCTGCGCGAAAAAAAGATCACGGCCATCCCCACCCCCGTAAAGGCTAACAATCTATTCGATGCGTTAGAGCGCTCGTATCGGCCATTTGCTCAGCACCGCCGCAGGTCAGCAAACATTGGCGAGAAAACTGCGCAGGCCATTTCCAACACCTTTACCTCATCCATGGGCGCTAACAATTTGGCACCAGCCAAAGCAGCCGGCCAAGTGTCGGGCGCAGCACCTGTTGTTACAAAATCTATTGATGTTACTGGCTTGGCAGAATGGATGCAGATCAGCGCCAAACACCATTCCAGCACCGCGCGACACAGCATGAGCTCTGGCGGCATCGCCTCAGAATGGGCGCGTCAGCTTGGGTTTTCCACCATTGATCGCGAGCGCTTCACCCGCGCGGCCCTGCTGCAGGACATTGGCAAAATAACCATTCCCGTGGCCCTTTTAGAAAAGCAATCTCAGCTTTCTATCGAAGACAAAGCCACCCTCCAAAGCCATGTGGAAGAAGGCAAAAAGCTGCTTCTTGAGGACCCTAAGGCCTGTGGCGTTGCTCTTGAGGTCGCCTATTCACACCATGAACTGCTGGACGGCTCCGGCTATCCGCGCGGCATTGGTGGATCGGACATCAACGACATCACCCGATGCCTCACTATCATCGACGTTTACAGCGCCCTGGTTCATCAACGCGCCTATCGTAAAGGCCTAACGCCAATGGATGCTTACGATATTCTGGTCTCAATGTCCGGGAAATTGGATCCGGTTTTCACCAATGAGTTTCGCGTCATTATTGAAAGCCACCAAGCTGAGTTAAAAGCGGCCGCTTAACCTGCATGCATGACGCGCGCTTGGCCAGGTTGGGGCACAGGTACACCGTGCGATGTATAATCGTTGAGCTTGTTGCGCAGAGTGCGGATCGAAATACCCAAAATATTTGCCGCATGCGTGCGGTTGCCAAGACAATGATCCAGCGTATCGAGAATAAGCTCCTGCTCCACTTCTGCTACCGTGCGGCCAACCAATGCACGGGTTACAGCTTCGGCGGTCATCGCTACTTTTTGTACAGCACTGGAAGGCGGCGAAGAGTGGGCTGCGAAGTCTGATCCATCAGGAGTTATGAGCGCTTCAGGACCAATTTCAGGGCCAGAGGCCAGCAAAACAGCACGGTGAACCGTGTTTTCCAGTTCACGCACATTGCCTTGCCAATGGGCAGCCATGAGGCGGGTTCTGGCAGGTTCAGAAATGGGGCGCAGAGGAAAGCCATTGGCTTTGGCGTATTTTTTAGCGAAGTGATCGGACAAAGCCAAGATGTCGGCTGGGCGTTCGCGCAGCGCAGGTAGTGCCAGGTTCACAACGTTAAGACGGAACAGCAAATCCTCACGAAACACGCCTTCTTTGACTGCTTGTGTAAGGTTGCGATTAGACGTTGCAATAATGCGCAAGTCCACCGGCACGGGCTTGGAACCACCAACACGATCAATAACGCGCTCTTGCAGGGCTCGCAGCAGCTTGGCTTGCAGGCGCACATCCATTTCAGAAATTTCATCCAGCAGTAACGTGCCGCCGGAAGCTTCCTCAAACTTGCCAATACGGCGCGCAAGGGCACCCGTAAAGGCTCCTTTTTCATGGCCAAACAGCTCAGATTCGAGCAAGTTTTCCGGAATTGCGGCGCAGTTGACCGAGACAAACGGCATTGTATTTCGCGATGACTTGGCATGAACGTAGCGCGCCATCACTTCCTTACCGGTACCAGATTCACCGGTGATGAGAATGGAGGCATCCGATGGGGCGATCTGTTCAGCAAGCCGCACCACTTTCATCATCGCTGGATCGGTGGACACCATATCCAGTTCTTCGGTGGTGACAGCAGCCAGCACTGCTGCGATCAGCGCGGGGTCTGGCGGCAAAGGAATATACTCGCGAGCACCATCTTTGATCGCGCGCACAGCAGCATCGGCATCATTCTTTACACCGCAAGCAATGACGGGCGCGGAGATGTGCTCGCGCTCCATTGCTTGGATCAGCATTTTAATGTTTTCAGCCACATCGACCATCACCAGATCGATGACTTTGCCACCACGCAAAGCATCCAGCGCTGTGGCTTGATCATCGGCGTGGATAACCTTCGCGCCGCGCTCCATTGCCATACGCGTTGCGCTGGCCATTTGTCCGCCTAGATTGCCGAAGATGAGAAGTCGCATAGGATGTATCCTGCCTGTAAGTCGCGCTTAATCGCGCTTGCTTATTTGTCGCTTTTGATGATTTCGGTCATCGTCACACCGAGCTTGTCTTCCACCAAAACCACCTCGCCGCGGGCGACCAAACGGTCATTGACGAAAATATCAATCGCCTCACCAACACGTCGATCCAGCTCCACCACTGTGCCTGGTTGAATGTTCAACAGCTCTGAAACCTGCATGGCTGATCGGCCCAGAATGGCTGAAACGCGAACCGGAACGTCAAAGACCGCCTCCAGATCGCTCGCATCCTTGACGCTATTGGGATCGGCATCTTCTGGCTGTTCGGCAGCTGGACCATCCAACTGATCCAAAGGAACGCCGCGGCTGGGTGCCATCGCTTCATCTGTTGTATCGGTGTCGCTCATTGGGAAGCACCTTCCATAGAGGCCAAGAGGGCCTGAGATTCAGGAGATTGAGGGTCTGTCGGCGTTGTTGTGGGCGTACCCGGCAAACTAGACTGGGCGCTTAGATAGCC
This sequence comes from Devosiaceae bacterium, assembly GCA_045105395.1. Classification (GTDB taxonomy): domain Bacteria; phylum Pseudomonadota; class Alphaproteobacteria; order Rhizobiales; family MH13; genus MH13. The sequence goes on along the minus strand of JBGCDM010000144.1, from coordinate 573 downwards.
TGCGATCAATTGATCGATACTTGCCTCAATTTCGGCCTGGCTGCGCGCCAACCCACCATCAGCCCAATCAATGCGTGCATCACCAGCGGCAAAGTCATCCTCGCCAAGAAACACCAAACGCCCTTCAAAGCCTTGTGCCGTGGCAATGGCTTCTAGCTGCGCGCGCACATCATCGACATGATCAGCGCTCATGCGCACCACCAAATGCGAGGCGTCAAACATTGGCCCTAGGCAACTGCGGAAAAGATGTTCCACTTCGCTGCTTGGCTGCTGGTCCATAAGGCGGCGTGCAAGCTTTTTAGCAGCGGTAATAGCAATGCGCACAGCGCGCTCTTCGCGGATCCCAATCTCGCTATCAAGCTTGGCGATCATGGCGTTTGTAACTTTAGTGAGCTGCTCTGTTTCCTTAGCAAGCGCCATAGAGCCTTCATCCAGCGCTTCTTGGCGCCCGCTCGCATGAGCTTCTTCGCGGATACGGCGTTCCAGCGCCGCCATTTGGGCTTGGTGCTCGTAAAGGCTGATTGTTGGTTCGGCTTCAGCTTCTTCTTTCTGGCGATGCTCGTTGTCAAAATC
>JBGCDM010000143.1:0-4592 GCA_045105395.1 Devosiaceae bacterium | reverse complement strand
GAGCGGACTGGAAACGTCCGTGGTTCAACTTGCCGGCCGCGAGGCCAACTGGATGGCAGAGGCGGCCAAAATTGCTCAAGGCGCGGGCGCTGATATCATTGATATCAATATGGGTTGCCCAGCCAAAAAAGTGACATCTGGCTATTCCGGATCAGCTCTTATGCGTGACCTTGATCATGCTCTGACGCTTATTGAGGCCACGGTTAAAGCAAGCGATGTGCCTGTGACGCTGAAAATGCGGCTTGGTTGGGATGATGATTCTATCGATGCGCCTGATTTGGCCAAACGTGCACGCGATGCTGGGGTGCAAATGATCACCGTGCACGGGCGAACGCGATGCCAGTTCTACAAAGGCAAGGCCAATTGGCGCGCGATCGCGCGTGTGCGCGAAGCAGTTGATATCCCCATTGTTGCCAATGGCGACCTTATCTCGTGTGGTGATCTAGAAACCATGCTGCAGCATACCGGCTGCGATGCTGTCATGGCGGGGCGAGGTGCTTATGGACGCCCCTGGCTCCCTGGTTATCTGGCGGCGCATGACCCGGAAGCTTTCTTAAGCCAACTACCCTCGCCGTTGGAGGTGATAAGCGAGCACTATCAGGCACTGATTGTTCATCATGCCGTTCATAAGGGTGAGCCGCTGGGTGTGAAGATCGCCCGCAAACACTTCGGGTGGTATTTGGAAACCACTGATCTTTTGCGACTCATCTCCTCCGAGCAACGCGATATACTGTTCCGGTCTGTCGATGTTGCGCTGATTGAGCGGGTTATAGCTCAGGTTTGGACTGAGGCATCGTGGAAGCGGCCCGTGGGTCGTGAGGGTGCCGTATCTGTTCCTGGTGAGCGGGCCAAAGCAGCATGAGCATAAAGTCTTTGCAAAGCCAGCAGCGGCAAGTTCAGCTGCTCAACGCGCTGCCTCATGCTGCTCTTTTGGTTGATCAAGATTTTGCGATTCTTGAAGCTAATAACGCGGCAGAAATTTTCTTCCGAACATCGTTGGCCATTATGATGCGGCAGGGCCTGAAATACTTTGTACCCTTTGGGAGTCCAGTATTCTCAACGATCGACCAGGTGGTGGCTGATCGTGCTCCACTGACAGCCTATGGAGTGGATTTGGCAACGCCTCGTTTACCCGAAGACATGGTGGTGGATGTCTACGCATTGCCTGTTGACGGTGTGGTTTCGAGCGATCTTCCAAATGGGTCAGGCTCGGGTAATGCCATAGCTTTAATGCTGCACCCGCAGGCACGCACACAGAAGCTAGATCGGCAGCTTACGTCTCAATCCTCAGCACGTTCTGTTAGCGGATTGGCGGCGATGCTCGCCCATGAGATCAAGAACCCACTATCTGGTATTCGTGGCGCAGCGCAGTTGCTGGAGAGCAGTGTTGAAGACGAAGACCGTGCCCTAACACAGCTTATTACCGATGAAGCTGACCGGATTGTTCGGCTGGTGGACCGCATGGAAGTGTTTTCTGATGAGCGGCCAGTTGAGCGCGGACCGGTGAACATTCACACCGTACTGGAACATGTGAAGCGGCTGGCTGAAAGCAGTTTTGGTAGCCATATTCATTTTGTCGAAGAGTACGATCCATCACTACCGGCAATCTTTGCCAATCGTGATCAGATGGTTCAGGTGTTTCTCAACCTTATTAAAAATGCTTGTGAGTCCATCGGGCCCGCCTCGGACGGTGAAATCGTTATTTCAACAGGATTTAAGCCGGGCATTCGCCTTTCAGTACCGGGCAGCACCAAGCGGCTGACCTTGCCACTTGAGTTTGCAATTCATGACAATGGCAAGGGTATCGCGCGCGATCTACTGCCTAACCTGTTTGATCCGTTTGTGACCACTAAATCCAATGGTAGCGGTCTAGGTCTTGCTCTTGTGGCCAAAATTATCCGTGATCATGGCGGTGTTGTGGAATGTGAAAGTGCAGGCCGTGGCGCCACTTTCAAGGTCATGATGCCAGTTTTTCGCAGCGCTGATGAAACCAATACCTAGTTCCAATTAAGACGCATTCTAAAAGGCCTCCCCATGCCCCAGAAAAGTCAGACAGTACTGATCGCCGATGATGATGCAGCAATCCGCACGGTGCTCAATCAGGCCCTTACAAGGGCAGGCTATTCGGTGCGCGTCACCTCGAACGCCACATCGCTTTGGCGGTGGGTAAGTGAAGGTGAGGGGGACCTGGTGATCACTGATGTGGTGATGCCAGACGAGAACGCCTTTGATCTTTTGCCGCGTATGAAGAAAGCACGCCCTGATCTGCCCATCATCGTTATGAGTGCGCAAAACACATTCATGACAGCGGTGCGTGCATCAGAAAAAGGCGCCTATGATTACCTGCCTAAGCCCTTTGATTTGAAAGAGCTGATCGCCATTGTTGGCCGTGCGATGTCCGAACCCAAGCGTAAAGCGGTTGGAGCGCCTGGGCCCGAAGACGGTGGCGAGAACATGCCGCTTGTTGGCCGCTCAGCAGCCATGCAAGAAATTTACCGGGTTCTTGCCCGTCTTATGCAGACAGATCTGACGGTTACGATCTCTGGTGAATCTGGAACAGGTAAGGAGCTTGTTGCACGCGCCCTTCATGAGTTTGGCAGACGTGCCAAAGGTCCCTTTGTGGCCATTAACATGGCGGCCATTCCACGTGATCTAATTGAAACTGAGTTGTTTGGCCACGAAAAAGGGGCTTTTACTGGTGCACAGACTCGCGTTGTGGGGCGCTTTGAACAAGCCGAAGGTGGCACGCTTTTCCTTGATGAAATTGGTGATATGCCGATGGATGCACAGACGCGGCTTTTGCGCGTGTTGCAACAAGGCGAGTACACGACGGTTGGTGGACGTACGGCGATACGCTCTGATGTGCGCATTGTGGCGGCGACGAACAAAGATTTGCGCCAGTTGATCAACCAGGGCCTTTTTCGGGAGGATCTTTTCTTCCGGCTGAATGTTGTGCCGCTGCGCTTGCCTCCTCTACGGGAGCGCACCGAAGATGTGCCAGATTTGGTGCGCCACTTTTTTACCCAAGCCACTGAAGAAGGCCTGCCTTCCAAGCAGATTGATGGCGCTGCGCTAGATGTGCTGCGTCAATATCGTTGGCCGGGAAACATCCGTGAACTTGAGAACCTTGTTCGTCGTTTGGCGGCGCTTTATCCGCAAGATGTTATAACCGCGCCAATTGTTGAGGATGAGCTGCGCTCTGCTGTTTCAAGCCTGGCACCGCAAAACGATGACGCCGATAATGATGAGGGCCTTTCGGTCTCCATTGAACGCCATTTGGTGAGATATTTCAAAGACTTTGGCGATGATTTACCGCCGCCTGGCCTGTATCATCGCATTCTGAAAGAGCTGGAAATTCCGCTTTTTTCCGTTGCGCTGGCGGCAACAAGGGGCAATCAGATTAAAGCAGCTGAATTGCTTGGCCTTAATCGCAACACGCTTCGCAAGAAAATCAGAGACTTGGATATCCAGGTTATTCGCGGCACCCGTTAGATGGCGCTGGAATGTTTTAAGCTTGATGAGCGTTCAAGTTGGCCATCGACCTCGATTTTGTCATAAATAGACAACACATGTGACTCGTGCGCCACAGTTTTGGTGCGATTCCCTGCCGGCTGGCTGCTTGTTTGCCGCGCTCTGGCAGAAGCGACTTGATGGAGCCGAACCCGATTGGTTGACGCTGTTACACGCGATCCAGCAATTTTAGGCGATGATGGCCGCAGCAAACTGCGCTTTCTTGCGCCAATTCTTGTCGCCTTATCGATCTTTTTTGCGGCTATAACCTTCGCAATTTTAACGGGTTCGACGTCGATCATCCCCACTCGAGAGGTTGTTGTTCGTCTTCTTGTGCTTAATGGCGCAACCGTTTTAACCCTTGTTTTGCTGATCGGGCTTGAGGTTCGCAAAATTCTACTTGCGCGTAAGGAGCGCCGTGCAGGGGCGCGACTTCACTTGCGTATCTTGGCGTTGTTCAGCCTCATTGCTGCGGTGCCGGCGGTTATCATTGCGATTGTGGCTACGCTCACGCTTGATCGCGGATTGGATCGTTGGTTCTCTGAACGTACGCAATCCATGGTCGATTTCTCGCTTGTTGTGGCGCGTGCCTATCTTGATGAGTACCGCCAGGTTCTCAATGTTGAGCTGACAGCGGTGGCCAGTGAGCTGGATAGATCGAAGCCACTGTTTGATTTTGACCCTGAGCGCTTTGCCGAGCACATGTCGAACGTGGCGGCGGTTCGGTCTATTCCCTACATGTCTGTGGTGGGTGCTGATGGGGCAGAAATTTTACGCGCAGACACCCGCTTTGCCGATGGATATCGACAGCCAGACCCGTCAATGATTGCACGTGTGAGCGGTGATGAACCGGTTCTTATTCCACCTGGTAACACCAACCAGATTGCAGGGCTTATTCGCCTATCAGAGTTCGCAGATACGTATCTGTTTATCGCTCGCGCGGTCGACCCACGGGTTGTGCAGTATTTGCTAGTTACCGAGCAGAACGCAGCAGAATTCCAGGCACTGCAGGATCGTCGATTTGGTGTTCAGGTTTCGTTTGGTTTTATGTTCATTGGCTTGGCGCTGATTATGTTGCTGGC
>JBGCDM010000142.1:0-7311 GCA_045105395.1 Devosiaceae bacterium | reverse complement strand
AAATGACGAGCCACGCGATACGTAGAGTGTGCAACGACTGTGCAACGTACTTTTGAGTACGCACAAAATCATAAACCATTGTAATTATTTGGAAAATGGTAGCGGAGGAGAGACTTGAACTCCCGACACGCGGATTATGATTCCGCTGCTCTAACCAGCTGAGCTACTCCGCCCCAAAGGGCAAAAAGACATTGCAATGTCCTGTACCAGACGCGCCGTATAATGGGCATGGCCGGTTGCTGTCAACCAAGATACTGATGGCCGACAGCAATGAAAATCGCAAGTTTACGCGCTAAGCGGCGTCCTTTTCAAAAGCATTGATCGCGCGGGCAATAAAACCACCGCCAAGCACGCGTGCGCCTGGGCCATCATGCTCATAAAGCACGCACGCTTGGCCTGGCGCCACACCTGTTTCGCCCTCGATAAGGTCAACTGTTGCGACGCCATCTATCACGTTCACGCTGGCTGGTTTAGGCGGACGGGTAGAGCGCACCCGCGCACCGACCTGAACACCAACCGAAAGGTCAACGTCACCACCGATCCAATTGAAATCGCGCAGTGCAACGCGCGCCACGCCCAATGCCTCGCGTGGGCCGACAATGACCTGTTTGGCAGCAGCATCAATTTTGACCACATAAAGTGGGTCGCTTGAAGAAATACCAAGCCCCCGGCGCTGCCCCACAGTGTAATGAATGATGCCCTGGTGCTGCCCCAGAACCTTGCCATCTACGCTTACAATATCACCGGGCTGCGCAGCCTCTGGCCGCAGCTTGGCAATGATGTCGGCATAAGAGCCATTGGGCACAAAGCAGATATCCTGGCTGTCAGGCTTGTCAGCGATCTCCAGACCCATGCGCTGGGCATGCGCGCGGGTTTCATCCTTTGTGAGGTGACCAAGGGGAAAACGCACAAAATCTAGCTGCGCTTGTGTGGTGGCAAACAGGAAGTAGCTCTGGTCGCGATCAAGGTCGGCGGGCCGATACATCGCCATGTGGCCTGTGGTTTCATCCAGGCGCGTATCGGCATAGTGGCCGGTCACCAAGGCTGCTGCTCCCAGATCACGCGCAGTTTTCAGCAGATCAACAAATTTGACGCTCTGGTTGCACGACACGCATGGGATGGGCGTTTCACCAGCAAGATAGCTGTCGGCAAAGGTGTCGATTACCTGCTCTTTGAAGCGGCTTTCGTAATCCAGCACATAATGTGGCATGCCCAGCGCATCAGCCACATTGCGTGCATCATGAATGTCTTGGCCAGCACAGCACGCGCCTTTTTTGGCAAGGGCTTGGCCATGATCGTAAAGCTGCAGGGTAATGCCAACCACATCGTAGCCAGCCTCCTTCACAAGGCCAGCTGTTACCGAGCTATCAACGCCCCCGGACATAGCCACAACAACGCGTGTGGATGCCGGCTCCGGGTTGCCGGGTAGATACAGGTTCATCATTTTTCCTTCATGCAGCAGGTTCAAGGGCCTGAGATGAGCGCGAAGCCTTACCGCACGCATGCTAGCCCGGCAAGATGCTCCACACCGGCCTTCTATGAGGGCGCTTGCCCGGCAATTCCTGCCGCTATAAGTGGCGTGAAGGGAGTGTCAAGTGAGTTAGATCATTGAAAAAATTATGTTTTTCATCATGGCACGCGATTTGAATATGTAGGGATCAGTTAAGACAAATAAGATTGAAAATACCGTGAGCACATCAGCTGAACTTTTAAAGCCTCTTCCTGCCCCTGTCGCGCCCGAGCGTGCGAGCCCCGCACGCTCTGAAGATAATGCGCGCGCGCAGCGGGAGGAGGGCACCCGTTTTGCCGAGAAGCTGGACCGGGAACGGACAGACAAACCAGTTCGGGAGCAACGCGATGCTGTCCGTGACACAGAACCTTCCGATGCCCCTGCGCGGTCTGGTGGGGACGATGCATCGGTAAATGCAGGCGATGAACCCGTGCGCGAGGCAATGCCTGGCGATGATGCCGCCACGGTGGAAACCGGTGAGCCAGAAAATGCGCAGGCTCAGTCTGATACCCAGGCGACCGCGATGACAGAGTTGCTTATGCAAGCGCCAGATGTGGAAGGCCCGCAGGAGCTTGTTCTTACGGCACTTTCTGGCCAGGCGATGGCGCTGACACCACCACAGGCTGCAGCGAGTACTGAACCTGGCGCACTTGGCCGCTGGTTTATGCAGGCAGCTGGCCCAGTTGGTTCGCAGATTGTTGGCCAAGCTGCACAGCAAGCTGGTGTCTTGAATCAGGACCTGGCACTGGGTGTTGCCAGTCCATCGACGCTTGATCTTGAAGGTATGAGCAACCCTGCTGCGCAGTCAAAATTGGCTGGTCCGGCAAACACAGATTTTACTGATGCTCTGGCCAGCAGTAGCCTGACAAGTTCTACCACACCGGAAAGCTTTGAAGCGCTTATCACCCAGGCTGCAGCTAAGGCCAGCGCTGGTGTTGAGGCCATAACGGCCAGTGCACCAACGCCTGGCCAAATGGTGACAACCGGTGCCCAGCCAGCGATGACGGCCGTGCCGCAAGCTGCCGCAGGCCAAGCTGTGCCTGTTGCTGCAATCGCAGTTGAGATTACCCGGCAAGCTGCCAACGGTAAAACGCAGTTTGACATTCGGCTCGACCCACCAGAGCTTGGCCGCTTGAATGTGCGCCTTGAAATGGATGCATCCGGGCAGACCCGCACGCACATGATTGTGGAGCGTGCTGAAACGCTCGACATGATTGCCACTGATGCGCGCAGTCTTGAGCGCGCTTTGCAGCAGGCGGGTCTGAAGGTTGATCCAGGTTCGGTGAGCTTTGAATTGGCCGGCGATGGCATGGATGGTTTTTCCGATGGCAGCCAAAATGCTCAGAACGATGAGCAGGGCGCTGACAAGGATAGTGGCGGAAATCCTGCAAATGCTGATCCACTGTTTGGCGCTGAAGACATTGCTGCCTCACCTGAAGCCATACGCCAACAACTCTATGTCACCGGCCATTTGGATGTGCGCGTTTAACGCCCGCCTGAATCCCGTGCAAAAGGAACCCATGCCATGAACGGTCTTGAACAAATTGCCAGCAATTCTGCTGCACAGGCGCAACTGGATGGTGCGCAGCGCGATGGTCAGATGCTGGCGGATGATTTTGATACATTTTTGCAATTGCTCACCACACAGTTGCGCAATCAGGATCCATTGGAGCCGATGGACACCAACCAGTTTACACAGCAACTGGTGCAGTTTTCAGGTGTTGAACAACAAATTCAGACTAACTCTTATCTTGAGTCCTTGATCGGTTCGACCGAAGCGCAAGCGGTCAACGCTGTGGTTGGCTATCTTGGATCCATCGTCACCGCTGATGGAACAACGACCAACCTTGAAAACGGTTCAGCCAGTTGGATGCTCAACAGCGACGCGTTGGCGGGTGCTTCCACGATCACCATCAGCGATGAGAATGGTCGCCAGGTGTTTTCAACGCCGCACAGTGTGCCGCGTGGTGAAAGCACTTTTAGCTGGGATGGGCGCATGTCTAATGGGCAAACAGCGCCCAATGGTACCTATAGTATTCAAGTGATCGGCAATACCAACAACAATGTGTCGGTGGATGTTGATACGGCAATTTCAGGTGAGGTTACCGCTGTGGACGTGACCAGCGGTGAGCCAATGCTACAAATTGGTGGTGTGGAAGTGAGCTTGGGCGCAATCCGCCGTGTGGATCGTTCCAGCTAAACCTACAAAACCTTGCGCAATTTGAAGTCTTAACAGATTGCCAAATTCCTGCCCCAATTTCCTAACGAACAATGACTGCGGCCTTAGGGTGTTTTTAAGCTCCGTGCTCTAATCTCTATCTCGAGTTATCGAGTGTATTGAGTGAGAGTACGATGACCGAGTTCAAGCGTCCGCGCGTCAAATATGTCATTGGGCCTGACGGTAGCCCCCTGACGATAGCGGATTTACCGCCTACTTCGACACGCCGGTGGGTTATCCGCCGGAAGGCCGAAGTTGTAGCCGCCGTTCGTGGTGGTCTTCTTTCGTTGGAGGAGGCGTGTGAGCGCTATCGCCTAACGGTTGAAGAATTTCTTGCCTGGCAAATGTCTATTGACCGTCATGGTCTGGCTGGACTGCGCACAACGCGCATTCAGCAGTACAGAGCCTAGCAAAGAAAAAACAAAGCCAAGCAGCCGGTCAATCGGTTGGTCGTACGCGACCTAAGCTTAGCGCGCCTTTCTACCAAACAGCCGGCCTGGGTTCATCCCATGTGCCGGCTTTTTGCGTTTGGGCCTTTTTTACCGATTTTCTGGCCCATTAACGATTCGGTTAACGCCTTGTTTACCATCTCCTGGGCAAATCTTGCCTACCAGCTAAGTGCGTCGCGTATTCGCGGGCATGATGCGTCAAGCAGATGAACGGGCGTTATGATCGCATTCTTTCAAAATCTCGGACCTGCCCGTCTTGGCGCTATGGGCATCGTTGCTGCGCTGCTGATTGGTTTCTTCACGTTCATCACCATGCGGGTGACGGCTCCCGTTATGGTGCCGCTCTTCACCGAGATGTCGCTGGAAGATTCCTCAGAGGTCATGCGCCAACTTGATGCGAACGCGATCGCCTACGAAATTCGCAACAATGGGGCCAGTATTCTTGTCCCACAGGATCGTGTGTTGCGTCTGCGCATGGAGATGGCAGAGCAAGGGCTGCCTTCTGGTGGCACCGTTGGCTACGAAATTTTTGACTCCTCCTCAACGCTGGGCGCCACCAGCTTTGTTCAGAACGTCAACCAATTGCGCGCCCTTGAAGGTGAGCTTTCGCGCACCATCCAATCCATCAACCGGGTTTCAGCAGCCCGGGTTCACTTGGTTCTGCCAGAGCGTGAGCTTTTCCAGCGCAACCAGCGCGAGGCAACAGCCTCTATTGTGCTGCGCGTGCGCGGTGACCTGGAGCCTGGCCAAATTCGTGCCATTCAGCATTTGGCAGCGTCTGCCGTTGATGGCCTTTCAGCCAGTCGCGTCTCCATCGTCGATGAATCTGGCCAATTGCTTGCCTCTGGTGCCGGTGATGATGCCGAAGCGATGATGGCAGCGTCCTTGGATGAACGCTCCATCTCCATGGAAAACCGCATTCGCACCCAAGTTGAAAACATTCTGTCCGAGGTGGTTGGTCCTGGTCGTGCACGGGTCAATGTTGCGGTGGAACTCAACCACAACCGTATTTCTGAAACCTCCGAAGTTTTTGATCCTGATGGTCAGGTGGTTCGCTCCACGCAGGTGCGTGAAGAAACCGGATCTACCAATGACAGCACCGCAGGCGAGGTAACCGTTGGCAATGAGCTGCCAGGTGAAACAGCTGGTGATGGCATTGGCGGTATCCAAGAAGCGCGTGAAACTCTGGAAGAGGTGACCAATTTTGAAATCTCGTCGACCAATCGCACCGAGATCTTGGAAGCTGGCCGTTTGGATCGTCTTTCGGTCGCCGTGTTAGTGGATGGCATTTATACGCAGGATGAAAATGGTGCCCCCATCTATCAGCCGCGCACGCCTGAGCAGCTAGATCAAATTGCCATGCTGGTGCGCTCTGCTGTTGGTTTCGACCAGACCCGGGGCGATGTTGTGGAGGTTGTGAACCTTCAGTTTGCCGCTCGTCCCGACCTTACGCTTCCACCAGAAGCGGGCCTCTTCTCCTTTACACGCGATGATATTTACCGCGCCGCGGAGCTTGCCATCATTGCCGTGCTTACGCTGATCGTTCTGTTCTTTGTGGTTCGTCCGCTTTTAGCGCGCGTGTTTGAAGACGAAGCGGAGGCTTTGGAAGCCCTGCCAGCCGGTGGCCCCAATGCCGAAGGCACAGTGATTGGCCCTAATGGTGAGGTGTTGGAATCGCCTATGCCAAACGTGCCCGCTGTGGCCCTAGAAAGCACGACGGTGAAGGCCTTTGAAAACGCGGTCGCTCTTGGCGCGTTGCAGAAAAAATCATTGGAACAAGTTGGTGAACTGATCAAAGATCGCCCAGAAGACGCCGTTGGCGTGCTGCGTAGCTGGCTAGCGCCAGCGGCAAAGGCTTAACCTATGGCGGTAGGAGCACTCGCACCGGCCCCACCGGCTGGCCAAATGACCGAAGCCCAGCGCACAGCTGGCGGTGATCAGTCATCTGTCAAAATTGGAGACCTTTCAGGGGCTGAAAAAGCTGCTGTTTTGTTGCTGGCGCTTGGCGACACACATGGTGAGCCACTTTGGCGTGGGCTTGATGAGTTGGAACTGCGCGAAGTTTCGCAATCTATGGCTGTTGTTGGTCGCCTTTCCACCGAAGTGATTGAAGGCGTGCTGATTGAGTTCATCGATAATGTGACCACCAACAAAGCGCTTTCAGGTGGTTATGAGGCGACTGAGCGGCTTTTGGGTTCCTTTATGGAGTCAGATAAAGTTGCATCGATCATGGAAGAAATTCGCGGTCCTGCAGGTCGCAACATGTGGGAGAAGCTCTCCAACGTGCAGGAGAACGTACTCGCCAGCTACTTGAAGAACGAATATCCGCAGACCACAGCTGTTGTGCTGTCAAAAATCCGCTCAGACCATGCAGCAAAAGTGCTCTCCTTGTTGCCTGAGGAACTTTCGCTGGAAGTCATCCAGCGCATGTTGCGTATGCAGAGCGTGCAAAAGGATATTCTGGACAAGGTTGAAGAGACATTGCGCGTGGAGTTCATGTCGAACCTCTCCACCACGCGCCGCCGTGACAGCCATGAAACAATGGCAGAAATATTCAACAATTTTGACCGCCAGACCGAAGCTAAATTCCTTGCCACACTCGAAGAAGACAACCGAGAGTCGGCAGAGAAGATCAAAGCGCTGATGTTCACCTTTGAAGATTTGGGCAAGGTGGATGCTTCCTCTATCCAGGTGCTTCTGCGTGGCGCCGATGCCTCCAAACTGCCTATTGCTTTGAAAGGCGCGACCGAGCCCATCCGCGAGTTCTTCTTGGGCAATATGTCTGCACGTCAATCTGAGAATATTCGCGAAGAAATGGAAATTCTCGGCCCTGTGCGTCTGCGCGATGTGGACGAAGCGCAAATGTCACTGGTGAACTTGGCCAAAGATTTGGCCGCCAAGGGCGAAATGGTAATCTCCAAAAACGCTGGTGACGATGAGGTGATTTACTGATGAGCCTTTCTGACAGCACCGCGCGCTACCTTTTTGATCTGGATTTTGACAACGAGCATCGCCAGAAAGAAGAAGCTGAAGCCGAACCAACAATCAGCCTTTACGAGCACCAAGCCCAAATGGCGGCGCTGGAACGCCGTATCCGCGAAGAAGCTCATGCGAGCGGGCGCCAAGAAGCGCTG
>JBGCDM010000141.1:0-19498 GCA_045105395.1 Devosiaceae bacterium | reverse complement strand
TCAACCCGCTGAACCCTGTTGATCTGGTGATCGACCACTCTGTGATGATCGACGAGTTCGGCAATCCGCGCGCCTTCCAGATGAATGTGGACCGCGAATATGAGCGCAACATGGAGCGCTACACATTTTTGAAGTGGGGCCAGAAGGCGTTTGATAATTTCCGCGTCGTTCCCCCGGGCACCGGCATCTGCCACCAAGTCAACGTTGAGTATCTGGCGCAGGTCGTTTGGACCGACGAGTCCGACCCCGACAATGTGGTTGCCTATCCCGATACGCTGGTGGGCACTGACAGCCACACCACCATGGTCAATGGCATGGCCGTGCTGGGCTGGGGCGTTGGCGGCATTGAGGCTGAGGCTGCGATGCTCGGCCAGCCGATCTCCATGCTCATCCCGGAAGTGGTTGGCTTCAAGCTGACTGGGCAAATGGTGGAAGGCACCACCGCAACCGATCTGGTGCTGAAAGTTGTGCAGATGCTGCGCGAAAAAGGCGTGGTTGGGAAACTTGTTGAGTTCTACGGCGACGGGCTAGATCGCCTGCCCCTGCCAGACCGCGCAACCATCGCCAACATGGCGCCTGAATATGGCGCGACCTGCGGCTTCTTCCCCATTGATGAAGAAACTCTGCGCTACATGCACATGTCCGGCCGCTCCGAAGAACGTATCGAACTGGTGCGCGAATACGCCAAAGCTTGCGGTTTCTGGCGTGACCCAGATGTTGAGCCGCTCTTCACCGACACGCTTGAACTGGACATGGGCACCATCCGCGCTGCCATCTCCGGTCCTAAGCGCCCGCAGGATTTTGTGGCCCTGACCGAAGCCTCTTCGGCCTTCAGCAAGGAAATGGCCGACACCTTCAAACGCCCCAACGACAAGCAAGTGCCTGTTGAAGGCGAAGACTACACCATGTCTTCTGGCAAGGTTGTGATTGCCTCGATCACATCGTGCACCAACACCTCCAACCCCTATGTGATGATCGGCGCAGGCCTTGTGGCCCGCAAAGCACGCGAAAAGGGCCTGGATCGTAAGCCCTGGGTGAAAACCTCGCTCGCACCTGGTTCCAAAGTCGTGTCGGAATATCTAGAGGCCGCTGGCCTGCAAGAAGACTTGGATGCCATCGGCTTCAACCTGGTCGGCTATGGTTGCACCACCTGCATCGGCAATTCCGGCCCGCTGCAGGAGGAAATCTCCAAAGCCATCAATGATGGCGATCTGGTCGCAACGTCCGTTCTGTCCGGCAACCGCAACTTTGAAGGGCGCATCAGCCCGGATGTGCGCGCCAACTACCTAGCCTCACCACCGCTGGTGGTTGCCTACGCGCTGGCTGGCGACATGAATATGGACCTCACCCGCGAGCCCATCGGTAAAGACAAAGAAGGCAATGATGTCTACCTCAAAGACATCTGGCCAACCCAGGCCGAAATCAGCCATTTGGTGCACCAGACGGTGACCCGCGAGGCCTTCCAGAGCAAATATGCTGAAGTGTTTGAGGGCGATGAAAAATGGCAAGGCGTGGAAACGACCGACAGCCAGACCTATGATTGGCCACCGGCATCCACCTACGTACAAAACCCACCCTATTTTCAGGGCATGGACAAAGAACCAGGCACGATCAGCGACATTGAGAACGCCAAAGTGCTGGCGATCCTGGGCGATATGATCACCACCGATCATATTTCCCCTGCCGGTGCATTCAAGGATTCAACCCCTGCTGGCCAGTACCTCACGGAACGTCAGGTACCGGTGCGCGAGTTCAACTCCTACGGCTCACGTCGCGGCAACCACGAGATCATGATGCGCGGTACGTTTGCCAACATTCGCATCAAGAACGAGATGCTGGACAATGTTGAGGGCGGTTACACCCTTGGCCCCGATGGCGAGAAGACCTCCATCTATGATGCGGCCATGGCATACAAGGCGCAAGGCACCCCGCTGGTGGTGTTTGGCGGCGAGCAGTATGGCGCAGGTTCCTCGCGTGACTGGGCGGCCAAAGGCACCAACCTTCTGGGTGTAAAGGCCGTGATTGCCGAAAGCTTTGAGCGTATTCACCGCTCCAACCTTGTGGGCATGGGCGTGATACCGTTTGAGTTCACAGACAGTGACAGCCGTGCATCCTTGAAGTTGAAGGGTGATGAAACGGTGTCGATTTCCGGTCTTTCTGGCGATCTAAAACCACGCCAGAACGTATCGGCCACCATCACCTATGGCGATGGCTCCACCAAGGATATCGAGCTGAAATGCCGTATCGATACCGAAGTTGAGATTGAGTATGTCGAGCATGGCGGCGTACTGCACTATGTGCTGCGCAATTTGGCGGCAGAAGCGGCTTAAGCTTCTCGATCATGACAACAAAAAGCCGGGGCGCAAATGCTCCGGTTTTTTGTTGTCTATCGACCGGAATAAATATCAAACCGCGTCGGCGGCACGCTGGTAAAGCCCTTGGGCGATTTGCTGGCCAACGTCTGGTAAAGACGCGCTGAGCCTTTTTGGAAGGCAAATGAACAGCCCGCCAAATAAGCCGCCCAAATGCGGTAGGTTTGCGCGCCAACCAGGACTTCGGCCTCTTCGCGCTTTGCGTACAGCCGCTCGCACCAGATGCGCGTGGTCTTTTGGTAATGCTGACGCAGCGCCTCAACATCCTGCACCTCAAACCCAGCAATTTCCATTTGCGCCAGCGTGTGGCCAATATCGTCCAATTCCCCGCCGGGGAAAATATATTTTTGCAAAGCGCGCTGTTCTGGGCGGCTGGAAAAGCGCTTTTTCTTCCGCTTGGCACCGCGCGAAATAGCGTGGTTCATAAACAGCCCGCCAGGCTTTAGCAGCCGCTGCACCGTGGCGAAGTACTGCGGAATATTATCAAGGCCAATATGCTCATACATGCCAACCGAGGATATCTTGTCGAACGCCCCCTCCATGTCGCGATAGTCTTTCAAGTGCAGTGTAACCTTGTCGGCAATACCCAAGCGCTCCACTTTGGCTTGAGCAAAGGCAAGCTGCTCTTCTGAGAGTGTTACGCCATGCGCTTCTACCCCGTAGTTCTGCACCGCATGACAGATCAGCCCGCCCCAGCCGCACCCGATATCGAGCATCCTTTCGCCTGGCTTTAAGCGCAGTTTGCGGCATATCAGGTCAAGTTTGTTCACTTGCGCGTCTTCTAGCGTCGCACCCCACTGCGGGAAATGCGCGCAAGAATATTGCATTTCTGGGTCCAGGAAGAGCTGATAGAAGTCGTTGCCAACATCATAATGAAACTGGATGTAGCGCTTATTATCGCCATCCTTTCGCGCCGCGCCTTCAGCATCACCGGCAAAGTCGCGCGCCACATCGGGATGGTCACCCCTAGCAAAAAAGAATGGTGCCAGATGGCGCACAAATTGACCTTTGCTCACTGACTTTAATTTGCGGCGATAAGTGCGATCCAGAGCAAGCGGCTCGGCCAGATCGATAAGCGATCCACCTTCCACCGAAATCCCACCATTGGCGTAATGGCGAAGCATACGGTCCAGGCTCGGCCTATGCAAAAGTGATGACAACACGCCGGGCGAGGTGATTTTTACCGCCAAGCCGGGTACCGGGTTTTCGCCGAGCGGTTCCAGCGATCCATCCCATAAGCGCACGGAAAAATGCGCATCAGCGCGCTCACGCAACAAGCCAATAAGCGCACGAGCGGCCCTAATCTGTTTATCATCGCCCATGTGCGCTTAAGCCCAGCCTCGTTCATCAACCATGGGTTTTTTTAACCAAGTACAACGACCGGGTAAATGCTAGGGTAAACCGGCGCGCAGCGCGCATAAAAAACCCGCCATGGCTATGTTGCCAGGGCGGGCTAAAACAGTGGTCTGACCTGAATGTGAGCGTGACCATATGAAGGCGTAGGGCCATTGGTTCACTGTTGTTATGGTGCACGACGCCGAAACATCAGGGGCTGGGGGCTGGAGGGTCTGATGACCCAGCGCCGTGCGACCAAGCAACACGATGACATGAACCCGCCAGTTGGGCCTGCAGAGGGCGCGATCAGGGCTGTTTCAGGGCAATAATGTGGCGGCGAATTTACCAACCGATCAAGGAACTATCCTCCGCCTCTTGCCTTGCAAAAACTTGCGCTGGCTGGAACACTGATCGCGAGCTTGTAAACACACCAAGAAAAGCCCCGCATGAGCGAAACCACGCCAGTCGCCAAACCCGAAGATGCCACGCTGGTGGAGTTGGATGCGCACCGCAAACAGCGCGAATACGAGGCACGCGCCAACAGGATGGTCCCTCAAAAGGCTGACGACATCGTGCACATCGTCACCGGCAACAATGTGCCAGCCTCAGCAAACCCACCGGCGCAGATCAGCTTTGATCGGCGCGAGCTGAATATGATCCTCAACGTCTATGGCCGCATGGTTGCTGATGGTGAGTGGCGTGACTACGCCATTGATCTGCTGAAAGAGCGCGCAGTGTTCTCGGTGTTTCGGCGCACCGCCGAGGTTCCGCTTTATACCATTGAGAAAGACCCAAAAATGGCCCGCCGTCAGGGCGCTTACAAAGTGGTCAGCGCATCGGGGCAAGTTTTAAAGCGCGGCCATGACCTGAAGCAGGTTCTCAAGCTCTTCGATAAAAAGCCAAAGCTCGACCTGGTGTAGCGCAACAGCTCATTCAGCATCGCGGGCTTGCATTTGCACCTCGATCGCCCGTTGGCCAAGCGGCAACTTCAACAACCAAGCGCAGAAAAAGAGTGCCAGCATGCCGCCAGTATATTGCGCGAGCAAAAACCAAGGCACATCACTAGGGCGAATGCCCGCAAAAGTATCAGAGAGCGACCGCGCAATTGTCACTGCTGGATTGGCAAACGATGTGGATGCGGTGAACCAGTAAGCCGCTGTGATATAGAGCCCAACGGCCATGGCCACAGCACCTTCACGGAACTTCAACGTCGCTAAAATGGTGAAGATCAGCCCAAAAGTCGCAACACCTTCTGCAAACCATTGCGCCGGACCAGAGCGCGCCTTTTCTGATAGCTGCAACACAGACTCGTCAAACATAAGGTGCGCCATCCACACACCGATGATCCCGCCCGCAACTTGCACGCTCACATAGGCCCAACTGTCGCGGTCAGCGATCTTTTTTTGGCAGACGAAAACAAGGGTAACGACGGGGTTGAAATGCGCCCCAGAAATAGGCCCAAGCATGGTGATCAGCACCACCAAAATCGCGCCAGTGGGGATGGTGTTGCCGAGCAGCGCGATGGCCATATTACCACCAGCCAGGCTCTCGGCCATAATGCCCGATCCAACCACAGTGGCGAGCAGAAAAGCGGTACCAATGAACTCAGCGGCCAAGCGTTTGGGAAGCGAAAAGAGCATGAGCGTCACTCAAACAAAAAAGCCCCGGTGCGTACACCGGGGCTCATAACAGTTGTGTGACATGTCCGTTGCTCTGTTCCCACTAGCAGGGGCGCAGTGTGCGCAAAGCCCGCTCGGATCGAACCACAACAGCGGTTGGGTCGAAGACCCAGAGCAATGGAGAATGCCTACTCGCGGTTGCCGAACAGCTGCAGCAACATGATGAACATGTTGATGAAGTTCAGATACAGGCTCAGCGCGCCCATGATGGCTTTGCGGCCAGCTGAGGTCGCATCGTCGCCTTCATAGTACATCGTCTTGATGCGCTGCGTGTCGTAGGCAGTAAGGCCGGCAAACACTAGAACACCGATCACCGAGATCGCGAACTGCAAGGCAGATGAACCAACAAATATGTTCACAACCGAAGCGATGATCACACCGATCAAACCCATAAACAGGAATGAACCCCAGCCCGACAGGTCTTTCTTGGTGGTGTAACCGTAAAGGCTCAGCGCACCAAAGGCAGCAGAGGTGATGAAGAACACCCGTGTGATCGATTCAGCGGTGTACACCAGGAAAATCGAGGACAGTGAAACGCCCATGATCGCCGCAAACAGCCAGAAAGTGGTCTGCGCCGCGCCAACACTCATTTTTGAGATGCGGAATGACAGGAAGAACACAGCACCCAGCGGCGCCAGCATAACAACCCATTTAAGGGGCGAGCCGTACAACGCAACACCAAGGCTGGTAAGTAGCGTCCCGTTTTGCATTTGGGCTGCAGCAGCAGATGGGTCATTGGTAACGGCCAAATTGGCAATTGCCATCGCAGCCAAGCCGGTGATGGCAAGGCCAATAGCCATGTAATTATAGACCTTCAGCATGTAGGCGCGAAGGCCTTCATCAATGCCTGCGGCTGTGTGTGCGCCCTGCTGGGCGTAACCGTCGCGAAGCGGGTTGTTCATTTTTCACTCTCCAAATGGTCGTAAACGGCCAAAAAGGCGAGCCAAACGTCATGCTTGGCTCGCTAAACTAAGGTATTGGTCAGAATATGGATATGAATGGCAACAATCGCAAGAGCAATCGAACAGGATTCGGTCGATACTCAAGAGAAAGCTAATGCTATTTTCAACGCAGTGTGGGAGAGGATCTCGCCACAAGCGGTCTAGACGCTTCAAAATTGGACAAGATTACCCGCGAAAAATATTCTCAAATATCTTCCCGCGAGCCAGTTCATCGACCATTTTATCGAGGTATCGAATTTCCTTCATCACCGGGTTTTCGATGTCTTCTACCCGAACTCCGCAAACGACCCCTTTGATAAGAAGCCGGTTCGGGTTTTTCGCCGGGGCTTGGGCAAAAAAGGTCTCAACATCGCGCTTATCATCTAGCGCTGCGGCGAGGCCTTCAGCATCGTACCCGGTGAGCCAAAAGATGATCTCATCCAGCTGGGCCTTTGTTTTTCCTTTCTTCTCCACCTTGTTCACCAGCAAGGGGTAGACATTTGCGAAGGTCATTTTGAAGACTTTGTGCGTCATTTTACGGCCTACCTGCTGAGATACTTTTCTGCGCGACCTGATAGCAGGCCATAAACCAAAGCCTGTCTACAAGTTCCGCAGCACCGGCGCGGGCTTCTGCCCCAATATTTGCCACGTTCCAACCAGCCCCAGCCCAACCGTAAGCAACAGCGCAATACCCACCGCACCAAAGGCCACCGATGGCAAGAAGGTGAACCCAGCGCTCATCACATATTCCAGCACCGCAAAGGCTGCCAAGGATCCTGCCGCAAGGCCGAAAGTGGCCGCAGCAAAACCCAGCAGCGCATATTCCAGTAAAAACGCGCCAAGGATGCGCCCCCGGGTTGCGCCCAAGGTTTTCAGGATCACCGCATCATAAAGCCGGTGTCGATGGCCAGCGGCCAGTGCTCCAGCCAGTACCAAGATGGACGCAATAAGCGTGATGGATGCCGCACCGCGCACAGCCAAGGCCAAGTCTTCCACCAACGCGTTCACCTCATCCAACGCATCAGAGATGCGCACCGAAGTAACGGTGGGAAAGGCGGTGGTGACAGTGCGCAGCAGTGCAAGCTCGGTCTCATCATCAGCCTGCATCTCATAAGTTACAGTGGCCAAATGAGCATGCGGCGCACCGGCCAAAGCGTTGGGCGAAAACACCATGGCAAAGTTGATCTCCAACGATTGCCATTCAACCGCACGGAAGTTCGCAATGCGCGCGGTGATTTCACGCCCCAGCACATTGACGGTGAGCAGATCGCCAATCTCCAGCCCAAGCGCTTTGCCCTCTTCTTCAATGAAAGACACCAGCGGCTCACCATTATAATCGGCCGGCCACCATTCGCCTTCGGTCAGCTCTGTTCCTTCTGGGGCCTCTGCCTCATAGGTGATGCCGCGATCCCCGCGCAGCACCCAGGCAGCCTCTGGCGGCGCATCGAAATCAGCAGCGGCAATGCCCTGCAATGAAACCAGGCGACCGCGCAACATGGGCACGCTTTGCAAGCTAGCATTGGGCGCTTCATCGGCAATCAGACCTTTGAAATCGTCAATCTGGCTGTTCTGGATATCCAGAAAGAAAAAGCTAGGCGCAACATCAGGGATCGACTCAGTAAGCTGCCGTCGCAAATTGGCGTCGATAAGCGCCAAAGCGACCAGCAAGGTAAGCCCTAAGCCCAGCGACAGGATAACCGATGGCGTGAGCGCGCCAGGCCGATGAATGTTGCCAAGTGCGAGCCGCGCCACGGTGGATTTTGCGCGCGGAGCACGTTTGGCAGCAGCCATCACCAGCCAGCCGACAAGCCGTAAAATGACAAAGCTCACGCCCGCCGCCGCCAGATAGATGGCGGCAATAAACTGGCTGTCGGAAACAAGAAACGCCACCACGCCCAGGCCAATCATCGAGGCTGCCGCGCCCAAAAGATAAATCCAACGCGGGAACCGGCGCGCATTGCCGCCAACATCGCGAAACAGTGCAGTGGCAGGCACATCACGCACCGTGCCCAGCGGCCAAAGCGCAAAGGCCAGCGCGACCAGCACGCCATAAAGGGCGGCCAAACCAAGCGAGCCAGGATAAAACCGCGTTTCCAGCGGCACAGGCAAAAACCCGCCAAAGAGAAGCTGCACCGCCCATGGCACCAATGCGCCCACAACAAGACCTATAACGATGCCCAAACCAGCAATCATCATCACCTGGAAAAACTGAACCCGGAACACAAACGGCCCGGCAGCCCCAAGTGATTTAAACGTGGCTATCACTTTGCGCTTGGCTTCCACAAAGGCGCGCACGGCATTGGCGACACCCACGCCACCAACCACCAGCGCCGTCAGGCCAACGAGGGTTAAAAACTGTGCAAACTGATTGATCCCACGAGAAAGCCGTGGGCTTGCCTCCGTGCGATCACGCAAGCGCCACCCAGCATCAGGATGCGCTGCATTGGTCGCTTCTTCAAAGGCTTCAAGCCCTGCCTCATCCAAGGGGCTGGGGAAGGCCAGCGTGTACTCGTACTCCACCAGGCTGCCTGGCTGCACCAGCTGCGTGGCACCCAAGCCTTCAGCTGAAATCATCGCGCGCGGCCCAAAGCCAAAACCGGAAGAAAGCCGGTCAGGTTCGCGCTCAATTACGCCGCGCAACTGGAAAGCGTGCTCGCCCAGCCGCACAGTCTCACCCACTTCAATGCCAAGGCGAGCCACCAACGTGCTTTCGGCCAGCATGCCATACGCACCACCTTGCTCTGCCATCACGGCGTGCAGGTCAGAGCGCAAGTTCCCCGCTTCATCGGTGAACGTAAGCACATCAACCAGCGGATAGGCGCTTTCAACAGCCTTGATTTCCACCACGGTCTGGCTTTGCTCATCACCGGTGCGCGCCATACCGCGCAAGTCCGCAACCATGTTCAAACTGGCATCAAAAGAGGTTAAAAACGCCAACTCGTCAGGTGTGGCTTGCCGCTGGATCAGTTCCAACTGCACATCCCCGCCCAAAATGGCCCGGCCTTCATTGGCAAGTCCGCCCGTCATGGATTGTGCCAGTGCATTGACCCCCGCAATGGAGGCAACGCCGAGCGCGATACAGGCCAGGAAAATTGCAAAGCCGCGTAAGCCACCACGTAGCTCGCGCATGGCATAGGTGAAGCTCAAGGCCAGCGAAGATGGCGCGCGGGTGGAGCGTAGCGCGGCAGAATGTGTGATATCCGCCATCTATTCGGCTGCCTCAGCAACGCGCCCGTTCTGCGTGTCTTCGACCACTTTACCAGCTTCCAGGTGCACCTGCCGGTCGCAGCGCTGCGCCAAGGCAAGGTCATGGGTAACCAGCATAAGAGTGGTTCCGCGCGTTGTTGGTGCTTCAAACAACAGATCAGCTATCTGTTTGCCCGTGGTGCCATCCAGATTGCCTGTGGGTTCATCGGCGACAAGAATGGCAGGCTTAGGCGCCAAAGCCCGCGCCACAGCCACGCGCTGCTGCTCACCGCCCGATAGCTGGGCAGGGTAGTGCGATATACGCTCACCCAGGCCAACCAATTCAAGCTCAGCTTTGGCGGTGCCAAAGGGGTCCTCATGGCCAGCAAGCTCCAGCGGCACAGCCACATTTTCCAGCGCCGACATGGTAGGAATGAGGTGAAACGACTGAAACACAATACCAATTTCACGGCCACGAAAGGCCGCCAGCTTATCTTCGGACAGATCGGTTAACACCGCATCGCCAACACGCACGCTGCCCGATGTTGGGCGTTCCAGCCCCGCCAAAACCATCAGCAATGTTGATTTACCCGAACCTGAGGGCCCAACCAGGCCCACCGATGTACCAGGGGCAACATCAAGGTTTGCACCACGCAAAATATCGACCTTTGCCGCGCCAGCCCCCAAAGAAAGGTGCACCTGATCAAGAGAAATAATGGGGTCGGAGGTCGTGTTCGCCACAAAGCTGTCCGTTCATGCTGGAAAAAGGAAGTCATGCGCCTTACGTGGCACATATGCTGCCCGATCAAATAGGAACGCAATCTCTATGCTCCAAGGCCTCATAAGAAATGTTCGCATCACAGCATTGGCCGCTGTGGCATGTACGCTGGTGTTTGGCACCGCGTCTGCGCGCGCCGAACCCATCATCCTTTTTGCCCTTGGAGACAGCCTCACCGCTGGCTTTGGCCTTGAACCTGGTGAAGGGTTTCCTGCCCAGCTTGAAGCTGCTTTGATCGAACGCGGCCACGATGTGAGGGTGATCGATGGAGGCGTATCTGGCGATACCTCCACCGGCGGATTGGCCCGGCTGGACTGGTCGCTAGACCCCAACACCGATGCGGTGATCGTTGAGCTTGGCGCCAATGATGCGCTGCGTGGCATCGCGCCATCCTTCACAGAAACGTCGCTGGATGGTATTTTGGCCAACCTTGCAGATCGCGATTTGCCGACGCTTCTGGCTGGCATGGTCGCCCCGCCCAATATGGGCGCAGCCTATGGCGATGCGTTCAATCCCATTTACGCGCGCTTGGCAGAAAAATATGACGCGATCCACTATCCATTTTTCTTGGAAGGCGTGGCCGGTGATATCGCGTTGAACTTGCCCGATGGCATTCATCCAACAGCAGAAGGCATTGGCTTGATCGTTGAACGTATGATGCCTTATGTTGAGACCTTGATTTCCCTCGTCCCTGATCAGGGCTAACGCTCCCCTCATACCCGCATAAAGGATTTTCCCATGGAAAAGCGCCCACTGGGACGCACCGGCATGGATGTGTCGGTCATCTGTCTTGGCACCATGACTTGGGGCCAGCAGAACACGCAAGCTGAAGGCCATGAGCAGATGGATTATGCTCTGGATCAGGGCGTCAACTTCTTCGATACCGCAGAAATTTATTCCATTCCACCCAAGGCCGAAACGCAAGGGTCTACCGAAACCATCATCGGCACTTGGTTTGCAAACCGCAAAAACCGAGACAAGGTGATTTTGGCCACTAAGGTTGCCGGTGCCACCGAGATGACTTGGCTAACAGGCGATGGTCAGCCAGCCATGCCGACCCGCGCCCGTGTTATGCAGGCAGTGGATGCTTCGCTTGCCCGCTTGCAGACCGATTATATCGATCTCTACCAATTGCATTGGCCCGGCCGCCCGTTCTCCATTTTTGGCACCCATCCACTGGTTTGGGAGCCAACCGAAGGGCCAGAAGTTGCCATCGAAGAAACGCTGGATGCGTTTGATGAGGTGGTGAAATCCGGCAAGGTGCGCGCCATTGGGCTATCGAACGAAAGCTCATGGGGCACCATGAAATGGCTGCACCATGCGGAAGCCAAAGGCCAGGCCCGCGTGGCCTCCGTGCAAAACGCTTACAATGTGGTCAACCGCACCTATGAAACTAATATGGCCGAAGTGGGCATGCGCGAAGATGTTGGCCTGCTGGCCTATTCGCCACTTGGTCAGGGCTATCTAACCGGCAAATACCGCAATGGCGCAAAGCCCGAAGGCGCACGCCGCACTCTGTTTGGCCGCATGGGTCGCTATGAGGGCCCAGGGCCAGACGCCGCGATTGAGGACTATCTGGCATTTTGCGATGAGCGCGGGCTGGATTATTCCCACACCGCCTTGCGCTTCACCACATCCAAGCCGTTTGTCGCCTCCACCATCATTGGTGCAACGTCCTTGGAGCAGCTGAAGCACGACATACCATCTTGGGAAATGCCTTGGGATGATGAGCTGGATGCAGCCATCAACGCACTGCACCTCAAGCGCCCCAACACCTGCCCATAAAAAACATACCAAGCCCCGGACGCAAACGTGTTCCGGGGCTTGACGCGCATTTTACTTGTTCATTATTAAGGACAAATGGACACTTTAGTAGACACACATGGCCAAGCCATAGCACGGCGCGTACACGTGGAGCGCCAAGCGCGCAGCTGGTCGATGACCGATCTTGCCGCGCGGTCTGGCGTTTCCAAAGCCGCCATTTCAAAAATTGAACGCGGTGAAACCAGTCCCACTGCCACCGTGCTGGTGCGGCTCGCCCATGCCTTTGAGCTCACCCTTGCTGGCCTGCTGATGCGCGCCGAACAGGAAGTAGGCGCGGTACAACGAGCAAGCGAACAACCCCTGTGGGAAGATCCAGAGTCCCACTATGTACGCCGCCAGGTTTTCCGCTCCAGCGACAACCCTGTGGAAATGGCAAAAATCTACATGCCCGCCGGTGGGTCAGTCACCATTCCAGCCTCAGGCTTTGACCGAATAAAAGAGGTGATCCACGTGCTGGAAGGCACACTCACGCTCACCAATGCCGGCCAAACCCACACGTTGGAAACCGGCGACAGCATTGGGCTTGTGAAAACCTCCGACGTAACGTTTGCCAACCATCACTCTAGTGCGTGCTCGTACCTCGTCGCCCTTGCCCGCCAACTCCCCATCTAACGAGTTATCCTATGCGCATTATCCGCGGTGACCTTGATCACCCTGACATTATCAATCTGTTGAAATTTCATCTTGATACCAACATTGCCGTCACGCCAGTTGGCAGTGTGCACGCGCTGGATTTGGACGCGCTAAAGGTGCCCGAAGTTGCGTTCTTTGCAGGCTGGCAAGAGAAGACACCAGATACCGAGCTGCTGGTTATCGGCGCGCTCAAAGCGATTGAACCGGGTCATGGTGAGATCAAATCCATGCGCACGGTAGAAGCCCACCGCGCCAAAGGCTTAGGCGCGCAGATGCTGGACCATATCATCGCGCATGCCAGCCAAAGCGGCATGAACAGGCTTAGCCTTGAGACCGGATCGTTTGACTATTTCGAGCCCGCCCGCAAGCTTTATGAAAAGCGCGGCTTTACCTATTGCGAGCCGTTTGCTGGGTACACGCCGGACCCAAACTCGGCCTTTATGACAAAGGTGCTTTAGGCACAAAAAAAGTCCCGGATAGCATGCTGATCCGGGACCTCGATACCACCGATCTGCCAGGCACCAGATCACGCGCAAAGGCGGCGTCCGGGGCTTGAACCTTACAAAATGCTCTGACCAGTTTTTGCCCAATCGGCCATAAACGCTTCAATGCCCTTGTCGGTCAGCGGATGCTTGGCAAGGCCCTTCAACACGCTCGGCGGGATGGTGGCCACATCAGCGCCAGCCAGCGCAGACAGCTTCACATGGTTGGGCGTGCGGATGGAGGCGGCAAGAATTTCGGTCTCCAGCGCGGGGTAATTGTCATAGATTGCGCGGATTTCTTCAATCAGCTCCATGCCATCAATGTTGATGTCATCAAGGCGGCCGATAAATGGCGAGATAAATGTCGCGCCACATTTGGCAGCCAAGAGCGCCTGATTGGCAGAGAAGCACAGCGTCACATTGACCATCGTGCCTTCGCTTGAAAGCGCCTTACAGGCTTTCAGGCCATCCAATGTCAGCGGCACTTTCACGGTCACGTTCTTGGCGATCTTGGCAAGTTCTTTGCCTTCCTTGATCATGCCGTCGGCGTCTAGAGCGGTCACTTCAGCAGAAACAGGGCCATCCACAAGGGCGCAAATTTCGGCGATCTCTTCTTTGAAGTCACGGCCCGATTTGGCGATCAGCGATGGGTTGGTTGTCACCCCGTCCAGCAGGCCAAGATCGTTCAACTCAGCGATGTCGGCGGTGTCGGCGGTATCCACGAAAAATTTCATCTATCAACAATCCTCAATTGGGCCCTGGCGCGGGCTACCTTCAACTTTGCCGGTGCTCTAACCTGCCTGCATGTCGCCGTCACCCCCTTCCGCTCCGATTGATTCGCCGCATGCGTATGCGCCCAGCACAAATGTACATGTCGCAGGCACGAATGTGTCTGTCATGGTGCCAGCGCCCATGCCCACTGCGCTCACCTATCAGGTGGCTGATGATCAGCATGTGTTAGACGGTTCCATTGTCAAAGTGCCACTGGGCAAGCGCTTGGTGCTGGGCACCGTGTGGGGCGCAAGCGAGGATGCGGTAAACCCAAAACGCCTCAAACCTATTGAAAGCGTAGTGGACGCACCTCCCATCAGCGCGCCGCTGCGCGACTTCATAGACTGGGTGGCCGATTGGACGCTTTCAGCTCCTGGCATGGTGGCCCGCATGGTCACGCGCGGCGAAGAGCTGATGCAGCGCGACCCACCGGTCACTGCTGTGCGCCGTGTGGGCGAGAACCCAGAACGCATGACGCCCGCCCGCCAAAAGGTGTTGGATGTGATGCAAGCATCTGATGCCTATACCAAAACAGGCCTTGCCGATCTGGCAGGCGTTTCAACCGCTGTGATTGATGGGTTGGTGAAAGCTGGCGCGTTGGAAACCCTCCAAGTGCTGCGCGAACCAGGCCGCATAGAGCCAGACCCAAATTTTAATCCGCGCACGCTGAGCGATGGCCAGGCCGATGCGGTGAAAGAGCTGATTGAGGGCGCACCCACCGATGGATCGCTGGATGTTGCACTTCTGGAAGGGGTCACCGGATCGGGCAAAACGGAAGTTTATTTCGAAGCGATTGCCAACACGCTGAAACAAGGTCGCCAAGCGCTGATCCTGCTGCCAGAAATTGCCCTCACCGCCGCACTGCTGGATCGCTTTGCCGAACGCTTTGGCGCCATGCCTGGCGAATGGCATTCTGGCATCACGCCCAAAACCCGTCGCCAAACCTGGCGCGGCGTGGCGGAAGGCAAGGTGAAGGTGGTGATAGGCGCGCGCTCGGCGCTTTACCTGCCCTTTGAGGACTTGGGCCTCATCATCGTGGATGAAGAACACGAGGCGGCCTACAAACAGGAAGAGTGGGTCAGCTACAATGCGCGCGACATGGCGATTGTGCGGGCCCGCTTTGAAAAAGCGCTGGTGATCCTCGCCTCCGCCACGCCGTCTGTGGAAAGCCGCATCAATGCCAAGGCTGGGCGCTATCGGCATATTCCGCTGACCGCCAGGTATGCCTCTCGGCCCCTGCCCTCGCTGGCCGCCATTGATCTGCGCAGAACGCCACCGGAGCGTGGCACTTGGCTTTCCCCACCGCTGATTGACGCCATCACCGACACCTTAGAGCGCGGCGAGCAAAGCTTACTGTTTTTGAACCGGCGCGGCTACGCCCCGCTCACCCTTTGCCGGTCCTGTGGGCACAGGTTTGAGTGCGTTCTTTGTTCGGCTTGGCTGGTGCAGCACCGCTTCACCCAAACGCTCAACTGCCACCATTGCGGCCACCAAGAGCCCATGCCCAAGGCCTGCCCTGAATGTGAGAAGGAAGACAGCTTGGTGCCATCAGGCCCCGGGGTGGAACGCATTGCAGAGGAGGTGGAAAAACGCTTCTCCGATGCGCGAACACTGGTGCTTTCCTCTGATATTGCAGGCGGGCCCAAACGCCTGAAGGCAGAGCTGGAAGCGGTCACCGCTGGTGAGGTGGATATCGTGGTCGGCACACAATTGGTCGCCAAAGGACACAACTTTCCCGGCCTCACGCTGGTTGGTGTGGTGGATGCTGATGTTGGCTTTGGCCAGGGTGACCCTAGGGCGGTGGAGCGTACCTATCAGCTTCTCACCCAGGTGACGGGTCGTGCAGGACGCGCAGAAAAGCCGGGCATCGGCCTCATCCAAACCCACATGCCGGACCATCCAGTGCTACAGGCGCTGCTCGCCCATGACACCGAAAAATTTTACGCACTGGAAGAAGGCGCGCGGCAACGCGCCCATCTACCGCCTTTTGTGCGCTTTGTGGCCGTCATCGTGTCGGGCAGTGATGTTGCCAATGTGAAGGCCTATGCGAATCATCTTAAAGGCATTGCAGGCAAGCACGATATCCTGGATGTGCTCGGCCCCGTCGATGCACCACTGGCTATGCTGCGCGGGCGACACCGACAAAGGCTGCTGGTGCGCGGGCCTCGTGGACGCGAAACGCAAAACTTTGTGAAAGATTGGCTCGCCCGCGCCGACAAATCCCGCAGTGATTTGCGCATCGATGTGGATGTGGACCCGCAAAGCTTTCTCTAAGCGCATCCAACCCTGACGTAGCGTCGTAGTGATAAGCAAGAGCGCGCCGCACTCCCCCCACCCTTGCGCGCACGGAGCCAGCCAATGGATCTACTCGTTACCGGCCTTAACATTCTGCTTGCCCTAGGCACCATCGGCCTTGGCCTGTTTGGTTGGCTGCGCCCAGAAACCACTATGGAATATATCGGCACCACACCAACCGATGACACCGGCCTTGCCAAATCAGAGATCCGTGCCGCATCCGGCGCAGTTTGGGTTGGCGCGGGGGTTGGCGCGATCTTGCTTGCAACGCCCATTGCCTACCTCATGCTTGCGGCCCTTTGGGTTGGCGCATCGGTGGGGCGCGGCACATCAGTTTTTGTGGATGGCGCCAACACCGGAAAGCCGCTTATCTTCTTTATTGTGGAGTTGGTTTTTGCGGTGCTTTTGTTGGCAATAAACTTGCCAGCGGTGCTCTAGATTAAGCCTTTTAAAACGCACTTCAGCCTGGCCGCTTGTCCAAACGATCTAGTGGTCCGCGACATGTTTGCCCCCTAGGCTCTGTTGCGTCGGCTGAACCCTTGTGTTAATTCGCATTCGCTTTCCGAGATTTAGACGTTAAACCAGCGATCTTGTCACGGAAATTTATAAGAATTTCAAAGTGTTACGCCGGGCTTACCGAGCTCGACCGTTAGCATACCACATCCGACTATCTATCTGGGGCTCCCTTGTCGTCATCATCCCTGACTTCTGGTGTTGCAGGCCGTTACGCCGCTGCACTGTATGAGCTAGCCGCAAACGGCAAAGCAGGTGGCAAGGCCGCCGCTGCCGTGGAATCTGATTTGGACAATCTGCAAACCTTGCTGGATGAGAGCGCAGATCTGCGCCGTTTGGTGGAAAGCCCTGCTTTTACCAAAGAAGCTCAGGGCAAGGCGTTGGCAGCTGTTCTTGATAAGGCAGGCATGTCTGCGCTGACCAAACAATTTGTTGGTGTGGTGGCAGACAACCGGCGCTTGTTCGCCCTGCCGGGCATGATCAAAGCCTTTAAAACAATCGCCGCAGACAAACGTGGTGAAATGGCAGCTGAGGTTACCTCAGCCATTGCCCTGACCGCTGCCCAGCGCAAAGAGCTGGCCGCGAGCCTGAAAGAGAAATTGGGAAGCGATGTACAACTGATCGAAAAGGTGGATGCGTCCATCCTTGGCGGTTTGGTTGTTAAAATCGGTTCTCGTATGATCGACACGTCACTCAAGACGAAACTCAACCAATTGAAATACGCTATGAAAGAGGCTGGCTGATGGACCTTCGCGCCGCTGAAATATCTGCAATCCTGAAGGAGCAGATCTCTAGCTTTGGCCAAGAGGCTGAAGTGACCGAAGTTGGCCAAGTGCTATCCGTTGGCGATGGTATCGCCCGCGTTTATGGCTTGGACAATGTGCAGGCCGGTGAAATGGTCGAATTCCCAGGTGGCATTCAGGGCATGGCCTTGAACCTGGAAAGCGACAATGTTGGCGTCGTGCTGTTCGGTGATGACCGCGGCATTAAAGAAGGCGACACGGTTAAGCGGACCGGCAACATTGTGGAAGTGCCAACCGGCAAGGGCCTGCTAGGTCGCGTTGTTGACGGTCTTGGCAACCCCATTGATGGCAAAGGCCCCATTGAAGGCGCTGAAATGCGCCAAGTGGATGTTAAAGCCCCAGGCATTATCCCGCGCAAATCGGTGCACGAGCCCATGTCGACTGGTCTCAAGGCTGTTGACGCTTTGATCCCGATTGGCCGTGGCCAGCGCGAGCTGATCATTGGTGACCGTCAGACCGGTAAAACCGCGATCATCGTTGATACGTTCCTCAACCAGAAACCAGCGCATGAAGGTGATGACGAAAGTCAGAAGCTGTATTGCGTGTACGTTGCGGTTGGCCAGAAGCGTTCCACCGTTGCTCAGTTGGTTAAAGTGCTCGAGGAGCGCGGCGCGATGGAGTATTCCATCATCGTCGCTGCAACCGCATCCGACCCAGCACCAATGCAGTTCATCGCACCATTTGCTGGTTGCGCGATGGGCGAATATTTCCGCGACAATGGCATGCACGCTGTTATCGCCTATGACGATCTGTCCAAGCAGGCTGTATCCTACCGCCAGATGTCATTGCTTCTGCGTCGCCCACCAGGGCGTGAAGCGTTCCCGGGCGATGTGTTCTATCTTCACTCCCGCTTGCTTGAGCGCGCAGCTAAGATGAACGATGATTTTGGCGCAGGTTCGCTAACCGCACTTCCCGTGATTGAAACGCAGGGCAATGATGTGTCCGCGTTTATTCCAACCAACGTGATTTCGATCACCGATGGTCAAATCTTCCTGGAAAGTGACCTCTTCTTCCAGGGCATCCGCCCTGCGGTGAACGTGGGTCTGTCGGTGTCGCGTGTGGGTTCTGCCGCGCAGGTCAAAGCCATGAAACAGGTGGCTGGCCCGGTGAAGGGTGAGCTTGCTCAGTATCGTGAGATGGCCGCGTTTGCGCAGTTCGGCTCTGATTTGGATGCCACCACCCAGCAGTTGCTGGCCCGTGGTGCGCGCCTGACCGAACTCTTGAAACAGCCACAGTTCTCGCCGCTGAAAACCGAAGAGCAGGTTGCTGTTATCTTCGCTGGCGTGAACGGCTATCTGGACAAAATCGAAGTGAGCCAAATCAGCGACTTTGAGCAGAAGTTCCTAGGCCTGATGCGTGACAAGCACGTTGATGTGCTGAACACCATCCGCGATGAAGCCAAGGTATCAGACGAAGTGGACGCCAAGTTGCGCTCCGCTTTGGATGAGTTCCTGAAGAACTTCGCTTGAAGCTGAAGACGCAAGTGGAGGCTTGAGGCCAACATGCCATCGTTGAAGGACCTGCGTAGTCGCATCGCGTCTGTGACGGCGACACGCAAGATCACCAAAGCCATGCAGATGGTTGCTGCGGCGAAGCTTCGCCGTGCGCAAATGTCTGCCGAGGCTGCGCGGCCTTATGCCGATAAAATGAGCGCTGTGCTGTCCAATCTTGCTGCTGGCCAAATGTCCGGTGGCGGTGAGGGCGCATCCCCACTGATCGCAGGCACTGGCAAAGACCAAGTGCATTTGCTGGTGGTTGCCACCGCCGAACGTTGCCCGTGTGGGGGCTTTAACTCCTCCATTGTGAGACTCGCACGCCAGCAAGCACGTGCCCGCATCAATGAAGGAAAAGAGGGGAAATGCATCGCCGTCGGCAAAAAGAGCAAC
>JBGCDM010000140.1:0-3798 GCA_045105395.1 Devosiaceae bacterium | reverse complement strand
CTATTCAGCGGCTTCCTCAGTGATCTCTTCGCCAGTTTCCTGGTCGACCATTTTCATGCCAAGGCGCACCTTGCCGCGATCGTCAAAGCCCAGAAGCTTGACCCAAACCTTGTCGCCCTCTTTGACGATATCGGTGGTCTGCTTCACGCGCTCTGCGGCTAGCTGCGAAATGTGCACAAGGCCGTCTTTGGGGCCAAAGAAGTTCACGAACGCACCAAAGTCGACCGTTTTACAACCGTACCTTGGTAGTTCGCACCTTCTTCTGGATCATCGGTGATCGATTTGATCCACTTGATGGCAGCATCAATGGATGGTCCATCAGATGAGGCCACTTTTACGGTGCCATCATCTTCGATGTTGATCTTAGCGCCAGTTTTCTCAACGATCTCACGGATCACCTTACCGCCAGCACCGATTACATCACGGATCTTGTCGGTTGGGATGGAAAGCTGTTCGATACGGGGTGCAAACTCACCAAGTTCAGAACGTGCTTCGCCCAGGGCGCGACCCATTTCACCTAGAATATGCATGCGGCCGCCTTTGGCCTGATCAAGTGCGATCTGCATGATTTCTTCGGTGATGCCATCGATCTTGATGTCCATCTGAAGCGATGTGATGCCGTTGGCTGTACCAGCCACTTTGAAATCCATATCGCCGAGATGATCTTCATCACCAAGGATATCGGAAAGAACAGCAAAATCATCGCCTTCTTTGATAAGGCCCATCGCGATACCAGCCACTGGAGCCTTCAGCGGAACGCCCGCATCCATCAGCGCCAACGATGTGCCACAAACAGTGGCCATGGAGGAGGAGCCATTAGACTCAGTGATTTCCGAAACCACACGCAATGTGTAGGGGAACTCGGTTTTGGCTGGCAACATTGGGTTGATCGCGCGCCATGCAAGTTTGCCGTGGCCAATTTCACGACGACCCGGTGAGCCAACGCGGCCCGCTTCACCGACCGAGAACGGTGGGAAGTTATAGTGCAGCATGAAATTGCCAAAGTGTAGGCCATCCAGCCCGTCGATCATCTGCTCATCATCGCCGGTACCAAGCGTGGCCACAACAATCGCCTGCGTTTCACCGCGGGTGAACAGCGCCGAGCCGTGCGTGCGAGGCAGTACGCCCACTTCAGATTCGATCTGACGAACGGTGACGAGATCACGCCCATCAATGCGGCTTTTGGTTTTCAGGATGTTGCCGCGAACAGTTGCCGCTTCAACCTTTTTGAAGACGGTTTTAACCTGCGTTTCAGTCCAAGCTGGTGCGTCTGCACCCTCTGGGAAGAACGTGGCCATAACCTTTTTGCGTGCTTCGCCAATCGCATCCTGACGTTCCATCTTGGTGGTGATGGCGTAGGCTGCTGCCAGATCGTCCGAGACCATGCCGCTCACTGCGTCATAAAGCTCTGAGAGATCTTCAGGCTGGAAGTCACGTGGCTCTTTGGCGCATTTTTCTGCCAATTGGATGATCGCGTCAATCACAGGCTGGAAGCCACGATGGCCGAACATAACGGCGTCGAGCATGGTTTTCTCATCCAGCTCTTTGGCTTCAGATTCCACCATAAGCACGGCATCATTTGTACCGGCGACGATGAGATCGAGTTCTGTGTCTTCCATTTGGTCGATGGTTGGGTTCAGAACCAGCTCACCATTAAGGCGGCCAACACGCACGCCACCGATTGGGCCCATGAAAGGTACGCCCGAAAGTGTCAGCGCAGCAGAGGCAGCCACCATAGCCAGCATATCTGGATCGTTTTCCATGTCGTAGGACATGCAGGTACAGATCACCTGGGTTTCGTGCTTGTAGCCATCCACAAACAATGGACGGATCGGACGATCGATAAGACGGGAGACAAGGGTCTCTTTTTCCGTCGGGCGACCTTCACGCTTGAAGAAACCGCCAGGAATGCGGCCAGCAGCGTAATATTTTTCCTGATAGTTCACCGTCAGCGGGAAGAAATCTAGGCCCGGCTTAGGCTGGTGTGCCGAAACAACGGTGGCGATAACAGTGGTCTCGCCATAGGTGGCGATAACCGCGCCATCAGCCTGGCGAGCAACTTTGCCCGATTCCAGTGTCAGTTCGCGGCCGCCCCAGTCGAGGCTAATTTTATGATGATTGAACATGTGTGTTCCTTGCATTGGGCGTGGCTTCCGTTTGAAGCCCGCCCCGGTCTAAAGCGGTTCATCCCCCATGGATCGAACCGGTTTCTTTGCCCAATACAAGAAGCGAAGGCCAACACGCGCGGCGAACACCGATAAGGTGTACGCAATGCGGGCTTATCCGTCAGTGCCAGAAATCGAGCTCAAGAGCCAACAGCAAGACGACGGAGCTCTGATAAGGTTCAGAGGTCGGCAATCCTGCCAGTGAGCAAACAAGATACAAAACTGGCGGTAGAGGTGGCCTTCGCCGCTTACTATGCAGGCAAAGTGCCAAGGGCACGCCAGAAGTTTCCAGCGTGCCCTTGAAAGGCTTATTTTAGCGACGAATGCCGAGGCGCTCAATCAATGAGCGGTAGCGGGCGTCGTCACCTTTCTTGATGTAATCAAGCAGCTTGCGGCGCAGACTAACCATTTTCAAAAGGCCACGACGAGAGTGGTTGTCTTTTTTGTGGTCTTTGAAGTGACCGGTCAGGTTGTTGATCCGCTCGGTAAGAATGGCCACCTGAACCTCGGGCGAGCCCGTATCACCAGGCTTGTTGCCATACTCTTCCATCAGCGCAGCTTTGCGCTCAGTCGTAATCGACATCGGGATACTCCTCTAGATTAGGGAAAAATTTGGCCTGCCCGGGATGTCGTCCAGCGCAGGTCAGGCACGCCGTGTCAGGGAAAGTTTGTTCCCAAAACCAAAGCGCTACGCTGGAGTTATTTCCAACGTTACCGGGGCTATAGAATGTTTTGGCAGGAATGGAAAGGGGTTGCGCGCAGCGATGAACTCTCGGGTGAAAACGGCCAGTACAACCAAAGGCGCGCAGTCGAGCGCCCCTTTAACTTTTGCTTAGGATCAGAGTTGCTATTTGTGGCTGCAAACATAAACCACGCCACCTGCGCAGAGATGACAAAGGGAATGCCTGCGACCAAACTGCTCAAAAATGTAAATTTTCGCGCCAAGCTTGCCTTGGCCTTTTCGTGCGTTTTGGTGGTTCTATTTGGTGTTTCCGCAACGCTCTACCACAAGCTGAATCAGGCTGAAGAGCGTGTGGGATGGACAAACCACACCTTTGAAGTACTTGATGCCATCGATGGTGCGCTGCTGGGCATGGTCAACCAGGAAACTGCAACACGCGGGTTCCTCTTGGCTGCTGACGAGAATTTTTTGGGCACCTATGACGTGGGTGTGGCAATGTTCGATGAGAACATGCAGCGCCTGCGCGATTTAACCTCTGATAACCCGCGGGCCCAACAACTGGTCACCGACATTGTCGCCGCTGGAATGGCGTGGCGGCAGAATCATGCTCAAACAGCGATCAACTTGGTTCGTGACCCGTTGACGCGTGTTGAAGGCCAGCAAATGGAAATTCAGGGCCAAGGCAAATCACAGATGGATGCGGTCCGCGGCCAGCTTGCCGAATTCACGGACATGGAGTCCGGCCTGTTGGTTGAGCGCTCCGATAGCATGTTGCAGATTTTTGCCAGCGGTAAGACGTTGATCATCTTGGCCACAGCCATGGGAAGCGTGTTGGCTCTTGCGGCTGCCTTTGCGTTGGTCCAATTGGTCGATAAGCCGCTGCGTCGCGCCACGCAAACGATCGATAGCATTCGTGGTGAGAACTTCGCAGTTGAGATCACGGACGATGAT
>JBGCDM010000139.1:0-15306 GCA_045105395.1 Devosiaceae bacterium | reverse complement strand
TGCATGGACGGGCTATGATTATGTGCGTGCAGGCATTGGCCATCTCGTTGCTGCTGACGAGGCCTAATCCGTGAACAATTCTATGAAACTGCTCTATTTTGCCTGGGTTCGTGAGCGTGTTGGTGTTGAGAGCGAAACCCGCGATATTCCCACCAATGTGACAACTGTTGGCGCGCTGAAAACATGGCTGGCCAGCATTGATGAAGGCTATGCCTACGCCTTTGAGACCCCAGACATCATCCGTGTGGCGCTGGACAAAACGTTGGCTGAGGATGACGCACAGCTTGCTGGCGCAGGTGAGGCTGCCTTTTTCCCGCCCATGACTGGCGGCTAGGCATGAAGGTTTTGGTGCAGGCCGAACCCTTTGATGCTGGCGTGGAGATCGCCGCGTTGCATGCGGGCAACCCAGCCATTGGCGCAGTAACGAGCTTCACAGGCTATTGCCGCGATGAAGGCGGGCACCTGGAAGCGCTTGAGCTAGAGCATTTTCCTGGCATGGCGGAAAGCCAGCTCACCGCCATAGCAGAACAGGCGCAAAGCCGTTGGCCGCTGCAAGGCATCACCCTTATCCACCGCTATGGCAAGCTGAAGCCAGGCGCACCCATTGTGCTGGTTGTGACCGCCTCTGCACACCGGCGTGCGTCTTTTGAGGCGGCTGACTTTCTGATGGATTATCTGAAGACCAAAGCGCCATTCTGGAAAAAAGAACACCCAGCGAACCCCTCTGATGAGGCGCGCTGGGTGGAAGCTAAGGCATCTGATGATGCCGATGCAGACCGCTGGGAAACGAAGCCCTAAGCGGCAGCCTGAGCCGCATTAGGCCGGATGGCCACACCATAGTCAGCAATCAGGCTCTGCGAGATTTGGCCAGGGGTGAACGTAAACGGCCCAATCTCTGACACTGGCGTCACTTCAGCAGCGGTGCCGGTAATAAAGCACTCGCTAAACTGCGCCATTTCATGCGGCAGAATACGGCGCTCAACCACCTCAATACCACGCGCTTTGGCAAGCTTAATCACCGTGCGTCGCGTGATACCATCAAGAAAACGATCAGGCGTTGGGGTGTGGATCACACCATCTTCAATGAAGAAGATGTTGGCACCGGTTGCCTCAGCCACATAACCTTCCCAATCATACATCAGGGCGTCAGCATAGCCTTTTTCCTCAGCTGCATGCTTGGAAAGGGTGCAGATCATGTAAAGGCCAGCGGCCTTGGCATTATGCGGTGCCGTACGAGGGTCTGGGCGACGCCATTTGGCAATATCCAGGCGAATGCCTTTCATGCGCTCTTCTGGCGCAAAATAACTTGGCCACTCCCACGCCGCGATGGCAACATTGATGCGGTTCTTCTGGGCAGACACGCCCATCATTTCCGAGCCTCGCCATGCGATGGGGCGCAGATACGCATCGGTGAAGCCGTTGCGCGCAATAACCTCTTCGCACGCCGTGTTCAGCTCTTCCACGCTGTAGGGCATTTTCATGTCCAAGATTTCAGCTGATTTCAGCAATCTTTCGTGGTGCGCGGTCTGTTCAAACACAACGCCGCCATAAGCGCGCTGGCCTTCAAACACAGCCGAGCCATAATGCAGACCATGGGTCAGGACATGGACCTTGGCATTGTCCCATTCGACAAACTCACCGTTCATCCAGATTTGTCCGGACAACTGATCGAAGGGCACACCGGCCATAGTCTTCACTCCCAAATGAAAAACGTTTTGTGATAAGTGCTTGCGCGGGTGCCTCAATTGTCTTGAAAAGCCCGAACCATTCTTTGATCGTTGAAGAGGCTGATTCCAAACACATCAGCCTGCTCAACAAAGCGGCACTGAAAGCAAGAAATGAAAACGCCAACCCACCGGGAAGACCGTTTGTTTCGCCAACAGAGGCAACTTGGTAACAACCTTGCGGAAATATGTCAACATGGCTGACATAAATTTGATTTCTGAAACAATACCAAGCCAATCTATTGATCCCGATACATTGGCGATCATCGAGAACCTGTTTTTCGCCTACCGTGATTTCATCAGTGAACCGGATGCCATTCTTGGCGAGCTTGGCTTTGGCCGCGCCCATCACCGCGTTTTGCATTTTGTGCATTGCCATCCCGGCATGACTGTTGCTGTGCTTTTGGACGTACTTCAGATCACCAAACAGAGCCTGGCGCGGGTTTTAAAAAACCTCATTGAGAGCGGCCACATTGAGCAAAAAGCAGGGCCTGATGACCGGCGTCAACGCCTGCTCTTCACCACCCACATGGGCGCTGAGTTGGCTGAAAAACTGGTTGCCATACAATCGTCACGGATAGAGGGCGCATTGCAGGCTATACCGGAGGCGAGTCGTGATGATGTGCGCACATTCCTGCGCGCGCTGATGAACGATCCCG
The DNA here is from genome assembly GCA_045105395.1 of Devosiaceae bacterium. Classification (GTDB taxonomy): domain Bacteria; phylum Pseudomonadota; class Alphaproteobacteria; order Rhizobiales; family MH13; genus MH13. The sequence continues at coordinate 12,923 of JBGCDM010000139.1, read as the reverse complement.
TTACGCCCCTGGAAAACCTGGATACCGCTGCCAAAGCGGGCCGCTAAGCGTATCCCCGCTGCGCGGCACGACATGTGAGGACGCTGCCATATGGCAACCGCTGCTTCCGCGATCATTCCTGCCGACACCGCCGCGCACGTCCTCATTGTTGATGATGATGCACGCATTGGCGACCTGCTCAAACGCTATTTGGGCGATAATGGCTACCGCGTTACCGTGTGCAAATCAGCCGAGGAAGCACGCAGCGCAGCCTCTGGCTTGGCGTTCGATCTGGTGGTGCTGGATGTTATGATGCCCGGCGAAGATGGTTTCACCTATCTGGAAACCTTGCGTAAAACATCTGCCATTCCCGTGATCATGCTCACAGCGCGCGGCGGTGCGGATGATCGCATTGCGGGGCTTGAAACTGGCGCAAATGATTATCTTGGCAAGCCTTTTGAGCCCCGCGAATTGTTGCTGCGCATCGACAATGTACTAAAAGCTGCCAAACCAAAGGGCAGCGGCAGCGTGGATGCTGTGGATTTTGGCACCTTTCGGTTCAACCTTGCCCGCCGTGAGCTTTCCCGCGATGGCGCGCCGGTGCGCCTAACCGAGCGCGAACGCGAAATCATGTCGATGCTCGCAGCCCGGCCCAATGCCACGGTGTCGAGGCTTGATCTGCTCGGCGATGATCCCAACAAAACCGACCGTGCTATTGATGTGCAGATGACGCGCCTGCGCCGCAAAGTGGAAGATGATCCAGCAAGCCCGATTCACCTTCAAACAGTGCGCGGGGTAGGCTATCGTCTGGTGACGGACTAAAGGGGTAAGCCCTCAACCGCACCAACGCTAACCCCAGGATGTGCTTCGCGCCATGGCCGACTGGCAAGAGACCGACAGCAAAGCCGTGCCAGCGGGCAAAGCCCGATCTGTCTTTACACGCCTGTTGGCGCGTTTGCGCCGGGTGTTTTCGCGCACCATTGGTAAAGATGGCAGCAGCGCCACTAACGGACAGCACACCGCCAATTCGGCAGCCAGCACTGTTATCGCACCCCTGGGAGCGGCTTTTGCGGGGCTACGATGGCTGATCTCTGCTATCGGAAAAATTACCAAGCCGATTTTACCACAAGGGCTCTATGCCCGATCAATCCTCATCATCATTACCCCGATCATTATTCTGCAATCGGTTGTCGCCTTTGTGTTCATGGAGCGGCATTGGGAACTGGTTACCGAACGCCTGTCGCAGGCCGTCACGCGCGATATCGCCGCCGTGATCGAAATGGTGGACACCTTTCCCGCCGATGAAGCCAACCAAACTGAGATTATACGCATTGCCCGCGATGCACTGGATCTCAATGTCGCGTTTCTACCAGACACGGCGCTTCCTGCAGCCTTGCCCAAACCGTTCTTTGATCTTTTGGATCGCACGCTAAGCCAAGAAATTTCCCGCCGTATTGAGCGCCCTTTTTGGATTGATACGGTCGGTCGATCGAACCTGGTGGAAGTCCGCGTGCGAATGGATGCAGGTCAAGTGCTTCGCGTTTTTGCAAGGCGCAATCAGGCTTACGCTTCCAACTCGCATATCTTTCTGATCTGGATGATCGGCACCTCACTGGTTTTGGTCGTTATTGCGGTGCTGTTTTTACGCAACCAGATCCGCCCTGTTCTACGCTTGGCAGATGCTGCAGATCGTTTTGGGCGCGGGCAGCCGGTAGATGAGCAAATGTCACTGCGTGGTGCACGGGAAATTCGCGGCGCCACCGTTGCATTCTGGCAGATGCGCGAGCGCATTGAACGCCATGTGGACCAGCGCACTGCCATGCTATCAGGCGTCAGCCATGATCTGCGCACCATTCTCACACGCTTCAAGCTCGAGCTTGCTTTGCTGAGCGATGAGAAAGCAGCCCGCGAGATGGGTCAAGATGTGGATGAAATGCAGGCGATGTTGGAGGGTTACCTGGCCTTCGCCAAAGGCGATGATGGCGAAGCAAGCACGCCAAACGATGTGCAAGCGCTGCTTGAGGCTGTGGTGATGAACACACCAAATGCCAATGACATAGAGCTATCATTTGAGGGCAAGAGCGAAGCATCGGTGAAGCCCATCGCATTCAAACGGCTGATCACAAATCTGGTCAACAATGCCCTGCGCCATGCCGACACAGTGAAAGTGACGGCAAAACGCACCGCCGATAGGCTGCTCATATCCATTGAGGACAATGGCCCGGGCATCCCCCAAGCCAGCCGCGAGGATGTGTTCCGACCGTTTTTCCGGCTCGATGAAGCACGCAACCTTGATGACAGCGGCACCGGCCTTGGCCTTGCCATTGCCCGCGACATTGCCCGTGCGCATGGCGGGGAGATTGTGCTGGGCGATAGCGCGATGGGAGGCCTGCGCGCGACCGTAACCTTGCCTGCGTAAGCGCTAATACAAGCGCCCACCTTTGGGCACGTCTTGCGTGGGTTGCAACAGCACCACCTCGCCATCCGCATCGGGCACACCAAGGGTCAAAACCTCGGACATAAATGGCCCGATCTGCCGGGGTGGAAAGTTCACAACCGCCATCACCTGCCGCCCCACTAAAGTCTCTGGCGTATAATGCTTGGTAATCTGCGCGGAGCTTTTTTTGATGCCAATCTCATCGCCAAAATCGATGCGCAGCTTGAAAGCAGGTTTGCGCGCCTGCGGAAAAGGCTCAGCCTCAATAATGGTGCCCACGCGCACATCAACTTTCAGAAAATCATCAAAGTTGATCGTATCGCTCATGGTTTAAGCCGCTTCGGCTTCGGGTGCATCATCGTCATTTTTTCGCCTCATACGCTCGCGCAGACGACAAAGCGGGCCACCATTGGCACCGCCCTCGCCCCGCATCAGCATTACCAAACCATCCAGATCACCAATGCGACGTTCTGCTTGGCGCAACGCTTTGTCCAACTCCGCCATGGTAAGAGCCTGGCCCTCGTCACTTTCCTTTGTGAAGACACCCATCACGCGCCCATAAACCTGCACCATGCCAGCAAGCACGATGGCACCACGCGGGCCTTCCACATCAATATCAGCGCTGGCGGCCATACGCGCCATCGACTTGGAGGCAACCCGACTCAAGCCGAGCAGCAAAGTGGGGTCACGCCGGCCATCATGGCTCAACTGGATCAAGGCCAGCTTATAAGGCAGCAGCGCATCAAAGCGGCGCATGAACACATCAAACAGCCGCTCGCGCGCTGGCTCCTCAGCCATGTCGGGATCATCCTCGGCCAGCACGACCTCATCGATCTGTTTGGCAAAACCCTCAAACACTTCAAGCTTGGTCGAAAAGCTCATCAACAATTTAGCCAGCGGCACATCAGCTGCCTCGGCCAACTTACGCAGTGTGATGTCATTGTAAGAGCTCGTCATAAGCGCATTGGTGAACGCTTTGATGACGGCTTTGGTTTCGGTTTTGTTGAGCATGGTTTCTCCTGCGCTTGCCAGAAACCTACGGGTTTTCCGCCGGTTTGGATGCAGCAAGATCAACCGATCGGTCAAAGGCAGCCTTTGCGGTGGCTTGCATCAACGCGGCCAATGCCCCGCTTTGCTGCAACACATTAAGTCCTGCTGCGGTTGTACCACCTGGCGATGTAACATTCACCCGCAACTGCTGCGCGCTTTCCTCACTGGTATTAAGCAAGGCACCAGCACCGACAATAGTCTGCCGGGCCAGCGCCATGGCCGTCTCTTGGGGCAGGCCAAGCTGCTCACCGGCCGCAGCCAAAGCTTCCACCATATGGAACACATAGGCAGGCCCAGAGCCAGAAATGGCCGTTACAGCGTCCATGGCTGGCTCATTGTCCACCCACACAACCGCCCCCACAGCGCCCAGCAAACCGCTCACGCCTTCACGCACCGCATCACTAGCAGAAGGGCTATAGGCTGCGGTGATGCCAGCGCCAACAGCCGCTGGGGTGTTGGGCATGGTGCGAATGCAAACCGCCTGCGGAAAGGCACTTTCAAGCCTTGCAAGCGGCGTTCCGGCAGCGATGGAAAGAACGGATAGCCCGGCATGGTCAAAAGCTGCCAATCCCGGCAACACAGCATCCATCATTTGCGGTTTAACGGCGAGCATCAGCAAATCCGCTTGCGCGCCAGTAAGCGCATCAGCGTTCGCGTAACACGCCACGCCCTTCTCGGCCCAACCATAATCATTCTCGGCCAGAACCGGGTCAACCAAAGAGATAGCGCTCGCTGGCACGCCATCGCGCAACCAACCATCCACCAGCGCGCCACCCATTTTGCCAGCGCCCACAACCACAATATTTTGAAAAACTTGGTTCATCGGCTTACGCCTCACCAGCGGTCTCAAACAGCGCATCGGCAAGGGCATCTGGCGCGCTCTTGCCTGCCCACACCACATATTGGAACGCTTCATAATAGCGCTCACACACATCTGCGGCAGCCTCTAGCATACGCGCGCATTGCTGCGGCGTAGCGTCGGCACCACCGCTAAGCAGAAGCGTTGCCCGGAACACGATAGCAGACTGATCACGCCACAGATCGAAATGGCCCATCCAAAGTTGCTCATTCACCAAAGCCAGCAGCTTGGTCACTTCAGCAAGGCGGATTGGCGGAACTTTTAGGTCAAACCCACAGGCCAAATGGAGCGCTTCATGCTCTTCCATCCAAGAAAAAGAGACATGGTATGACGACCAGGTACCGGCCACCGAAATGGTGATTTCCTGATCGCTAGAGCGTTCAAAAGCCCATTCATTAAGCGAAGCGAGGTGCTCCACAACATCGACGGGGTGATTGAGGCGGTCTACCTCAAAATCGGCCAGTGACATGCTGCCTATCCTTAGGCCGACCCACCCCACCAAACGTGACAAGGCGAACCCGGCAATACGAATCTATCTGCATGAAAACTATAAGCGAGGCCCTAGCGCGGAGCACCCCACATCAACCCTGTGCGGGCGTGAATCATAATTTTAGCCGTGTAAAACTCAAAGCCTGGGTGTGGATTATTGGGTCAGAGGCGCCAAAAACAGCGCCGCTCAAACGCCCTTAAGCCTTTGAAGTGCCAGCAAGTTTTGCAATTTGCTCTTCCAGCACAGCAACCCGTGCTTCCAGCGCCTCATTGGTGGTGCGCTGCGTTGCAATCATCTCGCTCAGCACATCCACGTCTTCTTCACGCGCAATATCCATGGTCGCAACCATGCGCTCCATCTGGCTGCGCGCGACAGTTTCAACTTCCCGTCGCATGCCATCGGCAAGTCCGGCAGCATCGGTCATCAAGCGGCCAAGATCGTCAAACAAACGGCTATTGGATTGGGACATGATGCAATTCCTTCTATGTGATGGGGTCCACCAGCTCACAAAACATATGGTCCACCCTCCGCCCGCATGCAAGAGAGTGGCAGACACACAAAGCCGTCCTCGGCACGCGACAAAACGTCAGGCACTTATGATAACGCTCACGACACTTCCCGTTCTGGCCTTTCCGGTTATTGACCCGATCCTGATTGAGGTCGGCCCGTTCGCCGTGCGCTGGTATGCGCTGGCCTACATTGCCGGTTTGGTAGGCGGCTGGTGGTATGTGCGCCGTCTGGTGCAGCGCCCGCAACTTTGGCCAGCCTCAGGGGCGCCCTACACCACCGAAGACATTGATGACTTTCTCACATGGGCCACCCTCGGCGTGATCCTTGGTGGCCGGCTTGGCTATGTTCTGTTCTACGAGCCTGCACGTTTTCTGGCTGAACCGCTTTCCATTCTTTACGTTTGGCAGGGCGGCATGGCGTTTCATGGCGGGCTGCTGGGCGTCATCGTTGCGATGATCCTGTTTGCCCGCTCACGCGGTCAAAGCGCGCTTAGCCTGTTTGATATTGTTGGCGCAGCAGCACCCATTGGGCTGTTTTTTGGCAGGTTGGCCAATTTCATCAATGCTGAACTTTGGGGGCGGCCAAGCGATCTGCCCTGGGCCATGGTTTTTCCAACAGCCGATGATCAGCCGCGCCATCCCAGTCAGCTCTACCAATCCTTTGGCGAGGGCGTGGTGCTGCTGGTTGTCTGCGCGATTGCAATCCGCCTTGGTGGCCTCAAGCATCCAGGGCTCGTTGGCGGCTTGTTCACCGCTGGTTACGGCATTGCACGTTTCTTGGTCGAATATGTGCGCGCCTTTGATCCCGCTATCGGCTTGATCGGCGGTTTGATCACCATGGGGCAGTTGCTCTCTCTGCCCATGATTGCAGCAGGACTATTGCTAGTTGTTCTCTCGCGCCGCGGAGCATCAGACTCCACCCCATGAACGCGCTTCTTAACCTCATCAAAGCGGACATTGAAGCCACCGGCCCCATGACCGTTAGCCGGTATATGCAGCTGTGCCTGGCCCATCCGCAGCATGGCTATTACCAAAAAGCTGATCCACTGGGCACTGAGGGTGACTTCACCACCGCGCCAGAAATCAGCCAATTGTTTGGTGAAATGATAGGCGTTTGGCTGCTGCAAGCATGGCAAGCACTCGGCAAACCGGCTCCTTTTGCACTGGTGGAACTTGGCCCTGGGCGCGGCACATTGATGGCAGATATTCTGCGGGTCCTGTCGATTGATCCAGATTGCGCAAAGGCCGCGCAGGTGCACCTGGTGGAGACCAGCCCTACGCTTACAGCCAAACAGATAGAGATGCTGGCCAAAACCGGGCAAACGCCCGTGCACCATAGCGATATGGACAATTTGCCAGCGCTGCCAACGCTTTGGGTGGCCAACGAGTTTTTTGATGCCCTGCCGACCAATCAATGGGTGCGCACCGAAAAGGGCTGGAACGTGCGCAAGATTGGGCTGGATGATGCCGGCGAGCTTACATTTGGCGTTGAAAAAACACCTCTGCCCGCGCCAAAATCTGTGCCAACCAACCTACCCATTGGAACGATTATCGAGCACAGCCACGCGCAAGACAACGCGATCATCACGATTGCCAAACATGCCCGACAGTATGGTGGAGCGGGGCTGATCCTTGATTATGGAAGCCTTGTTCCGGGCTCTGGAGATACGTTGCAGGCCGTTAAAGCCCACCGAAAAGCAGATCCACTGGGTGAGCCTGGTGAAGCAGACCTGACCACGCATATTGATTTTGTACACATGGCATCGCAATTGCGCCAAGCAGGCCTGCAAACCATTGCCACAGCGGGGCAAGGCCAGTTTTTGTTGGCGCTGGGCCTTTTGGAACGCGCTGGTCAACTAGGCGCTGGAAGGCCGCAGGAAACCCAAAACGACATCAGCCTTGCTGTTGAACGATTGGCGGGCGATGAGGGCATGGGCAGGCTTTTTAAAGTGCTGGGATTCGCAAGCATCGACATACCAATGCCAGGCCTTAGCAGCGTGGCAAAAGACCCCCAAGAAGGAACACAATGAGCGAGCCCCTTACCCCCCTGCTCGATGACGGCCTTGCCGCCCTGCCCGGCATTCGCCACGGATTTTTCACCCGCCAAGGCGGCGCATCCACGGGCATCTATGATAGCCTGAACACTGGCCTTGGCTCGCGCGATAACGTGCCGCTGGTCAAGGTGAACCGGGCGCGTATTCAGGCCCATCTGGGTGCTAATGCTTTTCTCACCGTGTATCAGCACCACAGCGCCATTTGCGTGCGCACTGCAGTTGCATGGCAAACCAATGCCGCACCACGTGCCGATGCTATCGTCACCCGCACCCCTGGACTTGCCATCTGCGCTCAAGCGGCAGATTGCGGACCGATCCTTTTCGCTGATCCAGTGGCAGGGGTCATAGGTGCGGCCCATGCCGGTTGGAAGGGCGCGTTGAATGGCGTGCTGGAAGCAACTGTTGAGGCGATGGAAGCCGAAGGGGCAACCCGGCCCAACATACAAGCCGCCCTTGGACCCTCTATTTCGCGCATTGCATATGAAGTTGGCCCGGAATTCGTGACGCAGTTTACGGACAAAACACCCGACAATGCGCGTTACTTCACCCCATCAACACGGGCAAACCATGCCATGTTTGACCTGCCAAGCTTCACACTCGATCGCCTTGCTGCTGCCGGGATAGAAGCACGCGCACTTGGTCGCTGCACCTATAGCGAGCCAGAGCTATTTTATAGCTACCGCCGCGCCACCCACCAGGGTGAACCGGACTATGGACGGCTGGCCAGCGCCATCATGCTGACACATGGACGGTGAACTGAAACGGCCACGAGGTGGACGCGGCCAATGATTAGCGTGATAAGGCCCGCCATGACTGCTTGTGTCTGTTTGAGTCGAGTATCTTAAGTGATCCACCGCCTTATCCCAGTTTTTGGCCTGTTTTTTCTGGCTGCTTGTGCCTCGCCAGAGGGCCCGGGCGGCGCATTGGAGACAGTAAGCCCAGCTACACCGCAACCGGTGACGCAGGTGCAAACAGCACCCTTGCCTGGCGCAGTTGCAGCCCAGCCGCTTGGTACACCCAACGGCACGCCAATCAGCACTCCTAACGCACAAGCAGTTCAAACTGCGCAGCAACCAGGCTCCATTCCCCTACAGCCAGGTTCGCTTTCAACCAGCCCACCAACAGATCAGTTTGGTCAAACCACCACGTTGCAGGATTTTTCGCGCATTGATCCGCGCGCAGTACCAGGCAGCGACCCGTTTGCTGATCAACGCAGCCCCAATGCCAACCCACTAAACGTTACCCAGCAACAATCCTTGCAGGACGCCGTTCAATCGGGCTTGCAACAGCCACAACCAGTTGCTCAGCCAGCCGCGCCGCAATGGCCGCGCGTGTCACTGGCGCCAATCACAACAGCGCCCGAACCCCAGGCCACCCAATTGTTTGACGCAATTGATGATGCGGCATTTGATCGTGGCCTGCAGTTTGCCTTCTTTGGAGATGAAACAGCCCAATATGTTGTACGCTCGCAAGTCAGCGCTATTCCTGCCGATCAGGTGACATCCGTCATCTACGTTTTTGATATTTTCGATGCACGCGGAAACCTGCGCCATCGTGTGTCTGGCGCACGCTCTATTCCACGCTCCGGTCCCGATGGCTGGGCATTGGTTGATGCCACCACAACGGAACTGATTGCGCAAGATGTGGCCAACCGCATGATGATTTGGCTGCGCAGCAACCCAAGCTAAACCAAAGTTGGCCCCACGTTGGTCACAAATCGAGCCGAAACAGCCGCTTCAGCCAATGGACTCAGCGCGGGCCTTTCGCTAACACACCGGCGACCTCTCCCGATCAGGACCGCCCAGATGAAGCTTGTCGCCGGAAACTCCAACCTAGCGCTGGCCAATGCCATTGCGGGCTACCTAGACGTGCCATTGTGCAAAGCGACGGTGCGGCGGTTTGCTGACCTGGAAATTTTCGTTGAAATTCAAGAGAATGTGCGTGGCGAGGATGTTTACATCCTCCAATCGACCAGCTTTCCAGCCAACGACAATCTGATGGAAATGCTGATCCTTGTGGATGCGCTGCGTCGCTCGTCTGCCAAGCGCATCACAACGGTGATTCCCTATTTCGGCTATGCCCGCCAAGACAGACGCACCGCTGGGCGCACGCCAATTTCAGCCAAGCTTGTGGCGAACCTGATCACCGAAGCCGGGGCTGACCGCGTGCTGACGATTGATCTGCATGCAGGGCAAATTCAGGGTTTCTTTGATATTCCAACCGACAACCTGTTTGCCGAACCGGTGATCTCCAAAGACATTATGGACCACTATGTCGCCAACGGTCCGCTGGCCGTGGTGTCGCCTGATGTTGGTGGTGTGGTGCGGGCCCGCGCTATTGCCAAACGCGTGGATGCGCCGCTGGCCATTGTCGATAAGCGCCGTGACCGCCCAGGCGAATCTGAGGTGATGAACGTCATCGGTGAAGTGGAAGGCATGTCATGCTTGCTGGTTGATGACATCATCGATTCCGGTGGCACGCTGTGCAATGCAGCTGATGCGCTGCTTGCGCGTGGTGCTAAGGAAGTGTCCGCCTATATCACCCATGGCGTGCTGTCTGGCGGGGCGGTGACCCGTATTGCTGGCTCGAACCTGAAAGAGCTGGTCATCACCGACAGCATCGAGACCACCGAGGCGGTGAAGAACGCCCACAACATCCGCGTGATCACCGTGGCTGGGCTTTTGGGCGAAGCGGTTATGCGCACAGCGCTTGAAAAATCGGTCTCAAGCCTGTTTTCCTAAAGTTTGTTAGGCAAACACGCGCAACCCAACACCGCAGGCAGCGCAAATCCCAAGGGTGGTGAATGGCCCACGCTTCAAGCCGAGCAACAGAACGCCAGCAAGAATAGCAATAGCAAGTGCTGGGATATTGAGGCTAGTGAGCATAGGCGCTGGAAGGCTTATGCGTCCAAGATTTACTTCGCTCACCACATCGAACAGCACTTGGATTGCAAACCAAACCGCAAGCGAAGCAATCACACCCACCACCGCGGCTGTAACACCGCGCAGCGCGTTTTTTAGCCACATGATTTCGCGTGTCCGCTCCACAAAGGGAGCCCCCAGAAATATCCATAGAAAGCAGGGGATGAATGTGAACCAAAGGGTAAGCGTTCCACCCAAAAGGCCTGCCCAAACCGGATCGATATCTAGGCCCGCCTGCGCAGCAGCCACATAGCCAACAAACACCAGTACAAGTATTAAGGGACCGGGTGTGGACTCGGCCAACCCAAGGCCTGTCACCATGTCGGACGTGGCAATCCAGGCAAAGTCCTGCACAACCACTTGGGTGATATAAGCAAGCACCGCGTAAGCACCGCCAAAAGTGATGATGGCGGTCCAAGAGAAGAACAGCGCTTGCCTTGCCCAAATGCTTTCCAAGCCCAGCACCACAACAACCAATGCCAGTGGCACAAGCCACAACAGCGCAAACACGCCCGCCGCACGCAGAGACGATGTGTTACGGGCAGCATTATTGACAATGGGTGCTTCCAGAGAGGTGCCCTCTCCCACGCCCCATACAGCCACGCCCAGACATGCCGCCACACCAATAACCAACGGAAACGGCACATTGAAAACGTAAAGCGATGTGAACGCCGCAAGCGCCAGCGCTACGGCAAGAGGCGTGGCGAGCGTTTTCTGGGTCAACTTCAAAAGCGCCTGCAGCACGATGGCAAGCACAGCCGCCTGTAGGCCAAACAGCAAACCTTCAACGGCGGGTACGCTGCCAAGGCTCACATAGAGTGTGGCAAGACCGAGCAACACCAGAAAGCCGGGCAAGATGAACAGCAAACCTGCAATCAGTCCACCGCGAACGCCCTGTAACAGCCACCCAATATAGGTCGCCAGCTGCATCGCCTCGGGCCCAGGCAACAGCATGCAATAGTTCAGCGCGTGCAGAAACCGATCCTCAGAGAGCCATTTCTTCTCATCCACCACCACTTTATGCATCAGGGCTATCTGCGCCGCTGGGCCACCAAAGGACAGCATACCAACCCGCCCAAAGGCTGCGGTAACGTCAGCCAGATTGGTCGAAGAGACCATGCCATCGCCGCCAACCTCACCATCCATCTGGCTCATGCTTGATATCCCTTATCTGCACTATTCGCTTGGCCAAAAGTGGGATAGCCACGCGCCGTCCAGCCTTCCAATCCACCAGCAAGGAAAACCGCATAAAACCCATGACAACGGGCAATCGTGCACGCTGTTTGGCTCACGGCGTGCCCATAAACGCACACCATGACAAGTTGATAACGCTCGCGGCCGGCAAAACGCAATTGCTCAAGTGCACCAGGCAAATTCCATGGAACCAACCGGCTGGCACCATCGATCATTCTGGGGTTTTCAGCAAAAGCGACAGCTCTGCGAACGTCAAATATCTGCAAAGCCGATCCGCTTTGCATCCGCTTCACCAACTGATCGGGATCAATAGACTGCGTGTTTGAGACAGAGGCCATAGCCTTCTCTCCTTCCATACGAAAGAAGAGCGGCGCTTGGGTGGTAAACCACCTATGGCAGGGCGGCCACTCTTTGCCCTGCAAGCTAACAAATTACGCAGGCTACAGTGATCCCACAAGTGCTATTTGCATCGCACACAAAACAGCGTTATAGACCGCCATCCGCGCCAGACCCCCCTGGAGGCACGCGTGGAGTATTCGCCGGATTGTCCGGCGATTTTTTGTTTTTATTGGAGAAATGCCATGCGTGAGAGCTATGAACTAGCTGGTGCGCGGCGCGAACGGGTCGGCAAGGGAGCTGCCCGTGCTCTGCGACGCGAGGCCAAGCTGCCCGCCGTGATTTACGGCGACAAAAAAGATCCGATCCCGGTTGCGCTGCCCTACAAGGAGGTGACCCTGTTGATCCACAGCGGTAGTTTTATGACCACCGTTGGTACGATCGACATTGCTGGTGAAAAGCACCAGGTGATCGCCAAGGACTTTGAGCTCGACCCCGTGCGCGACTTCCCAATGCATGTTGATTTCCTGCGCGTGTCGAAAGGCGCGACGCTTACGGTCAACATTCCGGTGCACTTCCTGAACGAAGAAACATCGCCCGGCCTTAAAGCTGGCGGCGTTTTGAACGTTGTGCGCCACGAGGTGGAGCTAAACTGCCCTGCCAACGCGATCCCCGAGTTCCTGGAACTTGATCTGGGTTCAGCGGACCTTGGCGACACGCTTGGTATTTCGGCCATCAACCTGCCAAAAGGCGCCGAGCCAACCATCACCGACCGCGACTTTGTGATTGCCACGATTGCATCACCTGCTGCGCTGAAGTCTGAAGAAGACGAAGCTGGTGATGGCGAAGAGGTGAGCGTTGAAGTTCCTGCTGCCAACCAGAAGGACGACGAGGAGTAAACTTCTCGCCGTCACTGGCCCAGTTAAACGAGGCACGCCATGCATCTGCTTGTTGGCCTTGGAAATCCGGGCGGACAATACGCCAAAAACCGGCACAATATCGGCTTCATGGCCGTTGATGCCATCCATGCGCGCCACGGCTTCTCGCCGTGGCGTTCGCGTTTTTCCGCGCAGATCAGCGAAGGACGTATTGGG
>JBGCDM010000138.1:0-18493 GCA_045105395.1 Devosiaceae bacterium | reverse complement strand
TATGACAGCGCTTACGGCGCTCACTGATGCCGACAAAGCCTGGGCTGCGCATCGCGCCGATGAAAGCAGTGCACGTCAGGCCTACGATCAAGCCGCCAGTGGCTTATTGGCGCTGGAGCGTGAAGCAGAGCGTGAAGGCGCGCGTATCACCGCCGCACACGATGAAGCCACCCGGTTGGGTGCTGCTTTGGCGGAGGCGAAGGAAAAGGTGGAAAGCGCACAGGCAGGCGCGAATGCAAGCCACACGCTGCCCGAGCTGGAATCAGCGCTGGCCTCCGCCGGAACGAGCGAAGCATCTGCCAGGCGCGCGCGCGATGAAGCGGTTGCAGCGCTTGATCAGTTGCGCCGTGAACTTGCCGACCATAGCCGCCGCTTTGAGGCGACCAACCGATCCATTGAAGCGTGGCAGCGCCGCGCCGATGCTGCTGCAACCCATGCCCAAACCTTGGCCAAACGCCGTGCAGACCTTGTTGAATTGCTTGAGAAGTTGGATGGCGAGCCGGGACGCTTAGTTGAGAAACGACGCTCGCTTGCCAGCACTTTGGCCAGTGCTGAGGAAACCCGTGATAAGGCGGCTGACCATCTGGCACGCATTGAAGGCGGTCAACGTGAAGCCGATGGCAAGGCGCGACAGGTAAAAGAGGCTTATTTCGCTGCCCGTGAAGCCCATGGACGCGCTGAAGAACGTCATGCTGCCGCGGATGAGCGACGCTCCGCCCTGCAGGAGACCATTCTGGAGGCTGTTGACGCAGCCCCGCACGAGCTAATGGCGATGGCAGGCTTTGAAACCGGCACACAGCCACCTGCTTTGGATGTGCTGGAACGTCAGCTTAATGAGCTCAAAGAAGCCCGCCAGCGTCTTGGAGCGGTGAACTTAGCTGCTGAACAAGAAGCTGAAGAGGTTGCCGAGCGCCGCGACACGCTGGTGATGGAGCGTGACGATGTTGCTGAGGCGATCACAAAGCTGCGCGGCACAATTTCTACGCTCAACCGCGAAGGCCGGGTTAAGCTGCTGGAAGCTTTTGACCGCGTGAATGAGCAATTCCAAGAGCTTTTTGCCAAGCTTTTTGGGGGCGGTGAGGCTGAGCTAAAGCTCATTGATGCCGATGACCCGCTGGATGCTGGCTTGGATATCATCGCCAAGCCACCAGGCAAAAAACCGCAATCTATCACGCTGCTTTCCGGTGGGGAGCAGGCTCTGACCGCTATGGCTCTCATTTTTGCGGTGTTTTTATCCAATCCTGCACCAATCTGCATTTTGGACGAGGTGGATGCTCCACTGGATGATTCCAATGTGGAGCGTTTTTGTGATCTGCTTGATGAGATGGCAGGACGAACATCCACACGCTTCTTGGTGGTTACCCACAATCCAATTACCATGAGCCGTATGCATCGCTTATTTGGGGTCACAATGGCTGAGCGTGGCGTCAGCCAAATCGTGTCGGTTGCTCTGGCAGAAGCTGAGGCGATGGTGGAAGCTGAGAGCGCAGCTTAACGCTTTGAAAATACCATAATATCATGAAGTTAGATGGCTTTTAACGCGTTGGATCGCGTTGACAGCGTGCAAGCCAACACCTATGGTCTGCCAACGTTAGGGCCCCGGCCCGGCCCCTCTTCACATCGCACATAATTCAGGAGCACCTTTTGGGCGAGCGACCAACTGATGATCCGCGCGACGGCGATAGCTCGCCAAGGCAAGACGACAATGACTTCGCCGATGTGCGTCAACGTTTGGATTCGTTGGAAACCAAATTGGATGCGCGCAGACCAAACCCGGCCAAAGAACGGGCAGAAAAAGCCGACCGCTCGCAGTTTGGCATGGCGGTTCGTGTCTCCTCAGATTTCATTGCTGCCATCTTTGTTGGCGGTGCTTTGGGCTGGTTTTTAGATAGTTTTGCAGGAACTTCGCCTTTTGGCCTTGTCATCCTGCTTTTGTTGGGGTTTGCAGCGGGTGTACTAAACGTCATGAGAACGCTAGGTCTTGTTGCCTTGCCCAAGGGCATGTCTGCGCCTCCTCCCTCACCAAATACCAATGGGTCGACGGCGCGGCGACATGACACAGAGAAATAGTGGCATGAAGGTCGGTAAAGGCTGCCGCTATTAAGGGTTGGCTTGGCCAGCCTCTTGAAACATAAGAACATCGATTTTAAGAACAATGCCGATATTCCGGTTCCAGGAGCAGATCAACGTGGCGAACGATCCTATCAAACAATTTGAGATCCATTCGATCGTACCGATCGAAATTGCGGGTCTGGATTTCTCGTTCACCAATTCATCGCTGTTCATGATGGCGACAACCGGCGCGGTTGCAGCCTTTCTCGTGCTCTCAACATCTGGCCGCGGTTTGGTGCCAGGACGTTGGCAGGCCGCCGCTGAGATGAGCTACGAATTTGTGGCCAGCATGCTGCGCGATGCAGCCGGAACGCAGGGCATGCGGTTCTTCCCGCTGGTGTTTTCGCTGTTTATGTTTGTGCTATTTGCCAACCTGTTTGGCATGTTCCCCTACTTTTTCACCGTGACCAGCCACATCATCGTTACGTTCGCGCTAGCCATGTTGGTCATCGGCACTGTAGTTGTTTACGGCTTCATGAAGCACGGGTTTAGCTTTCTGAAGCTGTTTGTGCCCGACGGTATACCCGGTGCTTTGGTGCCATTGGTTGTTGCGATTGAGGTTATCTCATTCCTCTCGCGGCCCATTTCGCTGTCTGTGCGTTTGTTCGCCAATATGCTTGCTGGCCACATCACCTTGAAGGTTTTTGCTGGCTTCGTCGTTTCGCTCAGCGGTCTTGGTGCACTGGGCATTGGCGGAGCGATCCTGCCGATGATCATGGTGATCGCCATGACAGCGCTGGAATTTCTCGTATCCTTCCTTCAGGCGTATGTGTTTGCGGTTCTGACCTGCATGTATCTCAACGACGCCCTTCACCCTTCACACTAATCACCTCAATCCCGGCGGCGCATGTCGCCAGGTTTAATCGCCTTCGTTCATTCCAAAGGAGTTTCAATCATGGAAGCAGAAGCAGCAAAATTCATTGGTGCCGGTATCGCATGCCTCGGCATGGGCGGCGCCGCGATCGGCCTTGGCTCGATCTTCGGCAACTATCTTTCGGGTGCTCTTCGCAACCCATCAGCAGCTGACGGCCAGTTTGGCCGTCTGATTTTCGGCTTCGCCGTTACTGAAGCGCTCGGCATCTTCTCGCTGCTCGTCGCGCTTCTTTTGTTGTTCGCCGTTTAAAAAACCTACCGGGATGCAGTGCCATGTGTGCTGCGTCTCATTGGGAATGAGCGCATATGGCCAGCGCGCTTGATACAAAGCGCGTTGGCTGTGTGATCTTTCCTAACCACACTTTTCGTTTCACGCGCTGAGATAGAGCGCGCCAAAACAGATAAGACAAACAGTCATGGCAACCACCGAAGACGTCGCACACGCAGCAGCCGAGGCAGGCGGGGCTTTTCCTCCGTTTGATACCTCGACCTTTGCGTCGCAGCTCCTCTGGCTCGTTATAGCCTTTGGCATCACCTATTATGTGATTTCAAAGATCGCAGGGCCACGCATTTCCGGCATCTTGGAAGACCGCCACGACCGTATCGCCAGCGATATCGCGGAGGCCGAAAGGCTCAAACGCGAAACCGATGAAGCGATTGAGAATTATGAGACAGCACTGTCTGAAGCACGTTCACGTGCTCAGAGCATGGCCAGCGAAACACGCGATAAGTTGACCGCTGAAACCACAGCCAAACGTCAGGCTTCTGAAGAGGCATTGGCTGCCAAGCTGGCTGAAGCTGAAACACGCATCAATACGATCAAAACTGAAGCGTTGGGGCAGGTTGATAGCATTGCATCTGATGCCGTCTCGGCGATCATGGAAAAGCTTGCGCCCAAAGCGCCAACAGCGGCAGCGGTAACCAAGGCCGTTGACGCAATAGCGAAAAGCTAAACAGGAACACCCATCATGGATTCATCATTCTGGGCACTCGTTGGCCTTATCCTGTTTCTAGCTCTGATCACGTACCTAAAAGTGCCAGGTATGATCACCAAAGGCTTGGACGCGCGCGCTGAAAAAGTGCGCAACGAGTTAGAAGAAGCCCGCCGCCTTCGTGAGGAAGCGCAAGCTGTTCTGGCTGATTTCCGCCGCAAGACGCAAAATGCTGACGAAGAAGCTGATGCGATTTTAGCGCAAGCTAAATCTGAGGCCGAGCGTATGACCGCTGAAACCGAAGAAGCGCTGGAAGAGATGATTGTGCGTCGTACAGCTGCTGCTGAAAGCCGTATTGCCCAAGCCGAGGCGCAGGCGTTAGGCGAAGTGCGTGCAAAAGCGACAGATATTGCTATTGCCGCGTCCGAAGCGCTGCTTTCAGAGCAGGCCAAAGGCAAAACCGCTGCTGATCTCATCGACAGTTCAATTGTAGATGTGAAAGCACGCATCAACTAAGCTTCATGACGAGCCTACCCCAGGTGGGCGATGTGCTTGCTGGGCAAATTTTGTCCTGGTACGACAAACATGCCCGCGCTCTGCCATGGCGCATTGGCCCAACGGCCAGCAAAGCGGGCAAGCGCCAAGACCCTTATAAAACCTGGCTTTCTGAGATCATGCTGCAACAGACAACTGTTGCGGCTGTCATTCCCTATTTTGAAAAGTTTATTGTGCGCTGGCCCACTGTTCAGGCCCTAGCTGCAGCAAGCGATGATGATGTGCGCGCCGCTTGGGCAGGGCTTGGTTACTATCGCCGCGCGGCCAATTTGCATGCTTGCGCTAAAGTTGTGGCCTATGAACATGGTGGCAAATTTCCAACCAGAGCACGCGAACTCAAAAATTTGCCGGGTATTGGCGATTATACCAGCGCTGCCATTGCATCGATTGCCTTTGGTGAGCCTGCAGCGGTTGTGGATGGCAATGTCGAGCGGGTCGTCACACGGCTCTTTCGCCTGTCAGATCCTTTGCCGAAGGTAAAGCGGCAGGTCGGCGAGAAAGTCACCACCATGTTGGATGTTGCTCGTCCTGGCGATTTTGCCCAAGCGATGATGGATCTGGGCGCAACGATCTGCACACCGAAGAATCCTGCCTGTTCCCTCTGTCCTTGGAACAGTGCGTGCAAGGCGTTTGAGGCTGGCGATATGGAAGCCTACCCGGTTAAGGCCCCGAAAAAAGAAAAGCCAAAACGGCTGGGAGCGGCGCTGGTTGTTGTGCGCAAGGATGGGTCCGTATGGTGCGAAAAGCGGCCCGATGGTGGACTTCTGCCAAACATGACGCAGGTGCCAACCACGCAATGGTCTGCTGAAGTGTCATCACCTTATCAAGACGCCGAACGTGTGGGCACAATCGAACATGTGTTCACGCATTTTGCGCTGACTTTGGATGTATACAGGCGCGACAGTGATACCGCGCCAACACCGGATGGTTGGTGGTCACCACCTGATAGGCTGGCAAATGAGGCCTGGCCAACCGTCATGGTGAAAGTGCTCAAAGCAGCTGTGCCGAAGGTTGCCACAGGCATCCGTGCAAAAAAGGTCTAAACAGTCTTCTTGCGAATTTCAGCCCGATAATCGTCAATCGACACCAGCTTACCATCCCGCTTTGCGTGCCAGAATGTCCAGCCATTGCAAGCTTGCTGATCTTCCACCAACGCACCCACCTTATGGATGGAGCCTTCATGGTCGCCGCTGGCCAATGTTCCATCTGCGCGCACAAGCGCCGCATGACGCCCGCGGCCATCGACAAGTTCATCGCCGGGCATAATGTAACCAGCTTCTAGCAGCGCGCCGAATGGCACGCGTGGCAATGCGCGCTTGCCTTGCAGCATAGTTTGCGCCGCTACTGGTACCGGCTCTACCGCCTCGATGCGCGCACGGGCAGCATCGGCGTATTCGTGCTCACGTTCCAGCCCAATAAAATTACGGCCAAGCTTTTTGGCCACGGCGCCGGTTGTGCCCGTGCCAAAAAACGGATCCAGAACCACATCGCCTGGCTTGGTCGAGGCGAGCAATACGCGCGCCAAAAGCGACTCTGGCTTCTGTGTTGGGTGTACCTTGTTGCCGTCATCATCCTTCAAGCGCTCACCGCCTGTGCAGATTGGCAGCGTCCAGTCTGAGCGCATTTGCACATCATCATTAAACGCCTTCAACGCATCATAGTTGAAGGTGTAGCGCTTGCCGTCTTCGCTACGTGCTGCCCAAATGAGCGTTTCGTGGGCATTGGCAAAGCGGCGGCCTTTGAAATTGGGCATCGGGTTTGTTTTGCGCCAAACCACATCGTTCAGCACCCAGTATCCCAGGTCCTGAAGGCTGGCGCCAACGCGGAAAATATTGTGATAACTGCCAATAACCCAAAGCGTGCCATTTGGCTTGAGCACACGCCGTGCAGCAAGCAGCCATGCTGTGGTGAAGGCATCATAGGCAGCAAAGCTATCAAACTGATCCCAGTGATCATCCACCGCATCCACATCGCTCTGATCAGGGCGCTGAAGCCCACCTTGAAGCTGCAGATTGTAGGGAGGATCAGCGAAGATCACATCGACGCTGCCGGCTGGCAGTTTCTCCATCAGCGCAATTGAGTCGCCGACGGTGACCTGATTGAGATAGGCCGCAAGATTATCGCTGGCCGAATTTTCTAAAGGGGAATGGGAGGCGCGATTACGCTGCGCCTCCATACGCAAAACTGACATGACCCAACCTGTACGCAACACTAAACAAGTGGGGCGATCATGCAGCGTTAAGGTAAAGGGGACGTTGAGAAAGGGTGACCAAAACGTGAAGCGGTCGTTGCGGTAGAACGCAGCGAACGGGACATAAGCCCTAATCGGCAGTTTTCATCAGAGCTTCACGCACCGGTGTAAAGGTGCGTCTGTGCAGAGGGCATGGGCCGATACGTTTAAGCGCCTCACGATGAAATTCTGTTGCATAACCCTTATGGGCAGCAAATCCATACCGCGGATAAAGTGTGTCGGCTGCCACCATCATGCGGTCGCGCGCGACTTTGGCGCAGATGGATGCAGCTGCAATTGAAAGCGAGCGACCATCACCCTTGATAATCGCGGTGGCAGCGCAGGGCAGTCCCGGTGGTTCGTCTTTACCATCAATCAGCGCGAATGTAGGCGGCTCCGCTAATCCCAACACGGCCAAGCGCATCGCCTCCAGCGAGGCTTTGCGAATGTTGCGGGCATCAATGGTGGCCGCGCTAACGCTGGCAATGCTGACATCAGCGATTTGCATCAGTTCGGCAAACAATGCTTCGCGCAAAGCTTCGTTGATCTGCTTGGAATCGTTTAACCCATCCAAACTATCGGGAAATTGCAGCTCGCCGGGTCCTTCATACCAGCCAGGCAGAACAACCGCTGCAGCGACCACTGGCCCGGCCAATGGTCCACGGCCTGCCTCGTCCACGCCGCATACCCGCTTGAAGCCTAACTCATGGGCTTGGCGTTCAAAGCTGCCATCGGGCTTGGATGGCCCCTTGTTGGCAAAGGCACCTGATTGCGCCCCATAGGTTGCTCCGCGAGAGCGTTTTGCCACGTTTTGCCTCTTTGATTCTTGATTTTGCCAACGCTTGCACGGTGCCGTGCTGCAAGACAAAGGTTTTCATACTCACGCTAGGTCTCTATAGCCATGGCCAGCGCGGTAAGCGCAGGAATGCAAGATTAAGGTGACCGGAACACCGGCACATCATTAGGGGACGTGAAAGGACACACTATGGGACTGTTTTCATTTGTACGCGACGCGGGCAAAAAACTTTTTGGCAAGGATGAAGATCCAGCAGAAGCCATCGCCAAAGAGGTCGCTGATCTGGGCCTAGAGGGCGATGTGGAAGTGAAAGTTGAGGGCGACAAGGTCGTGATCGCTGGCTCCGCGCCAACGCAGGAACTGCGCGAAAAGATCATTTTGGCGGCAGGCAATGTCGATGGCATTGCAAGCGTGGAAGACAACATTCAGCCTGAAGACACATCAGCTGCGGCTGATTTCCACACAGTGGAAAAAGGCGACACGCTTTGGGCCGTTTCCAAGAAAGCCTATGGCGATGGCTCGAAATACATGAAAATTTTCGAAGCCAACAAACCCATGCTGTCTGACCCAGATAAAATTTATCCTGGCCAGGTTCTGCGTATCCCAGCTGAAGGCTAAGCGCTTTTTCGCTACAATAGTTGAGCGGGCACCATCACGAGATGGTGCCCGTTTCTGTTTTTGAGGGCATCCCGCCGCCAAACAAATCCAGTTGGTCAATCCTTGCGGTGTGGCCCAAAAAGCGATCGCATCGCAGATAGGGCTTGGTGGTTTTTAGCCCCAGCCGGCCGGTCACCAGCTTAAACCGCTTGGCAAGCACCTGCGCAAAAGGCCCGGTACCCTCCATGCGTTTGCCCCAGCGCGCATCATAGTCGGCCCCGCCGCGCATTGAGCGCAGCACCGAAAGCACGTGCCGGTAGCGGCCTGGATAGTGCTCAACAAGCCAGCTTTTAAACAGATCACGCACCTCCAGCGGCATGCGTAGCAAAATATATCCAGCCCCGCGCGCGCCCATCTGGTGTGCAGCCTGCAAAATGGCCTCTAGCTCATGATCATTCAACGCAGGGATCATGGGTGATGCGTTCACCCATGTGGGAATGCCAGCCTCTATAAGGGCCTCAATCGCAGCCAATCGTCGTGTTGGCGTGGAAGCGCGCGGTTCCATCGCCCGCGCTAGGCGCTTATCTAGCGTGGTGATTGATAGGGTCACGTTTGCCAAGCCAAGCTCTGCCATAGGTGCCAAGATATCGATATCGCGCGCAACCATGGCTGACTTTGTGGTGATCATCACCGGATGGCGAAGCTCTGCCAGCACTTCCAGCAAACCGCGCATAAGGCGCTGTTGCTTCTCAATGGGCTGATAGGGATCGGTGTTGGTACCAATCGCGATAGGTTTTGCTTTGTAGCCTGGTCTTAACAGTTCCGCGCGCAGCAGCTTGGCTGCATTGGGCTTGGCAAACAGTTTGGTCTCAAAATCGAGACCAGGTGAAAGGCCCATATAAGCGTGCGTAGGTCTGGCAAAGCAATAAATGCAGCCATGCTCGCAGCCGCGATAGGGGTTGATGGATCGATCAAACGGCACATCCGGTGATGTGTTGCGCGTGATAATGTGCCGTGCAGCTTCCGCAATGGTTTCGGTTTTCATGGCTGGCAGATCAGCCAGTGAATCCCAGCCATCATCCATATTCACCCGGCCCAGTGTTTCAAACCGACCACTTGTATTTGTGCTCGCGGCGCGTCCGCGCCTGCGGGCTTGGTCTTGTTTCACCTGTTCCATTTTGTGCGCCTCACTACGCTGATTGATCCAACGCTTTAGCGCGAAATAAAGAACAAATAAAGAACAAAAAATCCTATTCACTATGCGACGGGAGGCGCGCTCGCCAAATAAGGCATCGCTATGGTAGGCAAATTACCATGTTGAGTGTCATCATTCGTACTCGCAATGGCGAGGCAGTGCTTCTGGATGTGCTACGCCCTTTGGTAGCTGCGGCAGCCGAAGGCATTGTGCGCGACGTTGTTTTTCTGGATTTGGCGTCCACCGACGGAACCGCCCAAATCGCTGATGCTTCTGGCGCCACCTATCTTGCTGCCACCGGCAATGCAGATGCTCACACACAACAGGCCCTAACGGCCGCTCACCGCGCGCCATGGGTCATGTTGCTTGATCAGGCAACCGTGTTGTCATCGGGCTGGCAGGATGAAGCGGTCTCCTTTGTTGAGCGCCAAGAGCGTGTGAAAACATCGCGCGGGCAATTGTCTGCTGTTTTCCGGCCCGAGCACGAGCCTGAGAGCGGAAACGCGGATGTGCGTCGTCGGTTGGCTATTTTGGCTGCCAATCGGCTGTTTGGCACGGCCAGGCTTTCGCAAGGCATTCTTGTGCGCCGCTCGGTGTTGCAAGGCGAACAGGGCAGGGCAATAAAGTGGTCTGCGGCAGACCCAGCGGTGCGGCTGCCGAATATATTAAGGTTGCGCTCACGCACACACTTGGCTCAGCCGATAGGTCCATTGGACCAGCTTGGCCAGGCTCAACTGGCTGATGGGTCGCTATCGCGCGCCGCGCTTTAGGTGCTCGTCTAGCCGCGGCATGATTTCCACAAAATTGCAGGGCATATGCCGGTAATCCAACTGGTACTGCAAAATACCGTCCCAGCCATCTTTGCAGGCACCTGGCGAGCCAGGCAGGCAGAACACAAAAGTTGTGCCGATCAGCCCTGCCGTTGCACGCGACTGTAACGTGGAGGTGCCAATTTTCTCAAAGCTGATCTGATGAAACAGCGTGGAAAAGCCCTCCATGCGCTTCTCAAAAAGCGGCTCAAGTGCATCGGGAGTTATATCGCGCCCGGTGAAGCCTGTGCCGCCGGTGGTTACAACAATATCCACGTCGCTATGGTCGACCCAGCTTTGCACTTTATCAGCAATGGCGGGCTTATCGTCGGTGACGATGGCACGATCGGCGAGGCGGTGGCCGGCCTCTTCCAACCGTTTCACCAACACATCCCCTGACTTATCATCAGCAAGCGTGCGGGTATCAGAAACCGTCATCACCGCAATACCAAGCGGAATGAAGGTGCGGCTTTCATCAATGCGGCTCATTGTGCTTTATGCTCTTCAATCAGCGCTTGCAGGGCCAGTAGATCGTGCCAGGCAAGGCGCTTGTTAATCGGGTTGCGCAGCAGCGCTGCTGGGTGCAGCGTCGGCACGCAGGGTAGCGATAGGTCGCCATGTTCATAGGGCAGCACCTGGCCGCGCGTTTTCATGATCCCATTGATGCCGAACAAACACGACAGCGCCGAGCCGCCTAGCGTCATCATCACTTTTGGCGCGCAAAGCTCAATTTGGCGGCGAATAAACGGCTCGCAGATCGCACGCTCTTGCGGCGTGGGTGTGCGGTTACCTGGCGGGCGCCAATAGATAACATTGCCAATATAAACCTTGGTGCGATCGAGCCCAATGGCGCCCAGCATTTTATCAAGCAGCTGGCCCGAACGCCCTACAAAGGGCAGCCCTTGAGCATCTTCCTCACGACCTGGTGCCTCGCCAATCAGCATAATGTTCGCCTGCGGGTTGCCATCAGCAAACACCAGGTTGCGTGCGGTTTTCTTCAGGCTACAGCCGTCAAACCCCGCCAGTGCGGCGTGCAACTCTTCCAATGTTTGCGCCTGTGTGGCCAATGCCTGCGCCTGCGCAAGGCCATCCTGTGTTGCCAATGCTTGTTCTGGATTATGCACATGCGGCGGATCGGGCTGCTGTGTCGGAGGCTCGGCAGGCAAAGGTGCGGCTGCAAGTTTAGCGCTGGGCGGCTCTTTTACCACGGCAAAACGATCCACAGGCGCATTACCCAGGCTCGCATCCACACCGGCGGCGTCGTAAAACTCCAGCAATTCTTTCAATGCGTGTTGGTCCATGACCGGCTTACGCGACCTTTGAGCGAGTTGACCTGCAAGCCTTATATCGGAACAAAGGGCACGCACACAAACTGTGCAGTGCAGCATAATGGATGCAAGGACGGAAAAGATGACACAAGAGCGTGAATCGATGGAGTTTGACGTGGTCATCGTTGGCGCTGGCCCGGCAGGCCTGGCCGCTGCGATTCGCCTGAAGCAGGCCAATGAAGACTGCAATGTGGTGGTGCTGGAAAAGGGCGCTGAGGTTGGCGCGCACATTCTTTCCGGTGCAGTTGTCGACCCTATTGGCCTGGATGCGCTGCTGCCAGACTGGCGCGCCGATGAGACCCACCCGCTGAAAACAAAAGTTACCGAAGACAGGTTCCATTACCTCGGGCCTGCAGGTGGGGTGCGCCTGCCCAATTTCGCCATGCCGCCGCTCATGAACAATCACGGCAATTATATCGTGTCGCTCGGCAATGTTTGTCGTTGGTTGGCAGAAAAGGCCGAAGCGCTTGGTGTTGAGATTTACCCAGGCTTTGCGGCATCAGAGTTGCTGATCAACGATAGCGGCGCGGTGTATGGCGTGGCCACGGGTGATATGGGCGTTGGCCGCGATGGTGAGCAGACGGGCAACTACACACCAGGCATGGAACTGCATGGGAAATATGTGTTGCTGGGCGAGGGCGTGCGCGGCTCGCTCTCCCAGCAGGCGATTGCCCGTTTCGATCTGGCCAAAAATTCCGATCACCAGAAATATGGCTTGGGGCTGAAAGAGCTTTGGGAAGTGAAGCCGGAAAACCATCATCCAGGCCGTGTCGAGCACGCTTTCGGTTGGCCACTGGATAACAAAACCGGCGGCGGCTCGTTCCTCTATCACTTGGAAGACAACCAGGTGGCTGTGGGGTTCGTGGTGCATCTCAACTACAAAAACCCAAACCTCTCACCGTTTGAAGAGTTTCAACGTTTCAAAACCCACCCGATGATTGCGCCAACTTTTGAAGGTGGCAGGCGCCTTGCCTATGGCGCGCGGGCAATCAGCGAAGGCGGCTATCAAGCCGTGCCTAAGCTTGCGTTCCCCGGCGGAGCGCTGCTTGGCTGTGCGGCAGGCTTTGTCAATGTGCCGCGCATCAAGGGCTCCCACAACGCTGTGCTGTCGGGCATGCAGGCCGCTGATGCGGTGACGTCCGCGCTGGCTTCAGGGCGATCAGCCGACAACTTGGATGCGTATGACGCCGGTTGGCGAGTCAGCGCCATCGGCGCAGATCTGAAGCCGGTGCGCAATGTTAAGCCGCTGTGGAGCAAACATGGCACGCGCCTTGGAGTGATATTGGGCGGGTTGGATATGTGGACCTCCAGCAAGCTGGGCTTTTCGCTTTTTGGCACGTTGGGCCATGGCAAAGCAGATCATGAAGCCACATTATTGGCAAAGCAGGCCAAGCCGATTGCTTATCCCAAGCCGGATGGCAAACTGACCTTTGATCGCCTGTCCTCGGTTTTTTTGTCCAACACCAACCATGAAGAGGATCAGCCGGTCCACTTGAAGGTGCAAGATGATGACCTTCAACGCACATCTGAGCTTGGCCACTATGGCGGACCTTCGGAGCGTTATTGCCCGGCGGGAGTTTATGAATGGGTTGAGGATGCAGGAGAGGGGCAGAATGGCAACAAACGCTTCCAGATCAACGCGCAAAACTGCGTGCACTGCAAAACCTGCGATATCAAAGACCCTAACCAAAATATCGTTTGGACTGTGCCTGAGGGTTCCGGTGGGCCAAACTATCCCAATATGTAGGCGCAAACCGTGAGGGTTCTTCTCTTCGGGGCGACGGGAACAATCGGCCGGGCTACCGCACGCGCCTTGATCTCTGGCGGCCATCACGTGGCTTGCATTGTACGCCAAGAGGCCAACCTGCCTGCAGGCATTCAGCAGATTGTCGCCGAAGTGACTGATCCGGAGTCGCTCTCCAATGCGCTTGTGAGTGAGCCTTTTGACGCTGCCATTTCATGCCTTGCCTCGCGCACGGGCGCCCCGGCTGATGCTTGGGCTATTGACCACCAAGCCAATCTCAATGCCTTGGCCGCGGCAAAAGCGGCTGGGGCAGAGCACTTTGTTTTGCTCTCAGCGATCTGCGTGCAGAAGCCGCTTCTGGCCTTCCAGCAGGCAAAACTGAGCTTTGAGGCTGCGCTCCAATCCTCACACATCACCTATTCGATTGTGCGCCCAACCGCTTTTTTTAAAAGTCTGTCTGGTCAGCTTGATAGGGTAAGAGCGGGCAAGCCGTTCTTGGTTTTCGGTGATGGTAAACTCACTGCCTGCAAACCGATCAGTGATGATGATTTGGCAGATTACGTTGTAGGGTGCCTCACCGATGAGACGCGCAAAAACGCGGTTTTACCCATCGGAGGGCCAGGGGCCGCCATCACGCCGCTGGATCAAGCCGATGCGCTTTTTGCATTGCTTGGCAAAGAGCCGAAAATAAAGCACGTGCCTGTGGCCATGATCAGCACCATTATTGCGGTGCTTTCCGCGCTTGGAAAGCTGATCCCCAGCCTTGCGCAAAAGGCCGAGTTGGCGCGCATTGGCCGCTATTACGCAACGCAATCCATGCTTGTTTGGGATGCTGAGAATGAGCGCTACGACGGCGATGCGACCCCGGAACATGGAACGCAAAACCTGTTCGACTACTATCAGCAACTGGTAAGCGGGCAAGCCACTTTAGAGCGGGGTGATCACGCGGTCTTTTAACGCGCAAAGCCTCTGTTGTGCATCTGCCGGGAAAAAGCCATTGTTGCTGCACACATGGAGTGAGCAAATCACCCATCCTATCGCTGTTCGTCAAAGGGCCTGCATGTTCAAATTTGTTACATCCGCTTTTGTTGCCGCTGGTTTTTTGGTTGCGCTTCCCGCTCTTTCGTTTGCCGATACGATTGCGATCGAAACGCACCAAGCCGACGATTTAGCACCGCCGGTGACCCCGCAGGAAACGACATCGATTTCGGGTCTTTTTCTGGCAGCAACATTGGCCGAAACGGAACGCGATATTCCCTCCGCAGCCGATTTTTATCGCCTAGCCTATGAAGCGGATCCAACGTCTGAGCGTTTTTTGCAAAGCGCCTTCACCATGGAGCTGGCTGATGGGCGTATGCCCGATGCGCTGGATCTTGCAGCCGTTTTAGCAGCCTCTGGTGATGCGGGCATGTCGCGTCTTACCTTGGCTTTGGATGCAACGCGCCAGCGTTCATACCGTGCGGCTCTTCGTGAGCTGGAAACGTATCAAAGCGATGGATTTGGCGATCTGGTTTCAACGCTTGTTAGTGCTTGGGTTTTGCATGGTAGCGGCGACACCGAGGAGGCGCTCGCGCAGCTAGACGACCTGGACGGCCCCGCTTGGGTGGAGCTCTACAGTTCCTACCATGCGGGCCTCATTCGCTTGGCATCAGGGGATGAGGACGCCGCCCTTGCGGATATGGAGCGTGCCTATTCCACAGATGGTGGCGCGCTGCGGCTTGTGCAGGGCTACGCGCAGGCGCTGCTGGCCAATGATCGTCCCGAAGAGGCGCTGGATGCGCTGCGGGGCTTCCTAGAACTTGCCCCCAGCAATGCCGTTATTATTGCCGATGTAGAAGCGCTTGAGGCAGGCAAAGGGCTCGGCCAGCGCATCACCACACCGCAGCAGGGCATTGCCGAGGTGCTATATGGTTTGGGCTTGGCGCTGGGCCAAGATGGTGCCGAAGAGGTGGGGGCGATCTACCTCAATCTGGCTTTATTTGTTCACCCGCAGCATGATTTGGCACGCTTTGGCTTAGCCCGCGTGTTTGAATCTCTTGAGCTCTGGGAGCGGTCCGTGGAAACCTATGAGGGCATTGGTGATACCCACGCCTTGAAGCGTACCGCTGAAATTCGCCTTGGTGTGTTGCTTGATCAGTTGGAGCGCCCGGATGAAGCGGATGAGCACCTTTTGGCGCTTATCCAAAGTGACCCCTCAGATCTGGAAGCCATCAACACATTTGGCACAGTGCTGCGTGTGCGCCGCGACTTTGATCGTGCCGCTGAGGTGTACAGCCAAGGCATTGCAACCATTGAAGATGTGCGCCGTGAGCATTGGACCCTGTTTTACCAGCGCGCCATTGCTTATGAGCGCACCGACCGGTGGACGCAGGCTGAAGCTGATTTTCTAACCGCGCTTGATCTGTCGCCTGATCAGCCTGATGTGCTCAACTATTTGGCGTACACCTGGGTAGATCGCGGCGAGCATCTGGAGCGTTCGGTTGAAATGCTGGAGCGCGCCGTCGAGATGCGTCCGGACTCTGGCTACATTGTTGACTCGCTTGGCTGGGTGTATTTCCGCTTGGGCCGCTTTGAAGATGCTGTTGCGCAGCTCGAGCGTGCGGTGCTTCTGGACCCATCCCAAGGCGTGATCCATGACCATTTGGGCGATGCCTATTGGATGGTGGGTCGTCGCCTGGAAGCCCGCTTCCAGTGGAGCCATGCACGCGATCTTGATGACAGCGATGAAGTGGATGTGGAGGCTATCCAGTTGAAACTACAGCGTGGCCTCACGCGTGAAGAGGTGGAGTCAGTTGGCACATGGCCGGAAGGCTATGAGATACCAACACTGCGCTAGCAGGTTCTTGCCATGCTTGCCCCCGCCAAGCTGAACCTGGCGCTGCACGTGACCGGGCAGCGCCAAGACGGCTATCACACGCTGGAATCCTTGGTCGCGTTTGCCAGTGTTGGCGATGAGGTAACGATAGCGCTTGCCCCAAAAGACCATCTCATGGTGGATGGTCCTTTTGCCGATAACGTCCCACCGCTGCGCGAGAACACACTTGGTGATGCCCTATCTATGGTGCGCAGATGGGGCGATGCGCCTGAGCCAGTGCACATTTACCTCACCAAAAATGTGCCCATAGCGTCAGGCATCGGCGGAGGTTCAGCCGATGCAGCAGCTCTCATCTGCCTGCTTACAGGTGGTCGCGCGCTTACAGCGCAAGAGATGGCAGACTGTTTGGCACTGGGCGCAGATGTTCCCATGTGCGTTATCGGTAAGCCAGCTATTGTTGGCGGCATCGGCGAAGACAACACGCCTGTGGAATTGCCGCAAGCGCATGTGGTTCTGGTCAATCCAGGCGTTGGCGTTGCCACGCCCGCAATCTTCAAAGCGCTGCAAAACAAGTCCAATCCGAGCATGCCAAGACATGCAGAGCTGCGTTCGTTTGAAGATTTAGTCGCTTACTTGCAGCAGTGCCGCAATGATCTTGGCCCGGCTGCGCAGCAGCTTGCGCCAGAGATTAGCACCTGTTTGGCAGCTTTAAACGAGGCGCCCTTTGCACGCATGTCCGGCTCTGGCGCGACATGCTTTTCGCTGCTGAAAACAGCTGGGGAGGCAGAGAAGCTGGCTGCCAAAACGCAAAACGCGCACCCAAACTGGTGGGTGCGCGTGGGCAATTTTCGACCTAAAAGTGTTTGACCTTAGAACTTTGCTCTGTGGCTTCGGCACAACCGCTTTAGCGCCAACCGCCGTAGCGACCTTTGTAAAAGATATGCAAACCCACGCGGTCCAGGCGGATCATGCGCGGTGCCCACCGTGGGCGCACATAATTGGCATGATAGTGCGTGGATTCAGTGATCGTATCAATCAGATCACGGCCCTCAAGCACCTGTCGTGCAACACTTTCAGACTCGTCCCATGCCAGCGGCTCGGTGATGCGCTCTGGTATGCCATCGCAAGCAAATGAGAATTGGCAGCGGTTGCGCCAATGCTGGTTCTGGTAGACCACGCCGCAAATTGTATCGGGGAACTCATGATGGTTCACACGGTTCATAATCACCTGCGCCACAGCCACTTGCCCCCGGCGTGGTTCACCGCGCGCTTCAAAGTAAATGCCCTCAGCCAAGCACTGGAACTGTCGATCATTGTTCAAGAACGCTGAAATTTGCTGTTGACCCTCAGTTGCGGCCAAAGGTGATGATGCTGCAGACGGATCAACAAGCGCCATCGCATAGGTGCTTGGCTCTTCATCCCCAAGATCCACAACCACGGCTGGGCCAACTACGGGTCCTTCACGGCTCGGTACTGCTTGACCGGGCACAGCAGGATTTGGATCGCGTGTCGCCACCATAACATCGTCAGGGGCAGGCGCGATCATGCCGATATAACCGCCAAAACCATCAGTTGGCAGGCTTGCCACTTCAACCTGCGCAAAGGGATGCTGCTGAAAAATGGAAACAGGAGCGCGGCGCGATTGGACCAGCGCGTGGACCGCAGGCGTGACAGCCCGGTGCTCGCGAGCATCGCGCGCAACCAAGGGGTCCGCACCATCAGGAAGTGTGTCGCGGGCTATCGACCCGGTTATCAAATCATCTTCATGGATCGCAGGCGCAATGGTAGCACGGCGCACACCATCACCGGTCAGGCTGCCAACACCAGCATGGGACAGATCAGCGCCGCGTTCCTCATCCAGATGCAGCGTTGCCTCATGAATGGAACCAGCCGGTGAAGCCATTAGAAATGTCTGCCAACGCTCGCTGCCAGGGCCGTCCAGCCCCAGAAGGTGCGCAGCATCCAGATGGCCAACATCTGAAGGCTGTGACAACGCAATAAGTGATCCAAACAGCGCTATGGCTGTTGTCTTGCCTAAGGCTTTAAGGGAGGGCGCTTTGACGCCAACAGGCTTAAATGTGCCAGACCGCTTGGTAGCGGGCACGTCGGCCTCGAAAGCAGGCGCACGGCGAACCGTGAGCGTCAACTTTTCAGGCAAACGGCGTTTGGCGACAGGCTCAACACCAGACATGGATTAGGTACTCCTACGCAAAAACCCAACCGAAGCACGGCACACATGTTCGGCGTTCAACCCATCGCCATACCGTTGCTCAGATGTGGAGAGCTCCCATTCGCCACAGCTGAACGGTGTTGGTGATAGATGGTTAACCTTGCAAAGCCGTAAAACAGGTGCAGCTTTAGCGTTTTGTGTTGGGACAGTTGGGTTAAGCGCCGTTAAGCCGCCTTAAGAAGAGCCTAAGATTTGGCCCTTTTACATTTGGCAAGGTGGTGCGGATGCGCGCTTATGTGCCGATGGTGTGTGGCGGGATAAGGACCGTGATGTGGCA
>JBGCDM010000137.1:0-24017 GCA_045105395.1 Devosiaceae bacterium | reverse complement strand
TCTTCTCTAGTCCAGAACCTTGGTCATCAACACCAGATCAAGCCAGCGATCAAATTTACGGCCGACCTGCGGCAGGTGCGCGCTTTGCACAAAGCCATGCTTGCGATGCAGCGCGATAGACGCGGCATTACTGGCCTCAATCCCGCCAACCAGCACATGCACCGCAGCTTGACTTGCGTGAGTTTCAAGCGCTGCCATCAGCTTGTTGGCTATGCCTTGGCCGCGCCGGTCTGGAGCAACATAAACCGAAAGCTCGCGGCTGTGTTTGTAACCATCATTGGGGCGAAACGGCCCATACGTGGCATAGCCAACACACTGGCGATTGAGTCGCGCCACAAGCACGGGAAATCCAACCTCAACGCGCTGTTGCCACCAGGTTCGTCGACCCTCAAGATCGCTTAAATGTTCATTCCAAATGGCGGTCGTATTGGCAACGGCGTCGTTGTAAATGGCCAAAATGGCGGGCAGATCGGTGTCGCTGGCAGGGCAGATGGAAAGGTCGCGCATCGTTTTTCATGCGAAAAATTGTGCGCTAGGGCAAGATGTTACCAGTGGATGGGCGATTATTTAACTTTGACCGATCATCGTTTGCGCTGCATTTTACCGTTAAAGATCAAGCAAAGAGGATGCAGCATGAGCACAGAAACGGTCGATACCGGCAATGGCCCAAGGGCCTATTTTGCATCAGGCCTTGAGGCCAAGCCAACACCGTTTGATGCGATCCCGCTGATCGATTTTGGGCCGATGACCTCAGATAACCCCTCTGATCGTGCAAAAGTAGGGGCGCAGGTGCGCGAGGCCTGCACGCAAGTAGGCTTTTTCTATGCGCTCAACCACGGCGTGCCGCTGAGCGTGATCGATGACACTTTCTCCGCTGCCCATGCGTTCTTTGCACAACCGAGCGAGGCAAAGCGGGCGGTGAGCGCAGAAAACTCAGACAATAACCGTGGGTATAGCGGGTTGTTGGCCGAAAACACTGATCCGACTGCAAAGGGTGATATGCACGAGGCTTTTGATTTCGCATTGGAGTTGGAAGCCGACGACCCAGACCTCAATAAGGGCCTGTTTGGTTACGCCCCAAACCAGTGGCCACAGGGTATGGATGATTTCCGTCAGACGTTGCTGCGCTACCATACCGAAGCACTTATCTTTGGTGCGCGCATTTTTCAGGCTTTTGCGCTGGCCTTAGAATTACCGGAAGACTTTTTTGCGCCAAAAATCACCAAACCATTGTCGGTTATGCGGGTGCTGCATTACCCGCCGCAAGATGGTGTTATCGATGAAAAGCAGATCGGCATTGGCGCGCACTCAGACTATGAGTGTTTCACCATTCTTTGCACCGACGAGAAAGCGGCACTTCAGGTGCTCAACCCCGTTGGTGAGTGGATTGAAGCACCGCCGGTTGAGGGCGCGTTTATCGTCAATGTTGGCGATATGATGCAGCGCTGGACCAACGATTATTTCAAGTCAACCATCCACCGGGCGATCAATCGGTCAGGCAAGCAGCGCTATTCCATCCCGCTGTTTTTCGGCACCAACCCAGATGTCGATATTGCGGTACTTGATAGCTGTCAGTCGCCCGCCAATCCGCCGCAGTATGAGCCCATCCAGGCCGGTTCTTATGTGGAACAGCGCATCAACGAGACGTTCGCGCACCGGCAGGAAGACTAGGCAAAGCTAGCTCCCGCCGGTGTAGACCATGTTTTTAGCTTTAGGCTGCTGCGTGATGTAGGCGCGCATTAAGCCAAGGATTGTCACGGCTTACATCGCCTAGTGCTTTCGCGCCTGCGAGAACAGCCAGATCAATCAACGGCTCCAGCACGATCACCAACGCATACGCCATGGCGAAGCTTGAGATGTTGGCAAGGTTCTCTGCACCAAAGCCCTGGCCATAGAGCGCCCAAAACGCGACCCAAGCGATAACGCCACCTTGATACATAGCCGACAGTGCAAGTACATCGCGGTAGCGCAAATCCACGTACGCTGTGCCTGCAGGAATGATGCGCTTGGCAAGTTCAGCCACCGCCCAAAGCGGCACAATGAGGGTGGTCACGTTCATGGCGTATTGTGGCAAATCGGCCGGTGCAAAGAACACACCCTGTGACAGCAATCCTAGCGCCAAACCGATGGCCGCAGGGCCAGCGCCCAGCACCAGATAGAGCGTTGCGCCCAGAATGAGGTGCACCTCAGATACGCCAACAGGGTATTTGAAGAACACCTCAAAGAAGATGAAAACGGCGACTGTGGAAATCGCTGCGCGCATGCCGAATGAGGCCAAGCCATCACGCTTGATCGTGTCCCACGCCATTTTGGCAGCAAGGCCCGAAGCCCCTGCGGCAGTGGCGTAGGATAGGATGAGTTTTGCGCCGTCCACGACGCCAGGTTCGATATGCATAGGTTGGCTCCTTTGCGCACCCATCGTGCGCGTTTGCGTGTGTGCTCAGGCAGGTCTCCTGGCTCGCGCATCAGATGCCGTTTCTTGCCTTCCCAAATCGGTTTGATTCAGTGGCATTTAAAAAAACGACTAGCGCTTACAGTTGCGTGGGCAGCTGCGGATTTGACCCCCTGTTTGGGTCAGTCACACCGCATTCCCTTTTCACCTGAACGACCACGCATGCGCGCACCCATCCAGGCACCTGAACATCTTTTTCCTACGCCTGTTTGGGGCACAGGTCGATTATGTGTTCGTCGAAGGGGATAAAAAGTTATGCGGTCAGTCTCGCGCTTTATCCAGCGCCTCACGTAAGGCGCTAAGGGCTGGCAATGCGTCGCGCAACGCAGTTTCTACAGTTGGATCAAGACCTTGCACAACACCTTCCATAGACGGCAGCAGGCCGGCCAATGACTGCGCGTGGGCTGTACGCCCTGCATCGGTAATATCAACAAGTTTTGAGCGGCCATCCTTTGCATGGGCAGCAATGGTTATAAGGCCAAGTCTATCCAGCTTTTGCAATGTGTGGGTCATCGTGCCCTTTGTCACCTGAAAGGAATTCGCCAAGGCCAGCGGCGTGCGTGGCCCACCAAGCCGCATAAAGTGATTGAGCACGCGAAAGTCGGCAAACTTCAATCCCGTTGGCAAGGTCCGCTCCAGCTGTGTGGTGGATAGCTGGTTGATGATGCCAATTTCGTTGAAGATCTGAAACCATAGCGTCGGCCTTGTGGCGTCGGTTATCTCGGCATGATCTTGCAAGGCAGATGCTGGGGGCGAGGTATTGGCCATCCTCGCCCGATAAACTGCTTCGGCTTGCCTGCCAAGCCGATCTTGGGGGTTCAAGCGTTGATAAGGCGGTTGGAAAGTGGCCAACGCGGGGTAGGTAGAGCTGTGGGGCCATAGCCAATGCGGGCAAACATTTGCAGCCGCTCGCCGGGGTTAACGCCCACGACCTCATCCATTTCAGCGCGCAAATCATCCATTTCTGGATACTCCTGCAATGCTTGGCTTAGTGGATGAATACCCAAGCCTATAGCGGTGGCTTTCAAATTGGCTCGCACATAATCCATGCCTGCCATAATTTGATCTTGGCGCGTGTTGCCCGGCGTGGTGAACCAAACAAATCCTGAACTGGAAAATATCAGTTCGCGGTAGATGTCTAGGCCAGTTTGAAACGCCATGCTGTCATGGTCCTGCAGCGCCTGCGGCGTCATCTGGCCAAGCCGGTAAAGCGATTCCAGAAAGACGCCGCCAAGCTCAATGCCATCAGGATTGGCCTCAATTTGAGCGCGGGTGAAACGCATCAGGTCGATGCTTTCCTGCATTGTGTAGTCGGTGAAGACTTCCATCTCATGGGCGCGAAAGGCCAGATCGCGAAACGCCTCCACCTCTTGCGCCGCGATTGCAAATCCGGTGATTTCCGGTTGCAGGGCCATCACGGTATCGGCAGTAACACCAAGGGTCAGGTCGTGCGGTTCTTTCATCGAACGGCGGGCAAGAATGTGCTCTGCCAGCGGATCAGACACCTGGTTTGTTGAACGTAGCTCAATCTGCGCAACCGGCAAATCGGCCTGCACGCCGTCATGCGGATAGCCCTGTGGAAACAGGTCTATCACCGCTTCATACCCATCATTGGATGCTGCCAATCGCAACACTTCAAGGAAACAGCCTAGGCCAATCATAATCTGGCGCGAAAAGGGATCCGTTGCGGGTAGAAGGCGGTTATCATCGCAATAAAGGGTGGCCGAGCGCTCACCGTGCAGCGCAATCAACCAAGGCTGGCGGTTGTGCGGGTTGGGAGCGGTGAGTGCGTAGGAAAGGGCGTTGCGCACGGGGTCGTCATACAGACGTCCTGCTTCTTCCCATGGCGCGCGCGCGGCTGCAGGGTCACGTGTGGTTGCGTAAACTCCAGCGCCTGCACTGGCCGCGACAATGATGCCGCCACTCACAAGAGCCAGCACGCCGCGGCGGGACATCTTTGCAGAAGATAAAGGGGATGGATCGGTCATCAGTCTCACTCGCTTGTTTCATTAAGTTTGATATCAAACTATTATAGTTTGAAGTAAAACTAGTCAAATACATTCTGAAAAAGCGCACTGTTTGCCGGCGCGACACGATCGTCCCTTTGCCGGGGTGAGGGCGGGTGCTATAGGCGCTTCATGAACCAAATCGCATCCACATCGTCTGCTGTTCCCACCGATGAAACGGTAGAAATCAGCCACATCCGCAACTTCTCCATCGTCGCCCATATCGACCATGGAAAGTCGACGCTCGCCGACCGCCTAATCCAGATGACAGGTGGGCTAACCGAGCGCGAGATGAAGGAGCAAATCCTTGATTCTATGGATATTGAGCGCGAGCGCGGCATCACCATCAAAGCCCAAACCGTGCGCCTGCTGTATGAGGCCAAGGATGGCATCACCTACACGCTGAACCTCATCGACACGCCGGGCCACGTGGATTTTGCATACGAGGTAAACCGATCACTGGCCGCGTGTGAAGGCTCGCTGCTGGTGGTCGACGCTTCCCAGGGCGTGGAAGCGCAGACTCTGGCCAACGTCTACCAGGCGATTGAGAACGACCACGAGATCGTGCCGGTGCTCAACAAGGTGGACCTGCCCGCTGCCGAACCAGAACGCATACAGCAGCAAATCGAAGATGTGATCGGGCTAGATGCCTCTGACGCGGTGATGATCTCGGCCAAAACAGGCCTTGGCGTGGATGATGTGCTTGAAGCCATCGTCACGCGCTTACCACCGCCCAAAGGCAACCCCAATGCCACGCTGAAAGCCATGCTGGTGGACAGCTGGTACGACGCCTATCTGGGCGTGGTGGTACTGGTGCGGGTTATCGATGGGACCCTGAAGAAGGGCCAGAAGGTGCGCATGATGGGCACCGGTGCCACGTACGACGTGGATCGAGTTGGCGTGATCACGCCCAAGCTTGCAACCATGGATGCGCTTGGCCCAGGCGAAATCGGCTTTCTCACAGCCTCCATTAAAGAGGTTGCCGATACCCGCGTTGGCGACACGATCACCGACGAGAAAAAGCCGACAGAAACCATGCTGGAGGGCTTTAAGCCTGCTCAGCCGGTGGTGTTTTGTGGGCTGTTCCCCATTGATGCTGCCGACTTTGAAGATCTGCGCGCTGCCATGGGCAAGCTTCGCCTCAATGATGCAAGCTTCTCCTTTGAGATGGAAAGCTCTGCCGCCCTGGGTTTTGGTTTCCGCTGCGGGTTTTTAGGCCTGTTGCACCTTGAAATTATTCAGGAACGGCTGGAACGCGAGTTCAACCTCGATCTCATCGCCACAGCGCCATCGGTGGTTTACGAGCTACAGATGCGCCAAGGCGCCAATGATGAAGGCGAGCCAGAGGTTATGGAGCTCCATAACCCTGCTGATATGCCTGATGTGATGAA
This sequence comes from Devosiaceae bacterium, assembly GCA_045105395.1. GTDB lineage: Bacteria > Pseudomonadota > Alphaproteobacteria > Rhizobiales > MH13 > MH13. The sequence goes on along the minus strand of JBGCDM010000137.1, from coordinate 18,168 downwards.
GATCGAGGAAATCCGCGAGCCTTGGATCACCGCGACCATTCTGACCCCAGACGAGTATCTCGGCGCGATCCTAAAACTTTGCCAAGAGCGGCGCGGCGTGCAGAAGGAACTGTCCTATGTCGGTACGCGCGCCATGCTGGTCTATCAATTGCCGCTCAACGAGGTGGTGTTTGATTTTTACGATCGCTTGAAAAGCATCTCCAAAGGCTATGCCAGCTTCGATTATCAGATCACTGGCTATGAGTCGGGCGACCTAGTGAAAATGCAGATTTTGGTGAACGCTGAACCTGTGGATGCGCTTTCTACGCTTGTTCACCGTAGCCAGGCGGAGCGCCGCGGCAGGGCCATGTGCGAAAAGCTGAAAGAGCTCATTCCCCAGCACATGTTCGTCATTCCCATTCAGGCGGCAATTGGCGGTAAGATCATCGCGCGCGAAACCATACGCGCCCTGCGCAAGGATGTGACGGCCAAATGCTATGGCGGTGATGTAACGCGTAAGCGAAAACTGCTGGAAAAGCAGAAGGCAGGTAAGAAGAAGATGCGTCAGTTCGGCAAGGTGGACATTCCGCAGGAAGCCTTCATCAAAGCCCTGAAGATGGATGGCTAGTCCAGAATAGTTGTGGCGGCGCGTATCCCACTTAAATGCGCGCCGTGCACCGTGCCGTGATAGGCGAAATCTGTGTGCTCACCAGCAAAGTGCAGCGCGCCAACGGGCACTGCAAAGCGGTCAAAATCCTCTGGCGTTGTGCCAACATTAGAAAAAGAATACGCGCCCATAGAAAGTTGCTCAGCCGACCAGGCGCTTTTTAAGCTGCCAACCGGGTTTGGAATGTCGCTGCCGAAAACGCCGCGCAAAACATCCATCATATCAGCGCTCGCCTCAGCAGTGCTCATGGCATCAGCAAGGGGCGCATAGGCACCAAGGCTAACGCCCAGAAGCATAGGCACATCAGAATGCGTGAGCGTGTTCATCATATAGTTCCAGCGGCCGGGTGACGCGCTGGTGATGCCTATATACTGTATATCGGTCGGCCAGAACGGCTGCTCAAATAGCAGTGCCATTTTGGTCACATTGCCCATACCGATACTGTTGATGGATCGTTGAAGAGACTGCGGGAGTGGCGGATCAAAGGCAACATTGCCAGCCTGCAACACACCAAGCGGCAACGTGCAAACGACGTTGGTGGCCACGAAGCGTCCTTTGTTGGTGACGACTTCTACGCCGGTGCCGCTCTGCACGATCTGCTCAACAGTGTGCTCGAAACGAATATCCAACCCTTCGGCCAGGTGTGCAATCACCCGGTCATAGCCATTCGGCAGGATCACATCGGCACCAGGGAAGGCCTCATCTTCATCCCAATAAAGGGCCGATAAAGTATCCAATGGACCGCCGGTTGAAAACTCGGTGTAGGTCGACAGCATCCAGGACAAGATAGGATCATCCAGCGCGTTCCCATCAAAGCGGTGGACAGCCTCCGCCATTGGCATGTCGTTGCCCAGCCTTTCGTCAATTTGAAGCTGGATGCTCTCCAGCCGGTTGATGCCTTCGCCCAGCTGGGCGTCTAAAACGGGCGTGCCGTTGCTGCGATAAAGCTGAAAATTGTCATCGTCTGTGACAAACGTTTCTAAGCCCGCTTCTTGAGCGAGGCGAGTGATGGGATTGCCAAGCGGCCCATGTATCCATCCTGCGCCCACCTCCACCGGCAGGCCTAGCGAACGGTCGGTGAATATGCGCCCGCCGATACGCTGTGAGGCTTCCAGAACGATAACGCGCGCGCCAGCGTCGGTGAGCGTTCGCGCTGCGGACAATCCGGCAATACCGGCTCCCAGAACCAAAACATCCGGGCTTTGCTGTGCCCGTGTACTTGCTGGTATGGAACACGCCAAACCCAATTGCAGGGCCATCCGGCGGGTTATACCTGGTGTTGAGCTTGCTATTTTTGCCAAGTGCCCTTCTTAAGAGCGCTGACATTGAACACAAGCGCTTTTAGCACCTGAAATTGCTCAATTGGTGCGGACAGAACAAAAGGATCGCTCATGACTCCTACCCTGAACCTCACCAACCAAACAGTTTTCATTACTGGCGCATCACGCGGCATTGGCGCGGCAACGGCGCATGAGTTTGCCAGTCAAGGCGCCAAGGTTGTGCTGGCTGCACGCTCGCGTGCCGAGATCGAAGAGCAAGCCGCTGCGATCGTTTCAAATGGCGGCAAAGCCTTAGCTGTTGTTTGCGATGTCGCGGACAATGGCCAGGTGGAGGCTGCTGTGAAGGCCGCAGAACAGGCCTTCGGATCGGTTACGATACTCATCAACAATGCCGGTTTGATCGACCCAATTGGCCGGATGGACGCGCTGGACCCAGACGCTTGGGGCAAGGTCATCGATGTGAACGTGAAGGGCGTCTACCATTGTACGCGCGCTGTGTTGCCCTCCATGCAGGCAGCAGGTGGTGGCACGATCATCAATATTTCCTCTGGCGCTGCGACCAATGCACTGGAAGGTTGGAGCCATTATTGCGCGTCCAAGGCTGCTGTGCTGATGCTGACGCGCATGCTCCACAAAGAGTTTGCCGAGAAAGGCATCCGCGCGCTTGGATTGTCACCTGGCACTGTGGCCACCGAAATGCAGGTGGCTATCAAAGCATCGGGCATCAACCCGGTAAGCGCGCTGGAGTGGGACGATCACATTCCTCCGCAATGGCCAGCCAAAACCCTTGCTTGGATGTGCACCAGCGCCGCTGACGCGCATTTGGGTGGAGATATATCCTTGCGCGATGAGGGAATTCGCCGGGCGGTTGGTCTGATCGCGTAGCGGCAGACCAGAGCAGAAGGGAAAGCCGGTTGGTCTGATCGCGTAGCGGCAGATCAGAGCAAAAAACAGCAGGACTCATCTAAGCTCTGCACAAAATTTTCTCGTAATTGCAGTGCGCGCAGAATTGCGCCTTTTGCAAAATTGTGAAAAGACTTTTGCACTAACAGCAATACGGGAGACGCTGCTGGGGTAATCAGCAGGGCCGAAGAAGCAACCTCCCCGGAAACTTTCAGGCGAAAGGACCGTGTTGCCGTACTACAATCTGGAGAGCGATTGGCCCAATTGGGTCAATCCACCGAAGGAGAAAGCCGCCCATCACCATGCCCCCCAAAGGCATGCGGCCTGGAGACAGGGATGAGGCGGTCAAACTCTCAGGTTCGAGGACAGATGGGGATCGCCAAGCGCAACGGACAAGCGCTTGTTGGTCTTTGCTGTCCTTTTGGAACCTTTGAGAGGCTCTTTTGATGAACGCACCCACCACGTCTGAACAGTTGAAGAACGCGACCGCACTTGGCGCGCATTTCCCTAGCGTTATCTCACAATCTGGCAGCCGCAGTGTTGCCGTTATCGGCGCTGGCATTACCGGTATTACGGCGGCCTATGCGCTGGCCAAGCGCGGGCTGCAAGTGACCGTTTTTGACCGTCATCGCTACCCCGCGATGGAAACAAGCTTTGCCAATGGCGGGCAGCTTTCGGCCTGTAATGCTGAAGTTTGGAACCACCCTTCGAACATTGTGAAGGGCATCAAATGGATGTTTGATGCCAACGCGCCTCTGCTCTTCAATATGAAGCCCAGCTGGCACAAATATTCTTGGGTCGCTGAGTTCATGCTGGCCATGCGCAACTACGAAGCCAACACTGTGCGCTCTGCTGAGATCGGCATTATGGCGCGCAAGAACCTGTTTGATTGGGCGCAGGCTGAAGGCATCGACTTCAACCACGAAAAGCGCGGCATTGTGCATGTCTACAAAAGCGAAAAAGCCACCAAGCATGCCCGCTATGTGAACACGCTGCTGGAACGCGGTGGCCTGGATCGCCGCGAAATTTCGGTGAGCGAGGCTAAAACGCTTGAGCCTACGTTGACCGGCGATTTTAATGGCGCATTTCTTACGCCATCGGACACCACAGGCGATATCCACAAATTCACGGTTGGCTTGGCAGAAGCGGCCAAGCGTATGGGCGTTCGTTTTGAGCAGGATGTGGACGTGCAAAACGTATCTTCCAGCAATGGCATCGCTGTGCGCTACAGCAAAGACGGTGCGCAGAGCACTGAACGCTTTGACCAGATCGTGGTGGCGGCAGGTGTTGGCTCACGGGCCTTTGCCGCGCAGCTTGGCGACCGCGTAAATGTGTATCCGGTGAAAGGGTATTCCATCACTGTGGAGCTGAAAGATGCAGCTGCACAAGCCGCCGCACCATGGATGGCGTTTGTGGATGATGATGCAAAAATCGTCACCTCACGTCTTGGCGCTGATCGTTTTCGCGTGGCTGGAACGGCCGAGTTTAACGGTTTCAATCATGACATCCGCGCCGACCGGATCAAGCCGTTGGTGGCGTGGTGCAATGACCTGTTTCCAAACATGCCGACCGAGCATGTGGTGCCTTGGGCAGGCCTTCGCCCAATGATGCCAGACATGATGCCACGCTTGAAAAAGGGTAAGGCTCCAGGCGTGCACTATCACTGTGGGCACGGCCATTTGGGTTGGACAATGTCACCGGGTACTGCCGAACTGGTGGCGGAAAACGTGCTCCAGGAAGTTCTGGCTTAAAGCAGTTGTGCGGAACGCCCAGAGCAGACAAAACCCACGATCATTCCGCAGGCACGGAGCCAATAAAAGTGAACCCCAGCACGGACCAACGTGCTGGGGTCTCGCTGACTTGGTACAGGGAAGGACCAATGTTCAGCGATCTGGGTGAACGGTTAGGGCGTGTTGCCTGTTCAAGGGCGGCCTGACTGCAAAGCAAATTTTCCCTTAGGGAAACTCAAAAAAAACGATGCTAGTCAAGCCGCAAAAAAACGCTAAACAGACCGTTCCTGACATTTGCTAATTCGGGTCAGCTCGTTCCCAGCGCTTTGTGAAAGCGGCAAGTTAGCAGCACGGGAAACATCTCCGCGCGTCAATCCCATATCGCGCAACATATGATCATCCAGTTCCAGCATTTTGTGAATGCCGCGACGGTTTTGAACCTGCTGATACCGATCCTCTAAGGCAGCCCAAGCGCGGCGCACTATGCTTGCCAGTTCGGGAAGAATTGAAGGCGTGTTTGCGTGGCCCTGCGTATTGTAGCGGGTTTGGTCGTGAAAATTATGAACAGTCATCGCTCTTCTCCTCAAAGCGCGGCCAGTTTGGCCTTGGTTGACGTTTGTGGAGCGTGTGCCGGGCCCAGCGCATCGCTTGATATGGACAATGCCTCTCACTCATGTTTCAATCAAACGAATAGTTTTGATGATAACTATCACAAATATTGAAAGTTTGTTTTGCGCTGTGAGGCATGCCCATGAATATCAATGCACCCATTCAACCTGGCCCTCTGCTGGAGCTCGACTTGCTGCGCACGCTGGTGGCGATTGCAGAAACCGGTAATTTTTCTGCAGCTGCTGAGCGATTGGGCCGCACGCCGTCTGCTGTTTCTATGCAGGTGAAAAAGATGGAAGAGATTGTCGGTGCCAGCCTGTTTGTGCGTGATAGCCGCTCGGTTAGCCTTACCCGTGATGGTGAGGCACTGTTGCAGCATGGGCGTCGTTTGCTCTTACTCAATCGCGAGATGATGGCCCGTTTTGTTGAGCCCGATCTGGTGGGCGAAGTGCATTTGGGCACACCGGATGATGTGGCGGAACGGTTTCTGCCAACCATGCTGCGCCGCTTCGCTGAAGATTATCCAGGCATCCTGCTCAGTGTCATGGTCGATGGCACGGCTCGGTTGATGGACGCGGTGGATAGCGGTGAGCTCGACCTTTCCATTGTGACCTGCGAGAGCGGTTTTCCCACTGCAGGGCGCGCCGAAATTGTGCACCGTGAACCGTTGGTTTGGGCTGCGTTGGCTGGCGGCGTTGCGGTGGAGCAGCGCCCGCTTCCGGTCTCCATGTGGGAAGAAGGATGCCTATGGCGCAAAGGCTCGCTTGAAGCGTTGGATGATAGCGACTGGGATTATCGCATCGCGTTTCAAAGCGCCAACATCTCTGGCCAGCGTGCTGCCGTGCTTGCCGATCTTGCTATTTCACCGCTGTCACGCTCGCATATTGACGGTCGCATCGTTGAGGTGAAGCCAAGCGTTGGTTTGCCCAAATTACCCGAATGCGCGTTGGGCATGATGATCCGCGATGAGGCTTCCACCACAGTTTTAGCCGCTGCCGCGCAGGTGCGTGAATGTTTTGCGGCTCATGCTGGGCGCGCTGGCCGTGCTGCGTAGAGGGGTCAGTCGCCGTGGCGTGCTTGCAGGTCTTGGGGCGTTGGCAGCAACGCGCAAAACACTTGCCATGGGCCCAGGTGTGATTCGGCCGCCGGGGTTTTATGTACCTGATGAGGCTCTGCGCCACGCCCGCACATTCATGCAGTGGCCAGTGAGCCGTGTTGTGCACCCTGAAGCGGATTTTCTGACCTATCTGCAAGAAACTATCGCGCAAATCGCCAACACGATTGTCCAGTTTGAACCAGTGGTAATGCTCATGGCGCCCGAATACGAGCGGGCGGCGCGGCGGATGCTTTCTGAAACGGTGGAGATTTGGTCCATCGCCACAGAAGATCTTTGGGCGCGTGATTCTGGCCCACTTTTTGTGGTGGATGGACAGGGCGGCCTTGCTATCCGGCAAATGAACTTCAATGGTTGGGGCGGCAAGCAGGTGCATGCTGAAGATGGGCAAATTGCAGCCCGTGTAGCCCAGCGTATGGAGTTGGACTTGCTGGACAATGGGCTAGTGGGCGAGCCAGGTGGCGTAGAAGCGGATAGCGAGGCTACGCTGATTGCCCATGAAAGCTCTTGGATCAATCCCAACCGGAACAGCCAGTCAAAAGCTGAAATCACGGCGCTGCTTAAGGACGCTTATGGCGCGCTAGAGCTCATTTGGGCGCCGGGCATCGCGGGCGAAGACATCACCGATTATCACATTGATAGCCTGGCGCGTTTTACAGGGCCCGGCGACGTGATCATCCAGTTGCCAGCCGCGTATGACGCTGAGGATCCGTGGATCGCGGCGGCCTATGAAACCTTTGATATATTGGCCAGCTCCACCGATGCGGCTGGCCGTAGGCTAAATCTGACAGTTGTCGTGGAGCCTGAAAATGTGCGCGTCAGCTCAGAGGATTTCGTGGCATCTTACGTCAATTATTATGTGTGCAATGGCGCGGTCATCGCCGCCCAGTTTGGGGATGAGCAGGCCGATGATGAGGCGCGCCAAGCCCTGCAAAGCGCCTATCCAAACCGAGAGATTATCATGCTCAATGTGGATGCGTTGGGCGAGGTCGGTGGCGGCATACACTGCGCAACGCGCGAGCAACCAGCCGTTTACTAAGAGGGTTGGTAACAGCGTGGCCTCGACGAGGCCCCATTCTCAACGCATGCTAGGTGTCTATCGGAAATGATTCCACAGAGACTGGTATTGTGAGAAAACTATCAGCACTGGCACTATGGGTTCTTTTGCTGGCAAGCCCCGCAATAAGCCAAACAGTGGCGCCAAATCCGGTCGCAAGGCCTCAGATTGCGCCACAAGCTGTTTTGCCTGTGCCAGTAACCAGCAGCACGCCAGCGCGCCAGCTGTTTGGAAACGAATCCACACCAGCACCATTGCAGGCACGATCTATTGGTAGCTATGCGCGTGGGTGTTTGGCCGGTGCGGTGCCGCTGGCCGTGGATGGACCCGCGTGGCAGGCAATGCGCCTTTCTCGCAACCGCAACTGGGGTCACCCAGAATTGGTGGAATTTTTACAACAATTGGCAGTTACAGGCCGCGCGCAGGATGGATGGAATGGGTTGTTGGTAGGCGATATGAGCCAGCCACGCGGTGGGCCGATGCTGACCGGGCACCGCTCGCACCAGATCGGGCTGGATGCCGATATCTGGCTGACGCCAATGCCCGACCGCCCGCTTTCTCGCCAAGAGCGGGAAGAGATTTCGGCCATTTCCATGCTGCAAGATGGCACCCGCACCATCAGTACACAGCGCTGGAGCGAAGCGCATGCGCGCATCATTCGCAGGGCAGCCAGTGATGATCGCGTGGCGCGTATTTTCGTGCATCCGGCCATTAAATCGCAATTGTGTCAGTGGGAAAGCCCAAACGCTGATCGTTCATGGCTGCGCACAGTTCGCCCCTGGTATGGGCATCACTATCACTTCCATGTGCGCCTTGCGTGCCCTGAAGGCTTGGAGGGATGCGAAAATCAAAACCCGCCGCCTGCTGGCGACGGGTGCGGGGAAGAGCTTGCCTGGTGGTTAGGCCCAGAACCGTGGCAACCAAGCGACACGCCAGCGCGCCCAAGGCGAGAGACGACGCTGGCCGATCTGCCCAATGCGTGCAGCCGGGTGTTGGTGGCAAATTAGGCCGATACACTTACCGCTCGGGGACTTTGGCCCAACCTTCATCATTCTTTGCTCTGGGCCTGCGGCCCAACCGCGCCTTATTCTGCTCAGGGCTTTTGTCCCAACCGCTCTTAAGCCGAAACACCTGAACCAATAGGGCAGCTCACACCCGTGCCACCCAAGCCGCAATACCCGCTTGGGTTCTTCGCCAGATATTGCTGGTGATAGCCTTCGGCAAAATAGAAGGTGCCAGCATCACGAATTTCCGTGGTAATTTGCCCCCGGCCTGCCTTGCTAAGCGCGTCCTGGTACATCGCCTTAGAGGCCTGCGCCGTTGCAATGTCAGCATCATCGGATAGGTAAATGCCGGACCGATACTGCGTGCCAACATCATTACCCTGGCGCATGCCTTGAGTTGGATCATGCCCCTCCCAGAACGCTTTCAGCAGTGTTTCAAGGCTGGTTTGCGCGGGATCGTACACAATCCGCACAACCTCATTGTGCCCAGTTCTGCCCGAACACACTTCTTCGTACGTTGGATTGGGCGTTGCGCCAGCGGCATAGCCAACCACGGTCACATACACGCCAGGCAGCGACCAAAAGGCTTTTTCTGCACCCCAAAAACAGCCAAGGCCGACCTCCAAAACTTTAAATCCATCGGGGTAAGGCGCTGCCAGTGGGTTGCCATTTACAAAATGCGTTTCTGCCGTTGAGATCGGCGCATGACGCCCTTCAAGAGCTTCACCTGCAGCAGGCAATTCAGTTTTCTTGGTCAAAGCAGCAAACAAGTTTAGCATGGTGTTGCCCTTTCGGTGTGTGGCACGTTGGAAAGGCAGAGGTGGTGTGCAATCGGCTCCGCGTCAAGCTGTGACACCAGTCACAGCCGCGTGATTGATATCTCGCTAACCACTCTATCAGCCTGTGCCATCAATCTGACGTGATACAGGGCATAGTAGACCGAAGATTGGCTGCATCGACCGGTGCTCGCCCACCAAACGAACATGATACCACCTTAAGGACCCTGCTATGCGCGCCTATGCTCTTGCTTTGCTTACTTCCACTGCTGTTCTTTTCCCGCTGACAAGCTCAGCGCAAAGCGTGAACGATGAAGGTGCCAGAGCGTTGGAAGCGCAGGTACCAGCACTGATGGACACCTTCCTGCAATCCGCGCCGGAGGTGCGCTACACGTTCCAGGGCGATGTGCAGGCCGTGCCCAGTGGCGATAGCTACAGCCTATCCATTCCGCCAATCGACTTTGACTTTGCCGGCGAGGCCGAGACGACGCTTTCAGCGTTTCCTGTCGAAGTGACGCCGCTAGAAAATGGTTGGAATCGGGCGGAATGGGATTTCCCCAATTCCATCACGGTGACCAATCCGCGCCGGGCAAGTCAGCAGGCCAACATCACCTTTTCAAGTGAAGGCAACAGCATGACGGTTGCGCCAGAGTATGGGATGGCGCTCCAGGCTGATTATGGCTTTGACGACATACGCGTCACGGTAAGCGAGGGCACGGGCAGTCTTTCTATCGATGATTTGCAAATCACTGTGGACAGTGAACAATCCGGTGATGGCTCCGATAGCTACAATTCAGACACGCAGTTGAGCGTTGCTGATGTGCTGGTTGATGTTCCAGATGAAGATGTGCGCATCGAACTGGCCTCGCTCAGCATGGGGGGCACATCGCAGCGCCAGCGCCTTGATCTGTTTGCGATTCTTCAGGAAACTTTGTCAGGCTTGGACCCAGAAAGCGAAGCCTTTGCACTGGCTTACATCGATGTACTGCGCGCCACCGCCGATGAGAAATGGATCGGTGCTGCAAACTTTCAGTCCGCTTTGGAAGGCTTGGACGTTCTGGCAGAAGGCACCGGGGCCACCGTTGGTTTGATTGAGGTGGCTCTGGATGCAGAAGGCCTGGATGAAGCGCAGGCGCAACTTGGCCTGGCAATGACCGCGCAAGATATTGCCTCGCCTGAGCTGCCAGCCATGTTTGCCGACGTTATACCGACCTTTGCCAATCTGGATTTGCAGGCCGTGGATATACCCATTCAGGACCTATCGCAGGAAGCGTATGGCATGCTGGGTGAAGCGCCCAGTGATGAAGACTTGTTTGGCCCTAAAGGGCGGCGCGCAGGCGTGGGCAATCCTTTTGCGAACCTTCAAGATGTCGATCCTATGGTTTTCTTGGGGTTGATCTTGAACTCTGATGTGCAGCTATTGCTGCAAAATGTGTTGGTGGAAGCACCCATTGGCTACATCGCCGCGCAAGGGGTTGTGGATCCCGATCCGCAGGCCGCTTTCCAAGCGGTTGCCAACATCGAACTGGATATTGCTGGCCTGCCAGAGATGATCGCCTTTGCCCAGAGCATGGGCGGTGATGCTGCACAGGCAGCAGGGCTTGCCTCTGCGCTTTCTGCCATGGGCCGTGATGGCACCGATGAAGAGGGCGTTGCGATTAAGGAATTTGACCTAGAGGTTACCTCCGCAGGTCAAGTGCTGCTCAATGGCAACGACATGAGCGCCATGATGGGTATGTTCCAATAGATCATTAGCTAACCGGCTGTCTCAATGGCCGCAGCATCACTGCGTGGTTTTGGACGGCGGGCAAGCACGGCGAGCACCAGCCCAAGCACCCCAACCACAGCCCAGTCCCACCAGGTGAGGGCGGTTTGGATGATCGGATCCCAAAGGTAAGGCCAAACATAACGCTGGATGAATGCTTGCGAGCCATTGAGCCAATCTGGAACGGTTGCATACAGCAAAGCGCCCAAAGGTTCTGGCGCAAAGCCAGTAAGCGCGGACCAGTCAACGGCTGCCAAGTCATCGGCCAAGAGCACAAGCCCGATCGCCAGCAGCGCCAAGCCCAAGAGCCGAATGGGGAAGCGAATGATCGCCATGGTGTGTCTCCGGTTCGTCGTAAATGTGTAGCCTGGCACCATAATAGTTTCTGGTCAGCCAACCTTTCGTGCTCCACATGTATGAAGGTTTGCTGCGCCCAACAAGCCACCCAAGGGCGTTCGCACGCAAAGGTGAAGCCAGGTGAACACCGAGGTTTTTGCTGTGATCGGCAGAAAACCAACCAAACAAAGATAGATTTGAGCCGCTGCGTTCTTTCCTTTAGACAAGCCCAATGAAACTTCAATTGGCCCACCCATGCCGCTTGATGATCCAAGGAAATTTTGCCCATGCCGCCTCCACTGCCGCACCTCAACACACCGGTTGAAGAGGCGCATGATGAGTCTATCCTCGCGGCCGCCAAGGCCGTTCTTGCCACCGAGCGGGCAGGTCTTGATGCCCTTGGTGAGGCGCTGAATGGCGAATTTGTCACCGCTGTTCAGTGGCTCTTGCGTGTAAAGGGGCGTGTGATGGTTTCTGGTATGGGCAAGTCTGGCCACATAGGAACCAAGATCGCTGCCACGATGGCATCCACCGGAACGCCTGCGCATTTTATTCATCCAGCTGAAGCCAGCCATGGTGATTTGGGCATGATCACACCGGATGATCTGTGTGTGCTGATCTCCAACTCCGGCGAAACACGCGAGCTGGCCGATATCATCGCCTACTCGCGCCGCTTTGCCATACCGCTTATCGCCATCACGAAAAACTGCGATAGCTCGCTTGGCAAGCAGGCAGATTTGGTGCTTCAGCTGCCTGATGTGCCCGAGGCGTGCACCATTGGCATGGCACCCACCACGTCCACCACCTGCACATTGGCGCTGGGTGATGCACTGGCCATTGCAGCGATGAATGAGCGCGACTTTGATGCCTCTAGCTTCTCGCACTATCACCCGGGCGGAAAGCTTGGCGCCCACCTCATGCAGGTGGCTGCGCTTATGCATGCCGGACCGCAGCTTCCCCGCGTTTCGCCCGATGCCTCCATGGGTGATGTGCTGGTGGAGATGACGGCCAAAGGGCTTGGCATAGCGTTGGTGGTCGATAGCAGCGACCATCTTAAGGGCATCATCACCGATGGCGATTTACGGCGTAATTTGGTGGGCCTTATGGACCACAAAGCGATGGATATCGCGTCCCAAACACCGCGCACGATCAAGCCCAATGCGCTAGCCAGCGCCGCCCTTGGCGTTATGAATGAGCGCCAAATTACTGTACTTGCGGTGCTTGATGATGATGGCATTCTGCAAGGTGTGCTGCACATGCATGACTGCTTGCGTGCGGGCATCATTTAAGCGCTGGTTTAGCCGAACTCTTCGACATCTTCGGGTGTGTTAATATTGCGGAAGACGTGCGTGCCCGGCCAATATTCCGCGCGTGCCTGTGTCGCCTCAGCAAGGTGCCGCAACGATGCATTTTTTGGCAAATCGGGCCGGGCTTTTTCCACGCCAGCAAATGCCCAATAGGCAAAGGTTGGGTGCAGGCCAGCATCATCGCGCGCTACAACACATGCATGCTGATCACCTTGCAGGCTACGTGCAAGATCACGCGGCAGGTTTGGTCCATCCACTGGCACGGTGATAAAACCATACCAGCGGTTGGGTTCAAGACGCTCAAGGGTCTGCGCTGCGCCAAGTATGCCTGCGCATGGCCCTTCAAAATCTGGATGGTCGGCAATCAGAGCAAAGCCGTGCCCATAGTTGGTTGGGCCACAGATGAATATCTGGTGGCATTGTGGCCAAACGCGCTCAATCACAATGTCAATCATGCGATGCCCGTTTATCTGCACTTGGGCCTTATCCTTGCCACCCATGCGCTTGGATTTGCCACCAGTGAGAATAACGATGGGTATAGCCGGGATACTCATAAGCATTTTTTGGCGACTCAATCGCCAGAAGCCAACCGGGTATTTGGTCGGGCTTCACGCATCAGCTTCGCGATGGGGCGATCGTTTAAACTGGTAGACACGTAATGCCACCAAGCTGACTGCACGTGGTCGTTCGCGCTAGCGCTGCTGCATGCCATCAATTCCCCACATCAATACCGCCGAGGCTGGTAAGACCCAGCCGATCACGCCCATTTTGACCATGGGGTTCCGGGTGTTCTTCCTTAGCGCTGGGCTATGGGCCTGCATCGCTATGGGGTTGTGGCTGGGTTGGTTGAACGGATGGGTCGCGCTATCAAGCGCGTTTGACCCGGTATCATGGCATGCGCATGCATTTCTGTTCGGGTTTGTCAGCGCGGTGGTGGCGGGCTTCCTTTTAACCGCCGTGCCGAACTGGACAGGCGAGCCGGCAATGGTTGGCATGCCGCTGCTTGCCCTTGCTATCTGGTGGGTCATTGGAAGGCTGGCCACGACTTTTTCCTTCGGGCTCGCCGCACCACTTGTCGCGGCACTTGATGTCAGTTTCCTAATTATCCTCGCGGGTGTGGTAACGCGAAGCCTTATTCGTTCTGGCAACACACGCAATCTCATCGTTGTTTCAGCGCTTGTTGTTCTGGCCGCTGGCAATGCGCTGTTCCACTATCAGGCGTTCAGAGGGGGGGCGGCCTATCAAGGCAGCGGTTTGCGCTTAGGCCTGTCGGCAACGCTGTTGTTGATCATGATTGTTGGCGGGCGCATCGTACCCAATTTCACGCGCAACTGGCTGAAGCAACAAGGCGTATCGCCTATGCTTGCGCCAGGTATGCAGCGGTATGATCAGGTTGTTTTGCTGGTCTCTGCCGGTGTGCTGCTGGTTTGGACATTTATGCCAACATCCGTGGTTTGTGGGCCACTCTTGCTCGCTATGGCTGGTTTGCATTTTGTACGTCTATCAAGATGGCAGGGGCACACCACACTGGCAGAACCTTTGGTGGTTGTACTGCATGTTGCCTACGCCATGGTGCCACTGGGTGCGTTGGCGATTGGACTTTCCATCTTGCTTGTCGCGCCCGATATCGCCCGTGGCGCTTTGCACATCTGGATGGTTGGTGCTGTTGTGTTGATGTGCCTTGCAGTCATGACCCGCGCAACGCTTGGCCATAGCGGTCAACCGTTGAAGGCTGGAGCGGCAACAGTGCTGATTTACGCAGCGATACTAAGTGCCATGGCGCTGCGCGTTTGCGCGGTGCTTTGGCCGGTCATGGCACCGGTATTATGGACGCTATCGGGGCTGGTGTGGCTGCTTGCGTTTGGGCTTTTTGTAGGCTTTTACGCCCCATTGATGTTGCGCAAACGCACGTAAAATCAGCCTTTATTTGTCACGTCTTCAATCCAGGTTTTTGCCGCCACCGCCTGCGGGAAACCAAGTGTGCTGATGGCCAGTACTGAGACATGCAGCATGTCATCGGCCGATAGGCCTTCGGCTTTGCCGCGGCGGGCATGCGAATGTACCGCGCCTTCTGATCGAGCACCCAAAGCAAGCGCCAGTTTCACAAGGCGTTGCTCGCGTTCGCTCAAAGGCCCAGCGTTTGCGCTTGCCTCGCCCAGTGCCTGATACGCTTTCCAGACGTCTGGATATTGGTCAGCAACTTGGCCTGCGGCTCCGGGCAGTTTCGCACTCATGGTGTTTCCTTAAACAGTGTAATCGTCGATGAGAATTTCTGGTTTGGCGAAAGCGGTCAGGTCGTCCAAATCGTGGATTGTGACCTTTGAGCCATCAACTTCCACTCCATAACCTTGCAGAGTCTTAAAGGCGCGCGAGAGGTTTTCGGGGGTCATGCCAAGGAACGAGGCAAGACGGCGCTTTTCCATCGATAATTCAACAATGTTTGAACCATCGCCAAAGGCGTGCTTGCGCAACAGATAGTTGGCAAGCCGCTCAATGGATGTGCGCAGTTTCAAATTCTTGCTGTTCTTAATCACCGAGCGGTAACACTGTGCCAACTCGCGCACCATTGAGCGCGCAAATGCTGGATCTTGGTCAAACGCATCGCGCACATCCATTGATGGCAGCAGCACAATGCGCGACTTCTCCAGCGTTCGCGCCGACATCAGATAAGGCGCATCCTTAATCGTCGCCGCCAGAATAAACGTCGAGATCGGTTGAACCGTGGCCATGGTGGTCTCACGATCATTCCAGGCAGCAAACAGTTCCACCGAGCCATCGAGCACAACATGCAGAAAGTCAGCTGGGTCGCCTTCAGCTATCAGTTCGATCATTGGTGGAAAATTTTGCACGTAAGCGCCGCGAAAAAGCGACTCAAAATGCTCATCCGCCATGCCACTGAAAAGGTTCAGGCGCCGTATTTCGTCGGTCTCGTCAGGTTTCACGGCGGCTCGCAAATAAATAACTCCTGATATTTATCAAGCATTCAAATGATAATTGTCAAGGCATGATTTGCGCATTTGGGGCGCTAGCCTTGCAGTATTCCAGCATGGGCCATGACACTTCTGCAACCGGTATTTATTTCGGTCGGTCAAGCTTGGTGGATTGATTTGCATCAAGTTCCATACGGTAAGGAAGGCTCAGTGCGGTTCTCGGTGCCCAGCAATCCGGCTGGTGCAAAATGCCGGAGATACCCGATGGAACTTCAAAACAAATCCACAGCTCTGTGGTCGAACTTCCTTAAAGTGAACATGGTGCAGATCCGCACATTCCACATGACGTGGTTTGCGTTCTTCGCCTGCTTCTTTGCCTGGTTCGGTATCGCTCCACTGATGTCTGTGGTGCGCGATGAACTGCAACTCACCCCTGATCAAATCGGCTGGGCCATTATTGGTTCGGTTTCGATGACCATTTTCGCCCGCCTGTTCATTGGCTGGCTGTGCGACCGCATTGGGCCGCGCAAATCTTACACCGGCTTGCTGCTTATCGGTTCGCTGCCTGTGATGGCCATTGGCCTTGCACAAACATTTGAAACGTTCCTGCTTTTCCGGGTTCTCATCGGCTGCATCGGCGCATCTTTCGTCATCACGCAGTACCACACCTCTGTCATGTTCGCGCCCAATGTTGTGGGTCAGGCGAACGCCACATCAGCTGGCTGGGGCAACCTTGGTGGCGGTGTCACACAGTTTGTTATGCCGCTGCTGTTCTCAGTGATGGTGATCGGCTTTGGATTCTCTGAAGCTGTTGGCTGGCGTCTGTCGATGATTGTTGTTGGCGTGATCATCATGCTCACCGGCATCGCCTACTACTTCCTCACCCAGGATGCGCCTGACGGCAATTTTGACGAATTGCGGGCCCAAGGCAAAATGGAAGAAAAGAAGAAGGTCACGGGCAATTACATGCACGCGCTGAAAGATCCGCGTGTCTGGGTTTTGTTTGTGATCTACGGCGCATGCTTTGGCATTGAGCTGACTGTCAACAACGTCGCCGCACTGTACTTCATGGACTACTTTGACCTCACGCTGGTCACAGCCGGTCTTGTGGCGGCCTGCTTTGGCCTCATGAACCTCTTTGCCCGTACATTGGGCGGGCTGTTTGGCGATAACTTCGGGTCGCTCTGGGGTCTGAAGGGGCGTGCGTTCTGGCTGTTCATCTGCCTGTTCTTTGAGGGCTGTGCGCTGATGGTCTTCAGCCAGATGCATGTGCTGTTTCTTGCCCTGCCTGCGTTGATCGTCTTTTCGTTGTTCACGCAGATGGCGGAAGGGGCCACCTATTCGGTCGTGCCGTTCATCAACAAGAAAGCCCTTGGGGCCGTGGCCGGTGTGGTCGGGGCGGGCGGGAACGCAGGTGCGGTTCTGGCAGGCTTTCTGTTCAAGAACGTTATCGACTGGTCGGAAGCGTTTTTCATCCTCGGCATCATTGTCACCTGTGCGTCATTCCTCGCCTTCTTCGTGCGGTTCTCGACCCGTCAGGAAGATGAAGAGCGCGCCAACTTTGCCGCAGCCAATATCGAGACCCTGCGCCAGCGCGCCCTGAAGGCGAACGAGGCGTTGGAGGAAGGGCTTGTCGCCGTCGCGAGAAAAAACGGCAACCAACCCGCTGAATGATCCCTATCCCGGCGGGCCGGTGAGCGGCCCGCCACATATCAAAAAACGCCACTACGGGAGGACCCACCATGGCGACCACCGCAACTCAATCTGCCAACAGCGGCTATGTGCTGACTGACTGGCGGCCGGAAGATCCGCAATTCTGGGAAAGCGAAGGCAAACGCATCGCAACCCGCAACCTCTGGATTGCGATCCCCACCCTGCTTTTGGCATTCTCGGTCTGGATGGTCTGGTCTGTCGTTGTCGCCAAGATGCCTGCAATCGGTTTCGAATTCTCGGTTGGCCAACGGTTCTGGCTGGCCGCTTTGCCGGGGCTTTCGGGTGCAACGCTCCGCATCTTCTACAGCTTTATGGTGCCGATCTTTGGCGGGCGCAAATGGACCGCGATTTCCACGGCCTCGCTGCTGCTTCCTGCACTTGGAATTGGGTTTGCGGTGCAAAACCCCGACACCAGCTATTTCACTTTTCTGATCCTGGCCCTGATGTGCGGCTTTGGTGGCGGTAACTTTGCCTCTTCGATGGCCAATATTGCCTATTTCTATCCCAAATCCACCAAGGGCAACGCTCTTGCCCTGAACGCGGGCCTTGGCAATCTTGGCGTGTCGGTCATGCAGTTCGTTGTTCCGGTCGTGATCACCATGGGTGTTTTCGGCGCCATCGGTGGCGCGCCACAGCAACTGTCGGATGGCGGTCAGCTGTTCATTCAGAATGCAGGCTTTATCTGGGTGCCGTTTCTGGCCCTGAGCGCTATCGCGGCCTGGTTCGGCATGAACGATATCGCGGATGCGAAATCGTCGTTCAGCAGCCAGGCGGTCATCTTCAGCCGCAAGCATCACTGGATCATGTGTATCCTTTATACCGGCACCTTTGGCAGCTTCATCGGTTATGCCGCAGGTTTCCCGCTGTTGATGCGGAGCCAGTTCCCAGAGGTGGATGTGCTGAAATATGCCTTCCTGGGGCCAGTTGTCGGCGCGTTGAGCCGGGCCGCAGCAGGGTGGATTTCCGATAAATTCGGCGGCGGTCGTGTGACCTTCTGG
>JBGCDM010000136.1:0-35193 GCA_045105395.1 Devosiaceae bacterium | reverse complement strand
TGTGGTGTTCTTCCCGATCTGGCTGGCGTTTGTGGCGTCCACCGTCACCCAGCAGGACATCTCGCAGGCACCCATGCCGCTGTTGCCGGGCGATCAGTTTATCGAAAACTACACCCGCGCGCTGTTTGCTGGCGTCAATGTTCCGGTGATCACCATGCTTGGCAATTCGCTGGTCATGGCGTTGGGCATTGCCATCGGCAAAATCATTATCTCGCTGCTTTCGGCCTTTGCAATCGTCTATTTCCGCTTTCCTGGCCGCAATGTATTCTTCTGGATGATCTTCATCACGCTGATGCTGCCGGTGGAGGTGCGCATCGTGCCAACTTTTGAGGTGGTGGCAGGCTTTGGCATGCTCAACAGCTATTCAGGGCTTATTTTCCCGCTGATCGCCAGCGCCACGGCCACGTTCCTGTTCCGGCAGTTCTTCCTGACTGTGCCAAACGAGCTGGCCGAAGCGGCCAGGGTAGATGGCGCGCGACCTATGCGCTTCTTCATCGATATTCTTCTGCCCATGAGCCGCACCAACATTGCCGCGCTGTTTGTGATCCTCTTCATTTACGGCTGGAACCAATATCTCTGGCCGCTGCTCATCACCACTGATCCGGAAATGAATACCATTGTTATGGGCATCAAACAGATGTTCCCCTCCGGTGATGATTTGGCCGATTGGCCTGTGATTATGGCAACCTCAATTCTTGCGATGATCCCGCCGGTCATCGTCGTGATCTCAATGCAAAAGCTCTTCATTCGTGGTCTTGTGGACAGCGAAAAATAGGAACACCCAGAGGAACCTTGGATGGCAACGGTTGATCTAGACGATGTTCGCAAGCGCTTTGGGCAAACCGAAGTGTTGCATGGCATCACCACCCACATCGAGGATGGCGAGTTCATCGTCATTGTCGGCCCGTCAGGCTGCGGCAAGTCCACGCTGTTGCGCATGGTAGCGGGCCTTGAAAGCGTTTCCTCCGGTGAGGTGCGTATCAACGGTAAGCGCGTCAATGAAGTGGAGCCGATGGATCGCGATATCGCGATGGTGTTCCAGAATTACGCGCTTTATCCGCATATGAGTGTGCGGCAAAATATGGGCTATGGGCTTAAGATTGCTGGTCTGTCCATGCCTGCCATTGAGGCAAAGGTGCAAGAGGCCGCCAATTTGCTGCAACTTTCAGACTATCTGGACCGACGTCCAAAGCAGCTATCGGGTGGCCAACGCCAGCGTGTGGCCATGGGTCGGGCCATTGTGCGCGAGCCTTCCGTGTTTTTGTTCGATGAGCCGTTATCGAACCTTGATGCCAAGCTGCGCGTGCAGATGCGCGTCGAAATCCGTGAGTTGCAGGCCAAGTTGGGTATCACCGCGCTATACGTTACCCATGATCAGGTGGAGGCCATGACGATGGCCGACCGGATGATCGTGATGAATGGCGGCGTCGCCGAGCAGATCGGCTCGCCGCTGGATGTCTATGAAAAGCCAGATACGCTGTTTGCGGCACAGTTCATTGGCAGCCCATCGATGAACATTTTGCCAGCAACAGTGGCTGGCAACACTGTGCGTGTTGGTGATGCGGTTATTGGCAACCGCGCGCTGCCAGATGCCTCAGTCAAGCTGGGTATTCGCCCAGAGCACGTCATGCTGGCCGATGAGGGATCACTGACGTTAGAAGTTCATCTGGCAGAGCCGCTTGGCGCGAACACTTTGTTGCATGGCAAGTTGGTCAACAGTGCTGGTGGGAGCGACGAGGTTTTCACTGCCTCTGTTGCGGGTGTCTATCGCGTCAGTAGCAAGCACGAGCGGGTAAGGCTTGCTGTCGATGATGCGAACATGCATCTTTTTGACCAGGAAACAGGCAAACGTATCGTTTGATGTTTCCGAGCGAAGAAGCGGGCTGAATTGCTGCTAAAGTTGGCACCGATTCGTCCCTCCTCAATATCTGGTTTGCCCCTTGTTTTCTTGTATCAGTTGGAACCTTCACCGTTGCCGCGGCAATGATGGGATCGTTGATCCGCAGCGCACATTGTCCGTTCTGCAAGAGGAAGTGTGGAGCCCTGATGTTGATGCCCTGATCCTCCAAGAAGCGGACGGGGAAGTGCCACCCCATAGCGGGCTTCTGGACATTGCAATGGTGGAAAGTCTCACTGGTCTTGCGTATTTGCACGGGGACGTAGCACATCGATGGAGTGATGGCAGCCATGGTTTTCTTGGTGTCATTCTTTTCCTGCACCCATCTTATACAGTGGAAGATGTGGCGCTGGTTGATCTGCCTGGCCATTGCCATCGCGGCGCCGTGGTTGTGGATGCGCAGCGCGATGGGCAGCCAATTCGGCTTGTTGGTACGCATTTATCGCTTTGGCAGGGCCTGCGCATGGCGCAACTGCGCACCATCGCTCAGCACATATTTCGTAGGTCCAAACGGCCAACGGCACTTATTGGCGACCTTAATGAATGGCGACCATGGAGCGGAATGGCATTGTCACCAAAACTGATCGGCGTGGAGCTGAACGGTCCTGCGCTTGCCACGTTTCCCATCAATAGGCCGGTTTTACCATTGGACCGTGTGTTGGTTACCCCGCCAGCAAAAGTGGTTGCAACGCGCGTTTTGGATGGCCCAGGCATTAGGATGGCATCGGATCATCGGCCTTTAGCAGCGCAGATTAAATGGCAGTCTGATTAAACGCCACCATCGCGTGCGCGGGTCCAGCGGTGGAGCCAGACCGGACTGAGCGGCGTGCCGTCTGGAGCGCGTAGGCTAAGGCGGATATCGGTGGCATTGAGCGACCCTGGCGCGAGCACAAAAGTAACCCGCACGCCGCGTCCATCGGGCAGATCAAAAGCACTCACGCCAGAAATGTCGGCGCCTTGGCTGGCTGATAGCACCGGCGCATAGGCCTGCGCTTGCGTCGCGAAATCCACCACAAACCGGCGATAGCCTTCGCGGTCATGTTCGCGGCCACTGCGAGTTTGCGTGATCCTCGCCAAGCCGCCGGTATCTGGGGCTTCGCGCGTCCAGGATAGCCGGTAGGCAAATTGATGTTCGCTGCCTGCTTCAAGCGGTGCGTCTGGTCGCCAGAAGGCGACGATATTGTCCATGAATTCATCGCCAGTTGGTATCTCTACCAGCATCACTGCACCGGGGCCCCAGTTACCGACTGGCTGCACAAGCGCTGAGGGACGATCATGATAGCGCGCTTCTGTGTCCTCAAAGTCTTCAAACGCGCGGGCGGTTTGAAACAAACCAAAATTGGCAGGTGCATTGTCGGCAAACGCTGATGTTTCAACAGCGGCCGGGTTGGTGATGGGGCGCCAAAGCTTTTCACCTGCGCCATTTTCAATGAACAGCACATCACTGTCATGCACGCGCGGGCGGAAATCATCAGAAACAGATGAGCGCAGAGGTCCCTTCAGATACATTGATGTAAGTGGCGCAACGCCCACATTTAAAATTTGGACACGCGGCAAAAGCGTCGTGACGATATCGATATGCGTGTCTGACCCTGGCTGCACCACCATTTCGATATGTGCGGCGAGTGAGGGGCTATCAATCAAACCTTCCATCCGAACCGTGCCATCTTCTGCTGGATGCAATCGCAGATGGGTAAAGCGTGGGAACTCTTCAGGCGTTGGGCCGCCAGTACCAATGGCCACTGCGCGCGCTGACAGACCATAGACCATCGCCTGCCCAATGGCACGGAAGTAGCTGGCACCTTGAACCACCAGAACTTCGTCCATCAGGTCTGGAGTGTTCAACGGGTACCGAAGCCGCATGCCTGAAAAGCCAGCACCGGGACTGGTCTCAGGGATCGTATCAAAGTAGCGCGGTTCGAAACTGAACAGACTAGGACTGAAGGTAATGTCGCGCAGGCCATCAGGGCTCACCCGGTCAACCCGCACAGGATCAGGAAAGAAAAGGCCCGGCGGCAACAGATCAACCGAAAAATCAGGACCATGGGGCAGCATGGCCGCTTGCCCTGGCAAAGGGCGGATGCCGCGATAGGCATTGTAATCAAGGTTCGCAAACGGCGCGGCCAAAGGTGTTGTGTTGGGGGTATAGGCGCGCGCTTGAAGTGCACGCGCATCGTCTAGCAGGGATGATGTTTCCATCGCCCGTGTTGGCAGTGTTAGCGCTGAAGATGCCAGCAGCGCGGCAGTTCCTGCCAACAGATTGCGCCGGGTGATCATGCCTGGCCGTTCAAGGCGCGCATAATCAAGGGAGCGCTCAGCATGGGCAAAAGGATGGGGGCAAGCCAAACCGCATGCAGTCCGCCGGTTGTTGCGGAAAGCACAAGCAGCGCGACCCCAGCAAGGGCCTCAGGCGTGCCCACAGGTAAGTGCAAGCGTGCTGTGTGCTGTGTTTTCCAGCCGCAATCAATGCCTAACAAAACCGACCCAACGGAAGCGGCTTGGCGCACCATAATGAGCGGCGCCAAAAGCGTGGACATTGCCAGTTCTGATATCCAAGCACGAACAAAGACACTGCGCCGCCAGGGGGTTTTCGCCCGTGCCATAGCAGCAACGAGCGCGCACAGCTTGGGCAGCAGAAGAGCGATCGCAACCAAGACGAGGGGCAGCGCACCAGCGATAGAAAGGGTGCCTGAGCCGATCAACCCAACCAGAAGCAGCCAAATGGGCGCCGCAAGGTAGCTAAAAATGCCCGAAGCCAAATGCAGGCGGCTAATCGGGTGTAAGCCCGGTTCGGCCAGAAGGCGTAAATGCTGCAAATTGCCTTGGCACCAGCGGCGGTCTCGGCGGAAAAAATCGTCGAATGTTTGCGGTGCGTCTTCTGCGCTGCCAGCAAGGTCAGGGTCAAGTTCGATGTTCCAACCGGCACGTCGCATCCAAGCAGCTTCAATGAAGTCATGGCTGAGCAAGGCGCCACCAAACGGTGCGCGGCCCGAAAGCTGCGGTAATTTGGACGCACAGCGAAACGCCTCCACGCGCATAATGGCGTTATGGCCCCAATAGTTGCCGGTTTGACCAGACCAGGCGGCAAAGCCGCGTCCAAAATTGTGTGACAAGAGCCGTGAGGATTTACGCTGATGGCGGCCAAAACCACTGCGCCCGGGTACCAGGGCAATGCCTGCCTGGATAAGGCCGGTGCGCGGTTTGCGCTCGATCTGCCACATCATATCGCGCACGCGAGCAGCGGACATGCGGCTATCAGCATCCAGCACCATCATGTGCTCAAAATTGCTGCCATGAGCGTTCAGCCAATCGGCAATATTACCCGGCTTTTTACCCGTGTTGGTTGTGCGGCGGCGATAGGTGATATGGCCATCATCAATGAGTGTTCTAAAGGCTTTGTTCTCTAAAGCGATGTCGCTTTGGTTTGAGGTATCCGAAAGCACAAAGATGCGGGTTTTGGCCTTAAGGCCGTCTCGGTCCAGGTCCCGCGCCAGTTGATTCAGATAATCAGCAAGTGGTTGGGCTTGCTCGCCACATAGTGTGACCAGCAAAGCCGTGCTATCAGTTGGGTGCCAGTCTGGCGCCGGTCTACGCAGCTGCAAGCGTGGTTGCATAAGTCCAAGAAGTGCCGTGGTCGCACCACCAGCAATCCAAAGTGCATTGACCAAAACCAATGGGAGGGCCGCCCAAGCGACCCATGTCCACTGCGTTACAGCGCCTGCAAAGGCCAAGGAAATTGCCAAAGCTATCAGGGCTGACAGCCCAAAAAAGACCAATCGATGGCGCGCAATTGGTTGTTGCTCGCCAAGAGGTGCATCTGCCCTGGAAAGAATGCGATCAATTGCGGACAAGGCGAAGACGTCTCCAGGCAAGGTCAAGCGAGCGGTCTAATGCGTCCATTATTGGCGCAGTTCGATATCTATGGAGCTATTGCAGTGCAAAAAGATGGCAACAACAAACTTATTTGGGACTTTTTGCCACTGGCGGCCACATACGGGTAAAAATGCCATCGCGTTTGATCAGGCCGTGAAAGCTCGCAGCGCCAATATGCATGGCAACAAGCCCTGCAATGGCAAAGGAGCCAAGATAGTGAACGAGCTTGGCAAAACTGGCCAACTCATCTGAGCGTGGAACCAGGGGTGGTATGCCGAGCGCATCAAGCGATTCAATGGGGAAACCACCGGCGCGGACCCTAACATAACCAGCAATGGGCATAATGAGCAGCACGGCGTAAAGCGCGAAATGCGTGACGTGGGCAATACGCTCCTGCCACGCTGGCATATCCGTTGGCTGCAACACAGGCGGATTACGCCAACGATAGAACAGGCGCGCCAGCACAAGAAGAATAAGTAGCGTGCCAACATTTTTATGGAAGATGAACAGCGTGTTCTGCATTGCCCTGCCAATGCCTTCTTGTACCATCAGAACACCGGCAGGTATCATCAGCAAGACAAGGATTGCGACAGACCAATGGAATAGGCGAGCAGGCGTACGATATCCGTTGTTCGGCGTTTCCATGGTCAATCTCCTATGAGGCAAAAAGGCAAGTTTCGCCGCTAGCGCGGTTGAGGCATGCTACCTTGGCGTTTAATTTCCGCGGATAATTTCAGCACAATGAGCATCTTGCAACCAGGTCAACCCACTTTGGTGAAACATAACCTGCCGATAGGTCATGCACGCCCCCCCATGGGTGCGTTTGCTCTGTACGCTTGTCTGGGCGCTGTTGGGCTTGTGGCGCTATGCGTATCTTTGATCGCTCCAGAACAGCCTATCACGCTCTCTACGCTCGCGGCCTTAAGTCTCTATGGCTTGGCGGTGTTGTTGGTTGGCTTTGGCCTTTCGCGTACCTATCCGCATGCCCGTCTTGGACTTTGCAACATCGTCACGCTGACGCGGCTGGTCATTGTCGCGGCTTTGGCTGGTGCTTTACTTTCAGGGCTTGACCCATCCTGGCCAATTTTCCTTTTGGCTGCTCTGGCGCTGTCGCTGGATGGGGTGGATGGTTGGCTTGCTCGACGGCAAAATCTGTCCTCGGCCTTTGGTGCCCGCTTTGATATGGAGGTGGATGCTGCCTTCGCTCTGATGCTTGCCTTGCTTGCAGGGGCCAGTGGTAGCGCTGGTCCCTACGTCATCCTACTAGGACTTCCTCATTATATCTTTTTGGTGGCGAAGTTTCTGTTGCCTTGGCTTGGCGGTGCTTTGCCAGATCGATACGGCCGCAAAGTTGTATGCGTTGCTCAACTGGCAACGCTGATTGCTCTGCAATTGCCCTTTGCAATTTCTGGATCAATTGATCTGGTGATTATCATGGTTGCCCTTGCACTTGCCTGGTCCTTTGGGCGCGACATCCTTTGGCTTTGGCGGTCACGATCTTGAACGCTTCGCACATGCGTGCAGGACTTTTGCTCCTGCTTGCGGCTCTCATTTTCCACCTGGTGCTCATTCAGCCCAACCATCCTGCGGCGATGACATGGGCGGCTTTGTTTGTGTTGCCGCTGGAGCTACCGGCTGTGTTGCTCGTTCTTGTGGTACTTGGCCGTGGACGCTTAGGCATGGTCATGCGCGCACTGTTGGTTGCTGTCCTTACCCTTATTGTGGTGCTGAAAACTGCTGACTTTGTTATGTTCACCGCGCTTAATCGCGGGTTTAACCCAGTGGCCGACTTGCCGCTGGTTGTCTCGTTTTTCCAACTCATTTCAGGTGCTCTTGGCACACTCGTTGCTGTGCTTGCGGTTGTTGGCGCTGTGATCGTTACAATGCTTGTGGCTGCTTTGCTCTGGTGGGCAGGCAGCGTTTGGGCGCGAGTGAAAATCAATCGTTTTGCTGGTGGCCTTGCAGCTGTTGGTGCTGTGTTGTTTGCAGGCGTTGCCGTGGCAGAAATTGGCGATGCGATGGGCCGGTGGAATTTGCCGGTTCAGCCGCCCGGCGCAGCTTTCACAGCGCGTGTTGGGCTGGAGCGTGTGGATATGGTGCAAGCCACGCTTGCTGATCTGCGCGCCTTTCGTGCCGCTGCTGCCAATGACCCCTACGCTGACATTGATGGCCTGCTGGATGAAATTGAACGCGATGTGCTGGTCATATTTGTTGAAAGCTATGGCCGCACAAGCTTTGATACGCAGCTCTATGCCGACCTGCACCTTGAAACGTTAAGGGCTGCGCAGACGACTTTGGCACAGGCGGGCCTTTCCATGGCTTCAACCTTTATCGCGTCGCCCACGCAAGGCGGGCAAAGCTGGTTGGCTCATGCAACGTTTGCCAATGGATTATGGGTGGATGATCAAACCAGCTATGGCGCGGTTATCGCCAGCGGGCGTGATACGCTTTTCCACATCGCTCAACGTTCTGGCTTTCACACAGCCGCCGTTATGCCGCAGATTACACTGGAGTGGCCGGAGGCTCAGTTTATGGGCTTTGATACGATCTTGGCGGCCGATGATCTTGGCTATCAAGGCCTGCCGTTTAATTGGATCACGATGCCTGACCAGTTTACATTTGCTGCGATGGATCAGTTGCTTTTTGATGCCCCGGATCGTGACGAAAGGCTGTTTGTGCAGATTGCACTTGGCTCATCCCATGCGCCCTGGTTGCCCGTGCCCGATTTGGTGGATTGGGAAACTCTGGGTGATGGCACCCTCTTCAACCCAATTGTGGAAGCAAGCGAGCCGCCCAATGTGGTTTGGCGCGACCATGACCGGGTGCGTGAGCAATATAAGTTGGCCATCGATTATGCATTGCAAACCGTTTTTTCCTATGCGGCACGCCATGCGGATGACGCACCACTTCTTATTATCGTAGGCGATCATCAGGCGGCAGGGTTTGTCGCGCTTGATGAGCGCGCGGATGTGCCAGTGCATATTATCGGTCCGAGACACTTGGTGGACCGTATTTCTGACACTGTTGTTACTGACATGGATTTTTCTGACGGCTTACTGCCGCACAGCAATACAAGCGTCCGATCTATGGACCAAATGAGGCATCTTCTTTTGCGAGCCTTTTCCTCAAGTGCAAATCAAGCATTAGTCCAATGACGACAGGCACGCTCACTTTATCGCCGCATGTTGTGCGCATCGGTCAGGTTGCTGCAACGCTTGCCCTGCTTGCTCTGTTGTGGCGCATTGCTGACGGCCCGGAAACCGCGCGCATCTTGTCGACAGCGCAGCCGGCATGGCTGATTGCGGGGCTCGTTGCGCTTACGCTTCAGACGGTTCTTTCCGCCCTTCGCTGGCGGGTTACCGCTGGGCAGCTGGGCATTAAGCTGCCAGCGCTGCACGCTTTGCACGAATATTATCTGGCACAAATGGTCAATCAAGCCGTGCCTGGCGGCGTGGTGGGTGATGCAGCGCGTGCTGTACGCTCACGCGAGCAAGAGGGATTGGCTGCGGCTGGCCAAGCGGTTATTTTTGAGCGGCTGGCGGGGCAGATCGCCATGTTTTTGGCGATGGCTTTGGCCTTTCTGGGGACATATATGTTGCCTGGCGGCTTCCAGTGGCCTGCATGGCTGGTACCGCCGGTCATGCTGATGCTCGCTATTGGTGCGTCAGCTCCAATTGCTCTGCTTCTTGCAACCTATATTCCTGGGCGCGTTGGCCCATGGCTCGCCAGGCAAGGCAATACCTTGCGCCATGCGCTTGCTGCACCGCGTGTGCTGCCTGCGCAGATATTACTCAGTGTTGGCACAACGCTTTGCAACCTGGCAGCCTTTGCCTTTTGTGCCCGCGCTGTTGGGGTGATGTTGCCGCTTGCCGTCTTATTTGCGCTCGTTCCGTTGATCCTTTTCACCATGCTTATACCACTCACCATAAGCGGATGGGGCGTGCGAGAAGGTGCTGCAGCGGCGCTTTTACCCCTTGCAGGAGTAAGCGCCAGCGAGGGGTTTGCCGCCAGCGTAGCATTCGGCTTGGTTCTTCTGGTGGCGGTGCTTCCAGGCGTCGTCACATTGTGGCTACGATCCCATGAGAGCTAACTGACGCTCTGAGCACAGGCCAAATCTGATTGCCGATTTATGGCTGATCAATGTGTCGCATACGGGCTTTCGCGTCTTGCTATCGCAGGCGACCATACTAGCCTTAAGGGCAACAGGAGACTTACATGACGACTAGATTTTCTATCACTCGCCGCACGCTTTTAGGCACCGCTGGACTTGGCATTGCATCCCTTGGATTGCCTTATCGCATGGCTGCTGCGCAAACCTCAGTTAGTTTGCAGCTATCATGGCTGCACTCATCGCAATTTGCTGGCAGCTACATCGCCAAAGATCGCGGATTTTGGTCCGACGCTGGTTTGGATGTCAGCCTATTGCCTGGCGGCCCCAATGCACCAGTTGAGCCGCCAGTGGTTGCGGGCACCGCGCTGGTGGGCATTTCTGCGGCGGACTACACAGCGGCTGCCGTTGAAGAAGGCGCCCCGTTTAAAATTCTCGCAGTTGCCATGCAGAAGAACCCGTTCGTTATCGCCTCCTTGGCAGGCAATCCGGTGAATGAACCAGGCGACCTAGAGGGCAAGCGGATCGGCATGGCGCTGGCCAATACCCCTGTTTTGCAGGCGCTTTGCACGCTGAACAATGTTGACATCAACGCCATTGAAATCATTCCAACGCAGTATTCCCCGCAGCCACTATTGGCCGATCAAGTGGATTGCTTGCTGTGCTGGGAAACCGATCTTCCAGTTGCAATGACCATTCAGGGTGTCGACAACCGCACCATGCTGATGGCCGACCATGGCTATGCCGTCCATTCGCAAACTTATATTGCCACTGAAGATAGCCTGGCCAACCGACGCTCTGAGCTTGTTACGTTGATGACGGGCGAAATGCAGGGTTGGGATGCGTATCGCGCTGATACAGATGCTGCTGCGCAGCTTACGCTGGATATGTTCCCAGATGCTGGGCTCGATATTGAAACGCAGAAGCTGCAAGCTGCGCGCCAGGTGCCGTTGATGTTCTCTGAGCTAACTGATGCCAATGGCTTTGGTTGGTGGACCGATGAAACGGTGGCGCAGAACATTGAAACGCTGGCCCTTTTAGGCCGCACGGTTTCACCAGATCTTTGGGACCGCTCGATCCTTGAAGAGGTCTATGCCGCCTAATCGCACGCCCCCACCTGGCATCATCTGTTCAGGATTAGCTAAAACGTTTTCAAGCGGGCTTGCGGCTGTAAGCCCGCTTGATCTTAGCTTTGCCGCTGGAAAAACCACGGCCATGGTTGGTCCTTCTGGCTGCGGAAAATCGACCCTTTTGCGCATGATTGCTGGGCTCGAAACGCCAAGCAATGGATCCATAGATATTGGTGGTTTGCCGCCATCAGAAACGCTGCGCCGAGCTGATCTTTCGGTTGCTTTTCAAGATCCATCTTTGCTGCCTTGGCGTTCTGTGCGCGGCAATATTGAGCTGGCGCTGAAGCTTGCGCGGCGGCCTATAGATAGAGCGCAGATTGATCAGCTCATCGAACTGGTGGGGCTTGGTGGGTTTGCTGATGTGCGCCCAGCTGAGCTTTCTGGCGGTATGCGTCAGCGTGCGGCGATTGCCCGTGCGCTATCAACAGAGCCGCGCTTGCTGCTGCTTGATGAGCCCTTTGGCGCGGTGGATGAACTCACCCGCCAGCAGTTAGCCCAAGATTTGCCCAGGCTCTGGGAAGCGCGTGGCACCACGACCCTACTCGTCACTCATTCAGTGAGCGAAGCGGTTTTGCTATCGGATCGTATACTCGTGCTTTCGCCGCGCCCTGCGCAGGTGGTAGCCGATATTGCGGTTGATCTACCGCGTCCGCGCCGGTCTGATCTCGTGCGGCGGCCAGAATTTGTGGCGATTGCCAATAGCGTCTTTGCCGCTCTGTCAGAAGGTATGGCCAACAGCTTTTCGCCACTGGCAGCCCAATGAGTTTGGCACTAGCTGAACCTACGCTGGTGCCAACCCGGCTTTGGCGCTCGCCATTTATGGGCAGTTTGCTTGTGATCGTCGCCTGGGAAATCGTGGCGCGTTTGCTGTCCGATAGCTTTGTGTTGGCCGCGCCCTCGCAGATCATCGTTTACCTAGCGGAAAATTACGCCCTGATGGGCCGGGCATTGGCTGTCACACTTTCCAATGCTGCGCTTGGGTTTGTGCTTGGAAATTTCGCTGCGGTACTGCTGGCTTGTATCGCCCTTGTTTGGCCGCGCAGCCAGACCTTTGTGACCGGGGTAGCGCTGGTTGTGTTCTGCTTGCCACTGGTGGCCACTGGGCCAATTTTGCGGGTGCTGTTTGGCCCAGGCGAGGGGCCGCAGATCGTGCTGGCGGCACTGGCAGTTTATTACACAACACTCATTCCGCTTTTGGTTGGGCTGAAGGCTGCACCGGCCACATGGTTTGATCTTGTGCGCAGCTATGGCCGCTCTGGTTTGAGCGAGCTTTTGCATGTGCGTGTGATGGCATCGCTGCCTTACCTGTTTGCTGGGTTACAGATTGCCGCGCCCGCCGCCTTTTTGGGTGCGATGGTGGGAGAGTTTACCGGTGCTGAGCGCGGTATGGGCGTGCTGACCATCCGTGCCATGCGCGCACTGGATGTTGAGATGACCTGGGCGCTGGCGAGCGTGGCAACAGCCATTGCTGTGCTGGCCTATCTTGGCATTGGTGCACTTGCGCGGCGGGTGTTGCGCGATCCACCGCCTGTGCTAATGGCCCCGCCACGTTCGGCGAGTGTGGGCCATCCAGGGGTGCTAGGCGCGCTGCTGAACATCGCTTTGGTAAGCGGCTTTGTTCTGGTTGTTTGGTGGGTGGTGATCCGTTTCACTGGCCTTAGCCCGTTCTTTGCCAAGGGGCCTGGGGATGTTTTCAGCGCGCTGTTCTTGGATGGTGATGCGGCGCAAACCCGCGATAGCTTGGCGCGAGCATTGGGCGAAACAATGCAGTTTTTGGTGCCGGGCTATTTGGCAGGACTGTTGGCAGGGGCAGGTCTTGCCATGCTGTTTGTCTTGGTGCCCGCTGTTGCAGGCACGGCGATGCCGGTGGCTATCGCGCTTAGGTCAGTGCCTATCGTAACCACTGCCCCACTGATTGTGCTGTTGCTTGGCCGCGGCGCGATGGGCACCATTGTGTTGGTGGCTGTCATGGTCTTTTTCCCCACGTTGGTGGCGTGCATGCACGGCCTTCGCCAGGCGCCGGGACAGGTGTTGGATGTGCTTGATAGCTATGCGGCAAGCCCGTTTCAGCGCCTCTTGCATGTGCGCATTCCTGCCATGCTACCCGCTTTGTTTGCTGCTGCACGCATGAGTGTACCAGCGGCTGTTTTGGCCGTTACGGTGGTGGAATGGCTGGCCACCGGCACCGGCACCGGCAGCCTGATGGCCCTTTCTGCCTCGCTTTCAGACTATGATATGCTTTGGAGTGCTGTGGTGATGGTTGCTGGGCTTTCAGCGCTCGGATACGCGGCTGTCGGTCAAATCGAAGCGCAGGTTTTGCGTATTTATGCGCCTGAGCAACTGTCATGATGCTGCCCAAAGCCGCGTTTGCCATTCCAGGCGATATCAACACGCTGACCGGTGGCTACATCTACGAGCGGCGCTTGCTGGTAGGGCTGCGTGAGATTGGCCATGATGTACAGCATATCCAGCTTGCCGCATCCTTTCCCGATCCCTCTGCTATCGATATGGCGCAAGCGATAGATCAGCTGTGCGCACTGCCGCCCGATCGCCCGCTGATACTAGATGGGCTTGTGTATGGATCCATTGACCCTGCGGGGCTTGCCCGCGTGCGTGCGCCCTTAATCGCGATGATCCACCATCCGCTGGCCAAGGAAAGTGGGTTGAGCCCGGAGCGCCAGGACCATCTTTATCGCACCGAGCGTGCCAACCTTGCTTTGGCCCATCATGTGTTGGTGCCAAGCCCACATACTGCTGATATTTTGACCCGGGACTATGACGTTCCAGAGGACCGTATCACCATCGCGCGGCCAGGCACCGATAGACCCGCCGGAGAAGCCAAACCCGTGCAGCCACCGTTGATTCTATCGGTGGGCATTCAGCATCCGCGCAAGGGCCATGATGTGCTGCTCAAAGCTTTGTCGCAGATAAAGCATTTGGACTGGCAAGCGGTTATTGTTGGCTCGCCATACGACGCTGACCATGCTGCAGAGCTTGCTGGTCTGCGTGAGGATTTGCAGCTGGTGGAGCGTGTGAGGTTGGCTGGCCGGGTGTCATCAGAGGAGCTTGAACGGCTTTATTATGCCGCTTCCATCTTTGCACTGGCCACGCGCTATGAAGGTTACGGCATTGTGTTTGATGAAGCCTTGGCGCATGGCTTGCCGATTGTCACCTGCCGCACCGGTGCTGTGCCAGATACCGTTCCTGCCAATGCTGGACTGCTGGTGCCGCCTGGAGAGGCTGAGCCATTTGCAGATGCGCTGCGAGGTTTGATTGTCGACAAAGATAAGTGCGCGGCCCTTGCTCAGGCCTCGGCTCAAGCGGGTTGTTCGCTGCCAAGCTGGCTGGATACGGCCGAGGTCGCCTCCTTGGTTTTGCGTGATGTTTGAGGAGCGCAAAAAACACGCTTCAGCGATTGGCCGCTCGCTGGATGTCTATTATCGCGACACCGAACGCACGCAGCGCATGGACAATCTCAACGCGATGTTCGTGCCAAAGGGCGGTCTTGCTTTTGATATTGGCGCCCATGTTGGTGATCGTGCAGGCAGCTTTTTGCGCCTTGGCGCATCGGTGGTGGCGGTGGAGCCTCAGCCGCGGGTCTTTAGGGCCCTACAACTTATCCACAGTCGTACGCCAGGCGCGACCTTAATGTGTCAGGCGGTCGGTGCCTCACCTGGCACGCTTGAGCTGCATGTGAATGAGGCCAATCCCACCACCACCACCGCCTCGCAAGCGCTTATTCATGCCGCGGGTTCCTCGCCCCAATGGCAAGGACAAGTGTGGGGATCAACGCTTCTGGTGCCCGTTACAACGCTTGACCGTTTGATTGCGCAGCACGGCACTCCAGATTTTGTGAAGATCGATGTGGAAGGCCATGAGCTTGATGTTCTTAAGGGCTTGAGCACACCTCTACCTGCGCTTTCCTTTGAGTTTACGACCATACAGCGCGATGTGGCTTTGGCTTGCATCGAGCGCTTGGCTGGATTGGGCCGTTTCACTTTCAACCTAAGCTTGGGTGAAGATCACAAACTAAAACACCCAACGTGGACTGACCCGCATGTCATGCGCGCAGAGATTTTAGCGCTGCCAGTTGAAGCCAATTCCGGTGATATTTTCGCTCGTTTGAGCTGATCCATTCCATAGTGGTTTCACTTGCACTGCTTACAGTCCTCAGTGCCACGTGACATGGTCCAATTGACGTAACGTACAGCTCAAAAGGCTGCACTTTTCTATAGTGTTCAATATGTTGGGCCGGTTGACGCGCTTTGGTTGATGGCTCAATATTTAATGCCGAGTGCGTGCTTTTTTCACACTTGAGTCTTTGTGAAACGGATAGGCCGCAATGGTGTCAGACAAAAACGATAAAGACTCTCTTTTCTGGGTCGGTTTAGGCGCCTCAGCCGGTGGTTTAGAGGCGTTACGCGCCTTTGTTCGCAGCGTGCCGCGCAACCTGCACGCCACCTATATTATTGCTCAACACCTTTCACCGCATCATCGCAGCATGCTGCCGGAAATTTTGGGCCGGGAAACTGATTTTGAAGTTCTCAGCGTTGAGGACAGCGTTTTTCCGCAGCCTGATACAATTTACATTACCCCGCAAAATAAAGACATTCAGATCGATGGCGATCAGCTGCGCCTTGTTTCACCAGGGCAGGATGCTGGTGCGCCTAAGCCGTCAGTAGATCGGTTTTTCCATTCGCTTGCCAACGAAAAAGGCGAGCGCGCTATCGGTATAATTCTCTCTGGTACTGGCTCGGACGGTGCACGCGGTGTGCGTGATGTGCGCGCTGCCGGCGGCGTGACCATCGCTCAGGATGAGATGTCGGCCAAATATACTGGGATGCCGGTTGCTGCGGTTGAATCTGGCTGTGTTGATTTGGTTATGTCGCCAGAAGAAATTGGCGCGCAGTTTGCCACGATCCTAGAGCACCGGGCTGATCTTGAATCGCTCAAAGCATCGCCGGTACATTTGGATGGTGTATCAGAACTGATCCATCTGGTGAACAACCAGACGCGAGTCAATTTTCACCATTACAAGTCGGCCACACTACAGCGGCGTATTGAGCGGCGCATGGCAGCTGTGGGCGTTACCAATATTGATGATTATGTGGCGATCGCGCGTACAACGCCCAATGAGGTGGATGCGCTATTTCGCGATTTTTTGATTTCTGTCACCTCGTTTTTCCGTGATCCTGGTGAGTTCGAAGCATTGCGCCGCTATGTTGATCAGGTGGTCAACAACAAGCCAAAAAATGAGACCATTCGTGTTTGGGTTCCGGCGGTTGCAACGGGCGAGGAAGTTTATTCCATCGCCATGATGATTACCGATGCGTTGGGTGGAACATCGGCCCTTTCTGAGCGGCGTATTCAGATATTTGCTACCGATATTGATACGCCTGCTATCGAGCTGGCGCGGCGCGGGTTCTATCCTGACAGTGCCCTGCAAGAGGTGCCGAGGCACTATATTGACGCCTATATGGATCGGCTGCCTACCGGCTATATGGTGAAAAAGGCAATTCGCGAGCGGGTCGTTTTCTCAGTCCATAATGTGGTTCAGGATCCGCCATTCCTTAACATCGATATTCTGTCCTGCCGCAATCTTCTGATTTACTTTCAGACCTCATTGCAGGCGCAGGCATTTTCTCGTTTTCACTATGCACTTGTGCCCCACGGACTTTTGTTCCTAGGCAAATCTGAGACAACAGCGGCCAACGGCGCGTTGTTTAAGCAGGCTGATGATCATCGGCATATCTATTTTCAGCAGCCAGGTGCTGAAAGGGCATCTGTTGCCGGTTTGCATGCCCCGCAATATCAAGTAAAGCGCGGCGCCGATAAGCGCGAGATGGTGGATGTGCGCGACGTCACAACGATGACAACGCGCTTTGATTCTCTTGTGCGCGCATTTGGCCCTGATGGACTGCTCATTGACGAAGACCTTCAAATTATGAAGGCCTATGGCAACGTAAATCCTTATATTGAGATGAGCAGTGGTGCTGTTAGCTTGCGCGCTGGTTCGTTGCTTAAGGAGCCTTTTGGGCAGGATATTCGCACTGCCATTCCTATCGTTATGCGTAAGGGGGAGCCACGCAAATGTATGGCACACCCCCATCCAGCCGATCCAAAATTGTTGGCACGCCTTTCTGTCTATCCGGTGGAAAGTGGCCCGAATGAACGGCCTTTGGCCATCGCACTTTTCTCCACATGGGAAGAAAAGCTGCCGACGTTCCCGATAGAAGATGCCAGCCACGATCTTAGCGAGCTTTACCGTCAGAATGAGGAACTGCGGCAAGAGCTTTCAATTGCGCAGAACAATTTGCAGCAAACCTCAGAAGAGTTGGAAACCTCTAACGAGGAGCTACAGGCCCTCAATGAGGAACTTCAATCGAGCAATGAAGAGTTGCAATCGACCAATGAAGAGTTGGAAACCTCGAACGAGGAATTGCAGTCGACCAATGAAGAACTCTCAACTGTAAACGAAGAGCTTCAGGTTACCAGCCAAGAGGTAACGGTTGCCAATCAGAGTATTCATTCGATCTTGTTGAATATTGGATCGCCACTGATTGCCGTAGATACGCGGCTTGATATATTGCACATCAGCAATGCGACGGAGAAACTCTTCAACCTGACGCCAGGTCATGAGATTTCCCATTTGAGCTTGTTAGCAAGACCTGATGGCTTCCCGGACATTATCGAGCTGGCAAACAGCGCGATGTCCAGCAGCAAGCGCATCGACATGCAGATTGAAAGCAATGGTTTGCATGCCATTGTTTCGGTGGTTCCCAATATTGACGATACGGGCAACGTGGAGGGTGCGATTATCCTCATCCACGACAATTCAGCTGAGTTGCGGTTGCGCAACAATCAGATGTTGCTGGCTGAAGAGCTATCTGGCGTTGGATATTGGAACATGGATTTGATTGAGAGCACTGTGTTCTGGTCAGAGCAAATCTACGCCATTCATGGTGTTGAACCGCATAGCTATCAACCAAATTTTGAAACCGCGATCGCCTTTTATCACCCCGATGACCTGGTGGCTGTTCAGCAAGATGTTGAACGCGCGGTGGAGGAGGGGTCTGGGTTCGAATTTGAAGCGAGGATTATCCAGCCAGGCGGCCAATTGCGCAACATTCGTTCTATTGGCAGTGCCACCGTCAACGATGAGGGTAAAACTACGTCTGTCTTCGGGGTCTTTGTCGATATCACCGAAGAGAAAGCCCGCGCCGATAAGTTGGAAGCGCTGTTGGCAGATTTGTATAAATCCAACCAGGAATTGAACCGTTTCTCTTATGTGTGCTCGCACGATATGAAAGAGCCGGTGCGCATGATCGAGGCGATGTGCGATCTTATCTTGGATAAAGATGCAGGGATTGATCAGACAGAGCGCGAAGAAATAATTTGCCGTATCGGCACCAATGCGTCTCGTCTGCGTGAGATCATTACCAGCCTACTGGCTTACTCACGCATTGATGAAAAAATAGATGAAAGTGACGTGGATCTCAACGCGACAGTTGCACAAATCAAAGACAGCTTGGCGCTGACAATTGAAGAAACTGGCACACAACTGACGGTGGCTAAGTTGCCCACGGTTCATGCTGCGCCGGTGCACTTTGTTCAGTTGCTTCAAAACCTTATCGCCAACGCCATAAAGTTCTGTGAGAGCGCGCCAATAACCATCCATGTGTCCAGTAAGACGCTGAAGGATGAGGTCAAAATTTTCGTGGAGGATAACGGGCCTGGCATCCCGCTTGAATCGCGCGATGACATTTTCACCGTGTTTAAGCGCCTAAAAAGAAGCAACGAAGTTGATGGGTCTGGCCTTGGGCTTTCAATTTGTCAGCGCATCGTCTCGCAATATGGCGGCTCTATTGGTGTTGATACGAGCAGTAAGCTTGGCGGCGCTCGCTTCATTATTACATTGCCACGCGCCATGAAGATAAAATGACCGCTACGATACTAAAAAATATCCATTTTATTGATGATTCAATTGATGAATTTCTCATAACACGGCTTCTTTTCCGTAAGGAGAAGATCGACATTAACCTCAAGACATATACTGGTCTTGCAGAGTTCATGGAGGCGGCCAGCGCGATGGTGCCGTTTGATGATCCTGCGGCTGAGTTGATCGTAACGGATATGAACCTGACCATTCAAAGCGGCGTTGACGTTATAAAGGCCATCCGGTC
Organism: Devosiaceae bacterium; assembly: GCA_045105395.1. Lineage (GTDB taxonomy): Bacteria > Pseudomonadota > Alphaproteobacteria > Rhizobiales > MH13 > MH13. The sequence continues at coordinate 16,002 of JBGCDM010000136.1, read as the reverse complement.
AGACCCACAATTGCAGGGTGTTGTCGCCGGTATTTGCTCTGGTTCAGATGATCCAGCGGATGTGCGCTACGCGATGGAGGCGGGCGCAGATTTTTTTGTAATCAAGTCGCTCGATAAACAAGCGCTGACATCGATTTGCGACACAGTGCACCACTTGGCTTTGGTGCAGGGCGAGGATGGCCGTCACCGGCTTTCTGCAAGCCAGCGTATGAACTAGATCACATACGTGCCCATCAGGATGGGTTCATGCAGCGCCACTCTATTTCTGGCGGACCACCAATAGGTCAATATAATTAATTTATAACATATTGTGTAATCTAAATTGCATATCGGATTGGCTGTATTTCTGATTCACTGTAATTCATACTGTATTTATACCAGCTATAGAGCAGCATTGGGCGGTGGTACCGTTAACGTCTTCCCTCTTCGTTTACGAGAGAAAGAAGGTGTTTGGGGTGGCCTATGCAGAAGCCTGATTGCGTTCAAGGACCCACGGTCCGTGCAGCCGCGCGTGCTAAACATATCGGCATGCTCAAAAGCCTGGATGACCTAGCGAAGCGTTTGTTCGATCTGGTCATTGGCTCTTGCTTGCTGGTTTTATTCTCGCCAGTTTTGGTTGTCGTGGCCGCGGCTCTCTTCCTGCATTCAGGCCCATCGGTGCTTTTCACCCAGCTGCGTATAGGGCGAGGTGGTGTTCCCTTTACGTGTCTGAAATTCCGCACAATGGAGGCTGGTGGTGAGCTGGCATTGAGTGCGTTGCTTGTGACCAACAGTGCAGCATCGAGCGACTGGATGGCACGGCAAAAAATCACCAACGACCCCCGCGTAACGTCGCTTGGTCGGGTTTTGCGTCGTTGGGGCTTGGATGAACTGCCCCAACTTTTCAACGTGATCAGAGGAGAGATGTCGCTGGTTGGTCCACGGCCAATCGTTGCTGAAGAGCTGGCGCGCTATGGTGCGTTTGCTCCATCGTATCAGTCGGTACGGCCTGGCATCACAGGCCTGTGGCAAGTGTCGAGGGACTATGCATCCAACTATGATGCGCGAGTATCTATGGACGTTGCTTATGCGCGCAATCGCTCGCTCATGCTTGATGTCGCTATTTTGGTGAAAACCCTTCCTTCTCTGCTCAAAACTCCCCTGATGTAATGGTGGTTTCTCCAGACATCACCAGCCTTGTTATAAGTACGCGCTTTCCTTGGCCGGTTTCGCAGGGCCGCCATGCTATGCTTATGCAAACGCTGCGGTTTTGCCAAAAAATGGGTCGCGCTCACTTGGCCTATTGTGGTCTTGAGCAGCACGCGCCGCATAGCAATCGATTGCCAATTCAAAGCAAGGCGACCTGGTTGCCGCGCTCCTCTGCGCGCGATGCGATTGGTGATCTGGCGCGGCGCCCATTTGCACCGCTGCAAACGCATTTTTTGGGCAACGCAACCGCAAACCGCAGCATCATCGCACTGGTTGAACAGCTCAAGCCGGACATTGTGATCGTTGATATGTTGCGGCTTGGTGCGATGGCGCAGGTGCTGCGCAGCCAGTTTCCAGAGATGCCGATGATGCTGGAACTCGATGACCTGCTTTCGCTGCGTTACCAGCGCATGCTAGGCTACAGCAGTCATGATATTTTGGGAGCTTATGGACGCTCTTTACCACCAAGCGCGCAGATGCTGGCAAAAACGCTGCCATCTATGCTTTTGCGCGTGGAGCAGAAATTGATTGCTCAGGCTGAGCGCCGTATCCCTGACCTTTACGATAGCGTGTCGACTGTTGGGCTGCGCGAGGCACGCTTACTGAGTGACATGCTCGGTGATGCTGTCAAGATACGAGACATTCCGCCTATCTTTAAGCCGGTTAGAGCCAGCGCATGCCCCTCAAGCGCCATACGGTTTATCTTTATTGGTGATGCGAATTATGGGCCCAATGCAACCGCTTTGCGTGCACTGGATCGCATTGCAGGTTCAGTTAAGGCCGCACTTCCTGAGGCTGCTGTGGTGGCGTTTGAGACAATTGGTACAATCAACCCAGCGCTCAACCTTACGCACCTCAAACCACTTGGCTTTGTTGATGATTTGCCCCGTGCCATCCACGGTGCCACGGCGATGGTGGCACCAGTTTGCATTGGTAGCGGCATTAAGCTGAAAGTGTTGGATGCGGCGGCGTCTGGCGTGCCGATCATAACCAGCGCAATTGGTGTGGAATCTCTGCCGCTGAGACCGGGTGCGCATTACCTGCATGCCGATTGCGAGACTGACTATGTTCAGCACCTGCTCAGCATTGTTCATGGCGAGATGTCACCTGGTAGGCTACAGGGCATGGCCACCAATACGATCGCTGCACTTTCCGATGCCTGTGAGGAAAAGTGTGTTTTTGCCCGGTTTGAAGGGCTTGTGCACGCTGCAATAGAACGACGCTCACGCTTGAAGCCGGAAACGCGTGATGCTGGTTAACTGGCAGCAGAACTATGTGTTTGTTCATGTACCGAAAACTGGCGGCACATCCATAACGCAACTTTTAAAGCATGATTGCGTCCGTCCGCCTTTGCCTCTTCGGGCAATTGGCTACGCTTTTGATCATGCTGGGCATACGCTGCCGGCCACACTGTTTCCCATTGTTGGCTATCCCTATCATGCGCGCGCAAGCGACCTGCGTGCAGCGTGGGGTGAGCGGGATGCTCAGCTCTGCTCGGTTGCGTTTGTCCGCAACCCCTGGGATTTGGGCGTACCAGAATATCACTTCATTGCGAGTAAATGGGACCATCCCCACCGTGCAACTGTGCGTCAGCTCGGCTCGTTTGAAACCTATGTTCATTGGAAGCGTGACACAGGCAATCACACCAACCAAGTTGCCTGGCTGCACGATGATAAGGGCAACCAAATTGTTTCAAAAATTGGACGGTTTGAACGCTATCAAAAGGATGCCGAAGAGATATTGCAGCGTTTGAAGTGCAGGCGGAATTTACCGCACGCTAACGCCACACGTCATGCCAATTACATCGATCATTATACGTCCAAAACACGGGCCATGGTTGGTCAGATGTACGCCAATGACATCGCAAAGTTTGACTATGTTTTCAGCTAGGCTGGCGGGCTTTGCGATCCGCCTTATTCCTATCTGCGGTGCCAGCGTTTCAGGGTTTACGATTGCCCATATTGGCGCATTGGGTTCAGCGGTTTTCCTTTTCTGGCTGAACAGAAAACTCATCGTTTTTGCTGTTTTTCTAATGATCCTACTGGGGCTAAAATTCCTGACAGATCAGCCCGACACATTTTTTGAGTGGGGTAAATCCGCTGCGCTCTTCGGCACTAATATGCTCGTGCTGTTTGGTGTTACCCTGGTCGCAAAATCGCCACGTGCAGGGCTGCTTGATCGCGCTTTGGTTATCGGCTGGCGTGACTTTCTCATCACTGCTTTTGCGCTTCATGGCGTGTTTCTTGTTGGCCAATACGTAGCCTTTGAATATCTGGGTAGTTTTGCCTTGCTTAACCCGCTGCAAGGATTTTCGCCCCCTGGCCCTGATCCCTCTTCAAGCGAAGTATTGCCCTATAATCCGCTTTACCAGGTTGTGAAACGGCCCAATGGCTTGGCGTGGGAACCGTCTGTCGCGGCGCTCTGGCAGCTATGTGGGTTGGCGCTTCTTCTGGCTCAACCACATGGCGTGCGCTGGCGAAATGCCAAGCTGCTTGCGATTCTGGCTGGCACATTGGCTACGCAATCAGTGCTGGGCGATATTATGATGGTGGCGATGCTGGTTCATCATCTGATGATGGGCCACGCCTCTGGGTTGCTGCGTGCCATTTTCCTTTATCCTGTGGCGTTGATTACAGGTGTTGCGAGTTTTGGTCTGTTGGCCTCATTGCTTGGGTTCTCTGCTCGCTTGGCGGAGCTAAGTGTTCCTGGAACGTCGGGGTATTTGCGCTATCTGGCACCTTTGCAGCTTCTGGAAGAGCGCGGGCTTTCGCTTTTTGGCAGTGAGCGCTTGGGCGAGCGCAGCTTTCGTTTCCATCCCCTTTTTGAAGGGCTGGATTCGCAGCTATCAGGCATTTCTAACCTCTATTTTGAGGTGGCACTCTATTTTGGAGCCGCAGGTATTGTGCTCTTGGCAACGCTTCTTTTGCGGTTGCTGCTTCAACAATGGCGCTACCCGGCTATTGTCGTTTTGCTGCTTATGTTCCCGCTTTTTGGTGGTTATCTTTTCAATACGTTGGGGTTCTACCCCCTCTTTTCCGTCATGCTCGTGCAGAGCATTTTAGCTCGACCTGCTGTGAACGCTTTAGCATGAGTGTGCTCATCGAAACTCAGCAGTCGCCTCTTCGCTCGGTCTATCTTGCCATCGGTTCTGGCGGTGTCGCGCGTTTCTGTGGGCTTATTGCCAATCTTGTCGCCTTGCCGGTCACTCTTACGCATTTGGGCCAGGCGCAGTTTTCCCTGTTTGTTGTGGTTCTTGGTTTGCTGCAAATTGCAACCTTGAGCAGCCTTGGTGCTGGCAAAGCCGTGACACAGAGAGCTGCGTCAGGCACTGCGCTCAAAGACCTTGCATTGGATGTTCAGGCAACGCTGCTGGTGAGCTTGGTCATGGGCCTTACTGTAGCAAGCATGGCTGGAGTGGGACTGGCTGTTGCAGTGCAGCGATTGCCATATGGTGTGCTTGCGCCAGGGCTGCTCTTTTTCACGCTTGTGGGGTCGACCTTTTTCATCATCTTGCTCGCCGTGCTGCAGGTTTGGGCTGATGTGCAGATGGGCTTGCAGCAGCTTTGGCGGATCAATGTTGCACGCGCTAGCGCGGCCCTGTTTTCAACCGGATTGCTTGTTGTTTTTCTGCCGAACTTGCCCAGTTTGCCAGTGGCGATTTTTGCCATCGGGTCTGGTGCTTTGGCGGGAGGAATTTTGCTTTATGCGACCTGTTCACCGGTGCTTCGTGTATTGATCTTGGCCGAAAAACCTCAATCCTTAGTCGCCCGTTCAAAGCACTTACTGCGCGAAGGCTGGCCGTTCTTGGCTGTCCAGGGCGCGAGCCTTCTTTTTCTTTGTGTGCTGCCTCTGATCGTAACTTTGGCAGTTGGTGCTGCGTCGGCAGTGGATTTTTCCATTCACGCCCGCGTTTTGGTTCTTCTTTGGTCGCTTGGGGCGGTTGTTGCCAATCCTATGTGGCCAGCTTTACGGCGATTGATCGCTTTGCAGGATGTCGCTCAAACCCGCGCTTTAGTTTTGCAGGCAGGATGCATTTCTGCTTTGCTTGCTTTTGGGGCAGGGGTAACATTTGCGCTAGCTGGCGCGGAACTTATCAAGGTCTGGCTGGGCCGAACTGTTCCGGATTACGAGGCATGGGCACTGCCCTTTGGGGCAACGGTCATTGTTGTTCTGGCTAACCAATTTCTTAGCCAGATGCTTATGGGAATGGGCGCGCAGCGCCATGCCGCCTGGACCAATCTTACGTTCTGCATCGCGGCACTTACCGCTAGCTGTTTTTGCGCACGGCTCGCTGGCCCGCACCATGTTTTTACTGTCATCGTAGTCTGCGGCTTTCTGGCTTTGCTGCGCAACGCATGGTGTTTAAGGCCTATTCAGCATGTGCAAGCCTAGCTCTTCGCCTTGGCTGTCTATTGTTTGCGTGGTCAAGGATGATGCGCAGGGTCTTCAAAGGACCGTCGATAGCGTTATTGGCCAAAGTTTTGACAGCTGGGAGATGATGCTCAAGCCTGCGCCCTCCAGTGATGAAACCCAGTCGCTGGCCTTGGCAATGGCGCAGAACCATCATCAAATATCTCTGATTTCAGGCCAAGATTCCGGACTATATGACGCCATGAACATCGCGCTAAAGCAGGCTGCGGGCGCGTATCTTTTGATGCTCAATGCCGGTGATGTGCTTGCATCCGGTGATAGTCTGCAGGGTGCGTATGATTGTATCGGCCATGATATCCAATCACCGGATATCGCGTTCTTTGATACGCAGGTTCGTGTTGAGGGAGGGCGAGGATATCTACGCAAGGCAAGGAATCCGTCAACCGTGCGCTATGGTCAGCCTGCCATCCATCAGTCCACGCTGTTTCGCACGATGCTGCATCAACAGTTTCCCTATCTCCATGAAGTCTATCCATCCATAGCCGACTATGTGTCACTAGCGATGATGATGAAGGCAGGTGCGAGCGCGAAACGCTACAATCAAACCTTGAGCATTTTTGAGGTCACACGCCATTCGGCAAGCTTTGTTCACCAGGCCCGCGCGCGTGCTGAATTTGACCGAGCGATTGCGCAAATATGGGCGTTGCCAGCGTATTTACGGCTGTTCTTTCGTGTGCGCCGCTGGTTAGCGCAGCAGTTTGTGAGGATGCTTGTGCGGTAGGTGGTTGGGTTTTAATGTTTTCTTCGGTGTGCCTGATCACGCTGTTCTCTCGCTCCATACTCCTGGCTCACGGAGCCGCGAGCGACCTGTGCTTGGCATTATCACCCCGTTTGTCTGAGCATTTGGCGTTCTGATCACGAACCAGATATCTCCCAGCGCGGAATTTCCACTTACCACGTAACAGATTTCTCTCATCACCTAACGCCGGGTCTTGTATGGGTGACTAGGCTTGATTGGAAGTTGCGAAATGGCGGGAATAAAAGATTGATGCTTGTTCGAAAAACAAAGGATCAATCCGATGAACAAATTTGCTCTTGCGGTCGCTCTAGCCGCTATCACCACCACGCCAGTTTTGGCTGACACCTATACAGTTACGGTCACGAACACGTTGGCAGAAGAGTTGCTCGCACCAATTGTTGTCACTGGCGCCGCCAATGATAGCCACTTCTTTGAAGGTGACTATGTAACCCCTGCTGCTGAAGAACAGGTTTTGACCGGCGATCCGGGCATGGTCGTTGCCTCTATAGGCGAAGGCAATGCAGCTGTTGGTCATGGCATGGCAGGTCCTCCAGGCGTGCTGCTTCCCGCTGGCGAATCCATTACCTTTGATGTTGAAACCGATGCCACTTCACTGCGCATTTTTGCGATGGTCGCCCCTACCATGGTTCCTGACAATTATGTGTCCAATGTTGTGGATGTTCATGGTGTTGACGAAACAACGGTTATGCTGAGTAGGTTTGATATTGGCCATGATGAAGGCACCATGAGCACTATGCAAATCAGCGAAGGGGCTGCCAGCGTGACAATTTCTCGTCACGGGGCAATGTAGACCCTCTTAAACATGTGTGTCGTCATACAACCTTCATGTGTTACGCTGGCCGATCATCTTAGCGATGATCGGCCGTTTTGGTGCGGGTAAAACCAAACGCAAAATTGTTGCCCACGAGCGTCTATTGAAGCGACAGAATTCTGTTTAACCGTTGCTATGGAGCGTGCAACGCCTTGAGCTTTGCGCAAGGCGGGCCTATCCAACCTTTGAAATAAGGAGTTCCCCATGGCCGCCATCCACTCTGATCTTGCCGCGATGATTGGCAACACACCTTTAATTCGTTTGCGCGGACCCTCCGAGGCAACTGGCTGTGAGATTTTGGGCAAGGCGGAGTTCATGAACCCTGGCCAGTCGGTGAAGGATCGCGCCGCGCTTTACATCATCCGTGATGCGGTTGCGCGTGGTACGTTGAAGCCCGGCGGCACCATCGTGGAAGGCACGGCAGGCAACACCGGCATTGGATTGGCGCTGGTGGGCGCGTCGATGGGTTTTAAGAGCGTGATCGTGATCCCGGAAACGCAGGCCCAAGAGAAGAAAGACATGTTGCGGCTCACCGGTGCAGAGCTGGTTGAGGTACCTGCCGTTCCTTACAAAAATCCGAACAATTACGTGAAATATTCGGCAAGGTTGGCGCAAGAGCTGTCAAAAACCGAGCTCAATGGCGCGGTTTGGGCAAACCAATTTGATAATGTTGCCAACCGTCAGGCGCACATTGAAACAACTGGCCCTGAGATTTGGGCACAAACCGGCGGTAAGGTGGATGGCTTTATTTGCGCCGTTGGAACAGGCGGTACACTGGCAGGCGTTGGCATGGCGCTGCAGCCCAAGGGCGTGAGGATTGGCCTTGCTGACCCAGGCGGTTCGGCGATCCACAGCTTCTACACAACTGGCGCATTTAAGGCCGAGGGCGGCTCCATCACTGAAGGCATCGGACAAGGGCGCGAAACGGCCAATTTGTCGGGTTTTCGTCCGGACTATTCTGTCACAATTCCGGACGAAGAAGCCTTGCCAATCGTGTTTGATCTGCTGGAACATGAAGGGCTGGTGCTGGGCGGATCATCGGGCATCAATGTTGCTGGTGCTATGCGCTTGGCACGTGATCTTGGCCCCGGCAAAACGATCGTTACGATCCTGTGCGACTACGGCACGCGCTACCAGAGTAAGCTGTATAACCCTGCCTTTTTGCGGGAAAAAGGCCTGCCGGTGCCGCACTGGCTAGACGATAAGGGCAGGGCGGCGCCTGAGGTTTTTGAGGTCACCTGAATTGTCATCCCGGAAGCCGAAGGCCCTCCGGGATCTGAAACTAGAGTATGCGCATTCCATTTGGTGCTGCGCTCTGTTCCTTCGGAAAAACCGCTTTAGCGCCTAGTAAACCTCACCATCACTTGCTCGCTTGGCCGGGTTGTCATGCGCGCAACGGGGCGGATAGCGGGATTTTCCACCTCAATGTCGTACCGGCGCACCAGTCGTGCCAAAAATAGCGTGCTTTCAATGGTGGCAAATGCTGCGCCAGAACATAGGCGGTGCCCCTGACCAAACGGTATGTAGCAGCCTGGCGTCATTTCGCTTTCGCGTTCTGGTAAAAAGCGATCGGGATCGAACATATCCGGGTCTTTCCAATAGCGCTGATGGCGGTGCACCACCCAGGGTGCGATCATCACCAGCGCGCCCTTTTTGATGCGCTTTTTCCCAAGCTTTGTAGGGGCCAACGCTACACGCGGCAGAAACGTGATGGGCGGATAAAGCCGCAGCGTTTCGCGGAACATATTGCGCGTGAAGGTAAGCTTTTTGGTGTGCTCCATGGTTAGCGGTTCGCTACCTGCCACTGCCTCGACCTCTGCCCGCATCTTCTTGCGCGTGGGGCCGTGCATGGCTAGCAGATAGACCGCCCAGGTTAGCGCGCTGGCTGTGGTTTCGTGGCCTGCTAGAAAGAACACGCCCAGCTGATCAATCAGTTCTTCGCGGGTAAATGGCTCGCCCGTGTCCGCGTCTTTGGCCGCGATGACCGCCGAAGCGATATCATCATAAGTGCCCGGTGCTGCATTCACATGCTCGTCGATCCACTCACCAAGATGGGCGCGGATACGCGCGCAGGCGGCAAGAACATCGGGCTTTTGCGGCACCGTGCTCCATGCTTTGTCGAAGATCAGCCGTAGCACCTCTACCTGCGCCACCGAACGCTCAAAAATCGCAAAATCGTCAAACACCTGGTTGGCGATCTCTGACCTCAGCGAGGATGAAAACACCGTGCGGCAGATGATGTCGGCAGCCATGTGACCCATCGCCTTGTCCAGTGAAAAGGCGCGGCCTTGCGCGATTGTTTGGTCGAACTGGGCTTCGGCTTCATCCACCCCTGCGCTCATGGCCGGGAAGGCGCGGTTGATGCGCATGGCGGTAAAAGCGGGGTCCACCATCGTGCGCTGGCGTCGCCAGGTATCGCCTGAAGACACAAAAATGCTGTCGCCGATAAGCGCCTCGGTGGCGTTCACCATCAGATCGCTTTTGGGGAAGATCTGGCTCTCATCGGAAAGTACCTCGCGGATCAGTTCCGGCGCGTTGGCGATAACAATGGAGCGTCGCGAATAGCCAAGCGGCCCAATCGGGTCGCGATAGGCGGTGTTGGGCAACAGGCTCAGCAAGTCGCCGTCACCCTGCCGTAAAACACGTATCAGCGAGACGATGGCGGGCAGCGAAACCGGGCGAGGGGGCGTGTATTGTGCAGTCATTGTAGCCTTGAGGGCGAAAATCCTTTTCTATTCATCACAATTCTACTGGATTTGACACCCTGAACTGTCGCATAATGTGGACATGACGACCACAAGCATCACCATAGAAGCCCTGCCCATACTGGGCCTGCCGAGCGTTGATGTGTTCCACACATTTGTGTGGGGGCACATCCTGTTTGGCGCCGTGGGGTTGGTGCTGTTTTGGGTGCCGGTGGCGGGCAAAAAGGGTGGCTGGTTGCACGTGCGCGTGGGCCGCATTTTCACCATTTGCATGCTGGTGACGGGTTGCTTTGCCACGCTTATTAGTCTCACCACGCTCTATGATCCGGCGGGCACCCATCCGCATTTGATGACCCATCCCGATTTTGGCGATGTGACGGTGATCCGCGATATTTTCGGCTGGCTGATGATTTACCTGGCCATACTCACCATCAACCTCACTTGGTATGGTTGGCAAACCGTTAAACACAAAACCAACCGTGCTGCGATTCGCGATCCGCTGAACCTTTTTTTGCAGGTGGCCCTTCTGGTTGCCACCATCAACTGCACCTATCACGGCTGGGTCGACGGCCAGGTGCTGATGATCGGTATTTCCACCATCGGCTACGCTACCGTGGTTACTAATCTTTGGTTCTTGTACAAGCCCAAGCCCTGGGTGAAAGACTGGCTGATGGAGCACATCAAGGCGCTGGTTGGTACGGGCATCTCGGTCTACACGGCTTTTTTTGCATTCGGCGCCGTGCGCTTTTTACCCGAAGCTGCGCTTACCCCTGCGCTTTGGTCTGTGCCGCTGATCGTCGGCCTCTCCATCATTTTCTATCAATGGTACCGGGTGAAAAATCCTAAGCGGCGTGTGCCAAGAGAGAGTGTGCAAGCGGCAGAGTAGGGCCGCTGTTTCGGCTGCGACCTAGCCCTGTCAAATTTGCAAGCCGAAAAACATAATGGCTAGCGGTACAGGTGACACAGCGATTGCAATTGTGAGCAATGTTGGTATCGGCGAAAAGATGCCGCTGAGGCCCGCCATCATCATAATACCACCACCGCCGCCAATGAGCGAGTTGCCAGGCGTGTTCACCGCCAGCGCAAGGGCGATATAGCGGAAGCGCAGGGCCAGGCTGACGCTGCGTTTTGGCTGCTCGCCTAGTAGCATCTCCAGCCGCTCTTCACCGCTCAATGGCGCTGCCTGAGCGACCAATGCTGCCGCCCGTCGCATTCGCAACAGGCCCAGCAGGCGCTCGAGAGTTTGTACCGGAAGAAACCTGCCCACGGTGTAGGCCAGTGCCATGGAGGCGACCGTGGCGACGTAAATCAAAGGAGCGATGCTGGGTCCAAAAGCGGCAAGCATGGCCAGCCCAATTTCGGCCCCCGGCACGAAAGGAAGTGCCAGCAAACCGACATAAGCCACCGCGCCAAACATGATGGCCTTGTGGACCATCTGTTCGTTGTCAGGGCGGATTTCGAGATCAAGCGCGTCGCGAATCTCGTGGGCGGCCCACGTTGCAGCGACAATCACTAGGACAAGAAATGCAAAACGCAGCAGCAGTGCGACAGGGTTCAGCCGTCGTTCGTTCAACCTGCGCGCCTCACAGTTGCGAGGTTTCTATCGCCTCAGATACGATTGCTCCGGATCCCTCAATCGCAATCTGGTGTGTCCAGTACCAGCGACGTGTGGTCCAGGTGACGTCAAACTCTATCGTGTCATCCACCACGGTGCCGTACCACACAACGGTGTGAGGGGCCGTGGGGCACAGGGCTGTCGCTGTGAAGTGCAGAACACCATCGATCATTTTCGTCTGGTAGTTTGACCAGCCAAAATTGCAGTATTCCTCGCAATCGACCGATTGGAACATCCCGTTCTCGAAAAGGATTGTATCCTCTTGAGCGATGCCCCTTTCCAGATCATTGCCCGCAATCTGGAAGGCTATCCCATCAAGCTCGGTGCCCTGAACCCAATCGCCAGCGGGAATTTCAAGGTCTGGGATGTCATCGTTGACGACGGCAAGAGTTGCTGCGCCGGAGCCCAAGGTGGCCACTGCAATGGCTGCGACTTGAAGTATCTGGGGCATGCTGGCCTCTCACGGGCGTTATGGAAAAACTCATCAAAATGGCAATGAGGTTTTTCTATAGGTCAATGGTGGCAGTGCATAAAGCGAAAAAGCGCAGGCTTTGCTTGCTGATGTACTACGCAGCGTTCTTGTGTTGCTGGCCGTCGGTGGCAAATGTGATGGCATCTTCAAGTTCCATTGGCCGTTCGAAGAAATAGCCCTGGCCGAAGTCAACGCCCAGGTCCGTGAGCGTGTTCTTCTCGCCCACTGTCTCGATGCCCTCTGCCACAATTTCCGCGTTGGTTTCCTTGGCAAAAAAGACAAGCGCATTGGCCAGCGAACGGCGCACCTGATCGCAGTTCACATTGCGCGTCAGTGACATATCAAGCTTGATGATATCAGGCTGAAGCTGAACGATATGGCTGAGGCTGGAGTATCCGGCCCCTGCATCATCAACAGCGATACGGTAGCCAGCTTTTTTGTAGCGCTCGATGTGGCTGACCAACGCGCCATAATCATGCACCTGAGCATGCTCGGTCACTTCCAGCACAATCTGTGTGGGCGCTCGCGTCATAAGCAGGTCACTTAATCCCTCGGACAGCAGGCATTCGGGCGATACATTGACGCCCAAAACGCACGATGTCGGCAATTTGTTCTGCCCATCCAACGCTTGGCTAAGCGCTTCCAGTTCTAGTTCAACGCCACGGCCAATGTTCGCTGCTTCAGCAAACCATGTGTCAGGCGGGCAGTAGCGGTCGGTGTTGAAGCGAGCCAGCGCCTCAAAGCCATTCAGTGATCCGTCCGCCAAGCTGATGATGGGCTGGAAATTGGCGCGCAACAAACCCTCATCTAGCACTGCTTGAATGCGCTTTTGCCGATCATCAGCCAAACGCCGATCTTCCAGTTCATTGTCGATTTGCTCCACCACCAGCTCTGCAAACAGCTTCACCGTTTCTAGGTCGCGATCGTTGAGGGTATTGTTCGGCACATGGCTCAAGCAGCAAAGTGTTCCATAGTTGGAACCGTCTTCGCGCTGCAGGGGCAGGCCGATATAGGCTTCAATGCCGAACTCATGCCGCGTTGGCAGGTTCGCCGCGATAGGGTGCTTTGAGCTGTCATGAAGAATGGACGGAATGTCGCCGTTCACCAAATGATGGCAGAAGCCAGCCTCGCGCGGCAGTGAAAATTGTTCGGGAAGTTCGGTGGGTAGGTTTGGTGCACAGTGGGCGCGGATGATCATTTCCTCGCCTTCAAGCTGCGAGATGTAAGCGATGTCCATGCCCAGATGGTCGCGCAAACGCGCCAGCGTACGGTTGATCATTTGCATTGAAAGGCACTCCCCCATGTTTTCAGAGTGCGGTTTAGCAGACGTGTGGTAAGCCGTTTGTTACCGCACGGTAACAAGCTTTTTTGCGCTTAATGACGTCTTAAGGCGGTGCGCCGGTGCCAATTGGCGATGGTTTTACTCTAGCTTGTAAAAGTGGCTCGATCGGCCTTAAACCTTCACAAATTCGCTCGCGTCGGGGGCGACCTTCTCCATCACCTTGGCTGAGGGCAGCACGCCGGGCACGCCTGCTCCGGGATGCGTGCCTGCGCCAACCAAAAACAAATTCTTCGCCTCTGGTGATTTGTTGTGCGGGCGGAACCAGGCGCTTTGGAACAGCTTTGGCTCAATGGAAAACGCCGCGCCGTTGACCGACGACAGCCTGTCTTGAAAGTCTTGCGGGGTCAGCATGTGCTGCGTCACGATGCTCTCACCCAGCCCAGGCAGCACTGTTTCTTCCAGCCGCTTCTCGATGGCTTGGCGATAGGGCTCGGCTTGAGTGGCCCAATCGGTGCCACTTTTCAGGTTCGGCACTGGCGAAAGCACGTAAAACGAGTCGCAACCCTCTGGTGCCAGCGAAGGGTCATTTGCTGTGGGGCGGTGCAGATACAGCGAGAAATCATCGGCCAGTATTTTGCGCTGGAAAATATCCTTCAGCAATTCTTGGTAGCGGGGCCCGAGCACCATGGTGTGGTGCTGGCAGTCCTCAAAGCGCTTGTTGGTACCAAAATACCAAACGAACAGGCTCATGGAAAAATCGCGCCGGGCCACCTTTTTGTCGGTCCAGACCTTGCGTTTGTGGTTGCGCAATAGGTGCTTGTAAGTGAACGCTGCATCGGCGTTCGACACCGTTAACGCGCTGTCCAGCCGCTCGCCGCTCTCCAGCGTCACGCCAACAGCAGTACCGTTTTCCACGCGAATTTCATCCACACCTGCATTGCAGATCACCTCGCCGCCCTGATCTTCGATCAGATCCACAAGGCCCTGCACCAGTGCGCCGGTGCCGCCCGTGGCGTAATGCACGCCATATTTGCGCTCCAGATGGGCGATCAGGCAATAATATGCCGTGGTGGTCAGCGGATTGCCGCCGATCAACAGCGGGTGGAAGGAAAACACCACCCGCAGGGCAGGGTCTTTCAGGTACTTGCACACCGTGTTGTAGACCGAATTGTAGCCGCCAAGGCGAATAAGGTCTGGCGCGCATTTCAGCGTGAAAAGCAGGCTGTGGAACGGCACATCCACCAGCTTTTCAAAGGCCACCTTGTAGATGTCTTCGCTGACCTTTTTGAAGCGCTCAAAACCCTCCACATCGCCGGGGCTGAAGCGGGCGACCTCTTCGCGCATCGCATCATCATCGCCACTGTAGCGAAACACCCGGCCATCATCAAAACGGATGTCGTAAAATGGATTGCTGGGGCGCAAATCGATATAATCTTCAAACCGTTTGCCACACAGTTCCCATAGCTCATGGAACACTTGCGGCGCGGTGATAATGGTTGGACCCGCGTCAAAGGTATAACCATCTTGCTTATAGGTGTAGGCCCGCCCGCCGGGCTTATCCAGCTTTTCGAGCACCGAAACGCGGTAGCCCTTGGCGCCCAGGCGCACCGCCGCGGCCAGCCCGCCAAAGCCCGATCCAACGACGATGGCCCGCGGGCGGTTGTCGGATGTCGTGTCAAGCATTGGGCGGCCTCTTGTGTATAAAACGTGTTTGACGCTACCAGCTTGGCATGATGGCGGCAACGCGAGGTTTGGCCGCATAAACCCTTAAGGTTGACCCCAGTTGCCCACCGTTCTTCTCACGCTTGGCCGCCTGCCCAAGGGGCTGGATATTGCGCGCAGTTTCCATAGCTCTAAATGGCGTGTGATTGTTGCTGAGCCCTTTGGTTGGCACCTTTGCGGCCTCTCTCGCTCGGTAGCCAAAAGCGTGGTGGTGCCCGCCCCGAATGATGGATGGGAAGCGTATCTTTCAGCGCTACTGGATGTGATCGCGTGCGAGGATGTGTCGCTGGTCGTTCCAATCTCTGAAGAGACGATGCATGTGTCTGCGCTGGCGGATCAGGTGTCGGTTTTTACCGCGAGCCAAGCTGATGTTCTGGCGCTGCACGACAAGCTTACCTTTGCTCGCATGCTGGCCGATGCTGGGCTTACTGCGCCGAAATCCGCTGCATTGGGATCTACACAAGGGCAAAGCCTTGCCGCTAAGGGTCCCACCATTGTGAAAGACCGGTGGGGTGCCTCTGGCTCCAATGTCGAGTTTTTTCAGGCAGGAGCGGCACTGCCAGACAGGCCAAATGCACTGGTGCAGGAGCAGCTTGATGGTAAGGAGGTCAGCAGCTTTTCGATCGTCCATGATGGGTTGGTTTCAGTGACGGTTGTTTATCGGCCTATTGTTCGTGATGGCACGGTATCGACAGTTTTTGAGCGGATCGAGCGTCCAGAGGTGCAGGCCTATGTGGCGAGTATTGCGCAGGCCTCCGGCCATACCGGCTTTCTGTCGTTTGATCTGATGCTAACAAAAGCTGGCCCAATAGCCTTTGAGTGCAACCCGCGCGCCAATAGTGGCATTCATTTCCTGCAAACGGCAGATATTGCTCGTGCTGTTTTGGAACCAGGGTTTGTGCCGCGTTTTAACAAGCACATGGCCATGCAGCAGGCCTATCCAACGCTGACTTTACTGTGGGGCGCCATCGGCAAATGGCCGCGCTATCGGCAGATTGCCAAAGCGCTCTTCACCA
>JBGCDM010000135.1:0-2652 GCA_045105395.1 Devosiaceae bacterium | reverse complement strand
GCGCAACTGTTGGCGCTTTCTGGCGGTGTTGCCGCACTTGAGAGCACCGTTAGTGGCCTTGGCTCACAAGTTGATGGTGTGGATGCTGCCATGGGCGCCGTGGTTGCCCTGGTTGAAGCGCCAGTTGCTCAGGCGCCGGATCGTTTGGCGCGGTTGGATGTTGCGCTGAATGCCATCGAAGGCGCGCGTGATGGTGGGCAGACGATAGCGCCTGCCATGGATGCGGCGCTTGCAGCGGCCTCATTTGATGGTCCACTTAGCGATGCGCTTGCGCCCGCTGCCTCGCTAAATCTGGATGCGCCGCTTAGCAGCACATCGATTTTGGCCGCTTATGATGCGGTGTATGGTGCGATGCGCGCCGCGGCCCCGGCCCAAGAGGGTTCAGGCTTGTTGGGCGCCCTTGAAGAGCGCGCGCGGCAATTGGTGACTATTCGTGCGCCTGAGGGTGCGGTATTGGGCGCAGAGACTGGCCCACTTGATCAACTTGATACACTTGGCGGGCTTATTGCAGCCGCGCGGTTTGGTGAGGCACTCAGCCTTGCCAATGATTTGCCAGCGCCAATGCAACAAGCCAGCGGCGGGTTGATTGAAACGCTCAACACACGGGCGGCCCTGGATGGGGCCATCCATGCAACACGCCAGGCCTTGCTTGCGGCGCTTGCTGCGCCCACCATAAACAGCCAATAACGACCAACGGAGATTACCCCAGTGCTGCGCGTCCTCTTCTTTCTTGGTCTGGTTTTGGCTTTTGCCTTCGGGTTTGCATGGCTTGCCGACCGGCCAGGCACGGTATCCATCGACTGGATGGGCTACGAAATTGAGCTGTCGGCCATGCTGGCAATGGTGGGGCTTGTTGCCCTGATCGTTGTTGTGATGCTGGTTTGGTGGGTACTCAAAAGCATCCTTCGATCCCCGCAAATTATGGGCGGGTACTTTTCAGCGCGCCGCCGCGACAAAGGTTATGAGGCCGTGTCGAGCGGTCTTTTAGCGGCTGGATCCGGCGATAAGGCCTCTGCTCAGCGCTATGCTAAGCAGGCAGAAAAACTGGCTCCGGATGCGCCCCTCACGCGCGTGCTTTGTGCCTCTAGCGCCGATCTTGCAGGCGATGCGCAGGCCAAACGTGATGCCTATCGGCAAATGCTGGATGATCCCAAAACCCAACTTTTGGGCCTGCGCGGGCTCTACCTTGATGCTGTCGGTGAGAATGATGAAGAAGCTGCGCGTCATTATGCAAGCCAAGCTGCGGCGCTGGCCCCTGCGCTTCCCTGGGCGGGGCAGGCGCAGTTTGAAGATCAGGTGCAACGGGGCGATTGGCCAGCAGCGCGTGCTGCGGTTGAGCGCAATTTGCAAATGCGCATTCTGACCAAAACCGAGCGTAATCGCCTGCGTGCGGTGCTTTTGACCGCAGAAGCCTTGGATCGTGAGCAGGGTGAACCTGATATTGCCCGTCCATTGGCCCAAGAAGCTCACAAGCTTGCGCCCGATCTGGTGCCTGCAGCCGATGTGGCTGGTCGATTGTTGATCCGTGCTGGAAAAATGACGCAAGCCAGCAAGGTGATCGAAAGCACGTGGAAAAAAGCACCACATCCAGAACTTGCTGAGACCTACCTTTATGTGCGCCCCGGAGATGCCGTGGCTGACCGTGTGAAACGCGCGCGCAAGCTGGCGCAGCTTTGCATGCACGATCGTGAGGGTGAACTTGCGCTTGCCCGTGCGCTGATTGAGGCTGGCAAACTGGATGAGGCACGTGCTGCACTGGAGAACTATACCGGTGAAGAAGCCACGCAGCGTGTGTGTCTGCTGATGGCCGAGATTAATGAAAAAGAGGGTGGCGACACCGCAGCTGTGCGCGGCTGGATGGCCCGTGCTTTGCGTGCAAAGCGTGACCCAGCGTGGGTGGCCGATGGCTATATTTCGTCCACGTGGGAGCCGGTTTCGCCGCTTTCAGGGCGTGTGGATGCCTTTGAATGGAAAGTGCCTGTTGAGCGCTTTGCCGCCCATGATCCGGTTGCCTTGCCCGACAACGCGATGAGTGATGATGGCCAGGTGATGCTGCCCGCGCGTCTGCCGGGCATTGTTAGCCCGATGATGGCTGACACATCAGGCGATATCGCAGATGATGCTGCAACTGAGGCGGCTGAAGATGCCGTGCTTGAGGTTGTGCCGCAGGAACCAGGGGCCGAGGCAACAGCGCCGGTGGTTGCCAATGATGATGATGCGCTGGTGGCCAGTTCGCCTAAGGTGATCGAAGCACAGAGCGATGTTAAAGAAAGCACCGAACCGGCGGGCGATCCAACAGAGCGTCCTGCTGAAAGCCCGGCCATTGCTGAACAAGACCCTGAGGCGGAAGAAAAGCCATCCTATTCTTCCTTGCCAAGAGGCCACGCCCCTGATGATCCAGGGCCTGCCGATGAGACTGGCGCTAAGGATGAGGAACGAAAAAGGTTCCGCTTGTTCTAACCGGTCCTTCGCTAGCCCGATCGTCCAAACGTCTTGCTAAATCTGGGTGATTGGGGTACCGGTCCGGCCCATTCGCGCTGGGAGCTACTTCCCGCGCTGCGCCGCATTAGCTCAGTTGGTAGAGCACATCATTCGTAATGATGGGGTCAGGTGTTCGAGTCACCTATGCGGCACCATATTTGCTTTGCTCTG
>JBGCDM010000134.1:0-30816 GCA_045105395.1 Devosiaceae bacterium | reverse complement strand
TTATGGTTTGCTGAGCCGCGCGTGCCCTACGGCCTAACGCTGGCGCTGGTGCTTTTTGCCATTGGCACCATCGCCGCAGAAATGGCAGGCGTGTTCAACAATGCCATGATGCCAAGTCTTGTTCCATCCGGTCAGCTTGGCCGCCTATCCTCGCGTGGCTGGGCCGCAGGCTATGCAGCGGCCATTGTTACCATTCTTATTGCCATTGGTTTGATGGTTGGCTCGCCGGAAACCGGGCGCACGATTTTGGGTGTTGAACCGCTGTTTGGGCTCGACCCATCAACGCGCGAAGGCGACCGCGCTGTGGGCCCGTTCACCGCGCTTTGGTTTGTGGTGCTTGTGCTGCCGCTGATGCTGTTTACGCCAGATCGCCCCAAAGTGATGGGCATGGGGGTGGCCGTTCGCACGGGCCTTGCAGACCTGCGCCTTGGATTATCGCAGCTGCGCGGTGATAAGCCGTTATTGCGGTTTTTGATCGCACATATGATTTATGCCGATGGCTTGGTGGCGCTGTTTGCCTTTGGCGGCATTTACGGCACAGGCGTTTTTGGTTGGACCATAACCGAGGTGGGTCTGTTTGGTATTCTGCTCACGCTTACCGGCTTTGTTGGTGTGCTGATGGGCGGCGCGCTGGAAGATAGGATCGGCGCCAAAGCGGTTATCCTCACCAGCCTTGTTGTGCTCACCTTTGCCAGCATCTCGGTTGTCTCACTGAGCGCTGATCGGGTGTTTTTTATCGTTCCCGTTGAGCCTGCTGATGGCCTGTTCGCCACCTTGCCAGAGAAATTATACCTGCTGCTGGGTGGTTTGATGGGTGCTGCGGCAGGTCCGCTGCAAGCCTCTTCCCGCGCCTTGCTGGCAAGGCTTGCGCCTGCCCATGCCCGCGCCCGCACGTTTGGCCTCTTTGCGCTTTCGGGCAAAGTCACAAGCTTTATTGGGCCTTGGGCGGTTGCCACGGTAACGGCCATAACGCTGGATCAGCGCGCAGGCATATCGGTGTTGATTGTCTTTTTTATTGTGGGCGGACTGTTGTTGATGCGGGTTGATACACGGCCGCGCGTTTAACACACTGCGATGCAGGCCTTGAAATTGAGGCCAGATTGATGGACCCTTTGCACAACGCGCACTTTCAAAGGCTTATCACTATGCCAATCCGTACCGCTATCCGTTGGCTTGCGTGCACACTTTTGGCTGTTGGCGCATGGCTTGGCGTGGCCAGTGCAAGCTTGGCGCAAGATGATCAGCAGCAAATTCAACCGATGCGCTTTTCCGTGGTTGAAAGCGATATCTCCTGCGCTGGCTGCCGGTATATCCGCGCCGCCGGTGATATTGAAGCCTACACTGCGGCGCAGTTCCGCCACTTCGTTGCGTGGTACGGGCTGGAGGGCCAGCAACTAACGGTCATGCTCAATTCGCCAGGCGGGGATGTGATTGCTGGCCTGCGCCTTGGCCGAGAGTTCCGTGACCAAGGGTTCAACACCCAGGTTGGTCTGTCACAGCGGTTGCCTGCCGGCGGGTATGAAATGCGCAAGGGCGATTGTGCATCGGCTTGCACTTTTGCTTTTCTTGGCGGCATCAACCGTTACGCCGAAGACGATGTGATCGGTGTGCACCGGTTCTATCCTGCCAATTTGGAGCCGGATAACCGGATCATTTTGCGCCCGGGCGATGAAGCTGTAGCAGCGATGATCAAAGTGTACGCGCTTGATATGGGCGTTGATGGAACCTTTA
Source organism: Devosiaceae bacterium (assembly GCA_045105395.1). GTDB lineage: Bacteria > Pseudomonadota > Alphaproteobacteria > Rhizobiales > MH13 > MH13. The sequence continues at coordinate 29,085 of JBGCDM010000134.1, read as the reverse complement.
TCGATATTTCGCTGGAGGTGCCGCCCGCTGATATGCGCTATCTTTCAAATGATGAGCTTCGCGACTTGGCAGTGGTCAATACCAATGGCCCTATCTCACTCACTGCCGTTGCAGAAGCTGCCGAAAAACTGGCGCAGTAAGCGCTAATGCCGGAAGTGGCGCACGCCCGTTAGCACCATGGCAAGGCCTGCCTCATCGGCAGCTTGAATGACAGCATCATCGCGCATGGATCCGCCAGGTTGAATAACCGCGGTTGCCCCCGCTTCAGCCGCAGCCAGCATGCCATCGGGAAACGGGAAAAACGCATCAGAAGCGACCACCGAACCAACAGCCAAAGATTGCGATAGGCCCGCGGTTTGTGCGGCCTCTGCTGCCTTCATGGCTGCGATGCGTGAGGAGTCCAGCCGGTTCATTTGCCCTGCACCAACGCCAACGGTCGCGCCATCTTTGGCATAAACAATGGCGTTGGATTTCACATGCTTGGCCACCTTAAATGCAAAGCGCAGGTCGCGCATCTGTGCTTGGGTTGGAGCAAGTTTGGTTGCGACCGTTAGCTCCAAGTCCTCAGCTTCCAATGTGTCACGGCCCTGCACCAGAAAGCCACCTGCAACGGTGCGAATGGTGTACCCCGGCGCCCGTGGGTCTGCCAATCCGCCCGTGAGCAGCAGGCGCAGGTTCTTCTTCTTCGCTATCAGTGCTTTTGCCTCATCATCCGCGTCTGGTGCAACGATCACCTCGGTGAAAATATCCGTTATCTGAACGGCTGCATCGCCTGTTAACGGCACATTCATCGCAACTATGCCACCAAAGGCGGACACCGGATCGCAGCGCAGTGCCAAGGCATAAGCCTGTGCAAGCGTGCCCGCCTGCGCCACGCCGCAAGGGTTGGCGTGCTTGATGATCGCAACCGTTGGCCCCTTGGCAGGGTCAAAGCTGGATGCCAGCTCAAAGGCGGCATCGGCATCATTGATATTGTTGAAGGATAGCGGCTTGCCTTGCACCAGTTGCGCGCGCGCAACCCCTGGGCGTTTGTCGCCGGTAAGATAAAGGCTTGCTGCCTGGTGTGGATTTTCGCCATAGCGCATATGTAGCGCTTTTGTGCCGCCAAGCGTAACATGGGTTGGCAGCGCCTCTGGCGTTTGGCGTGCGAACCAGGCGCTCACGGCAGCATCATAGGTAGCGGTGCGCGCATAGGCCTTACCAGCAAGCGCGGTACGTATTGCCAGCGTGGTTGCGCCAGCATTGGTGCTCAATTCATCAAGCACGCTTTGATAGTCATCTGGCGAGGTGACCACCGTAACATCGCCATGGTTTTTGGCCGCTGCACGGATCATTGCTGGTCCGCCAATATCGATGTTCTCAATCGTCGTTGCATCATCCGCACCCGCCGCCACGGTTGCCTCAAACGGGTAGAGGTTCACCACCAGAAGATCGATGGGCTCTATGTCCTGCTTGCGCATGGCAGCCTGATGATCAGCATTGTCGCGCACGGCTAAGAGCCCACCATGCACTTTTGGGTGCAACGTCTTGACCCTACCATCCATGATTTCGGGAAAGCCTGTTACATCTGAGACATCAGTAACCGCAAGGCCGGCCTCTTTGAGCGCACGCGCGGTACCGCCTGTCGAAAGCAGTGTTATGCCATGCTCTGCCAGCTTGGTCGCAAAGGGCACCAAACCTGTCTTATCAGAAACGGAAAGAAGGGCGCGGCGGATAGGGGATAGATCGCTCATGTGGTGGGGGTTCCCAGGAGATCAGCTTACAGAAGGAAAGGCACGCCTTGGCGCTAGCATGGGCGGGTTAGTAGGCGATAGCTCACCAACCACCTAATCTGGGGATTTTGAACCTGCATCTGCATGCTGGGCAACAAAGCGCCAGGTTATGTCTGCTGTACCTTCCCGCTCACCATGAACAATGATGCGCAGGGCTGGATGTGGCCCGCGATAGGACGGGCGATCACATGGGTTGATCACCTGAACGGTTCCCTGGTCTGCCTCAAATATGATGCCTTGGTGGCGCATAGAAATGCGCAACCTTCTATCGCCCTCAGCCATTACGCGTGCGCCTGGCTGCAATTGAAAATGGATCGCGTAAGGGGGGCGATTGCCGTTCGCCACCGCGCCCGATGCGAGCAGCAGCCGATCATGGCCCTCAAGCGTGCGACCATCACTTGACAGTGCAAGGCTGCGCCAATGGTCAAGCCCTAGGCGTTGCTGATAGCCGGTGTGCCGGAGCTCGATGCGCGGCTCAGAGCCTGATTCCAACTTATCGACAGCCACCGTCAAGCCATCTACCAGCAGAGCAGCATCATATTGCCTGCGTGCCAGAAGCGTTGAGGATTGGCCATTGGCAACCAGAGTTGAGTGGGCCGCTGTGGTGCGTTGCTCCATAATGTCAGCATCCACCGTGTATCCAATTTCAGCGGCGTTGGTTATGATCTTGGTGCTGGCAAAGCTCCACTCAAACGCCAAGGCTGATGCATGCGCTTGGCTGCTGGCATCTGGCGCTGGGGGTGATCCGCAATCGACAAGAACAAGTGATTGCTCAGCTTCCAAACGGGCATAGCCTGTGATTGGCGCCAATGCTGGAACGGCTGTGCGCTCGACATCATACACCAACACCGACGCGACCAAATCGCTTTGGAACGCCTTGATGCTTTGCGTGCCGTGAAAGCGTGCCAAACTACCATCGGGGTGGCGCAGCATGCGCAGCATGCGCAAGCCTGCAGTAATGGCTGGTGCAAGATTTGCAGGCTGTGGCAGGTTGCGTGTGGTAATCAGCGCTTGCAGTGCCAAAAGCTCTGGCATCAGAAGTGCCAAGTCGGCGGGCCTGCGCGTAACGGGGCCACCTTCCGCGTTGAAGGTTTTTTTCAATATGTCGTTCAGCGCATCGCGCGTGAACTGCTTGATCGCGATGTGATCACCCAGCGCGTAGGCAACGCACGCGCACGCAACAACCACAAAGCAATGTTTGCTTGGGTCGCTTATCTGCGCACGGTGTGTAAACGCACTTTGGGTGTCGTGCATGATAGCGGCCATGATCGCGCGGTATTCATGCGGGGGTGCGTCATCGAGCAAAAAGGCTGCGTGATTAGTAAGGCTTAGCGCCCGCCGGGCTGCCATAACCGGTAAATGTGCAAAGTGCGGATGCTTACGCTGGTTGTTGATCCAGCTCATCGTGTATTCACGAGCAATGCGCGCGGCTATCTGCCGGCTTTGTGCTGGCGAACTTGAGCGCAGTTCATAGGCGCGAATATGCCGAAGCCACTCAAAACTGTGCAGGGCTTTGGCGAAATTTTCGCTCGGCGGGTCGATCTGGAAAAGACTTCTGCCGTTAAGCTCAACCACTTTATCGGCAAGGGCAATGTAGCCTTCGATCAGTTCAATGGCCCGTGTTGGGTCGGCGGTACGAAGCTCGCGCGGCACACTTTCGAAAACAGCTTTGCGTGAGGACCAGGTTCCCACAAAGGCGGTGGAGAGCGACGCACCGATGCCACGGCCCACGCTTTTACCGCGTGCGCCTATGCCAGTTATCCAGGACTGAATGGGCCAAAAGGTACGTCCCAAAGCCACTCTATTTTCCCCTACACGCATCACGTGCCGCACTGTCCGCCATCAGGCGCTATCACTTCGTGACGTAGCGCACAAATGGGTGACTTTCTGTTTTCCTTGAAAAAGGCAGACGAATGAGGCAAGGTTTGCACACATTGCCTGCCGTTACGGCTTTATGATTTGCGCGTTAGTTGGGCGCAATAAGCCGCGCGATGTAAAATCCATCCATGCCCGTGGCACCATCATCATGCTCAGCGGTTGGTGAGAGGTGCGGAAGCGTGCGCAATGTTCCATCTTGGGCAATGAGATGCTTGGGCACCTCGCCTTCCAAGATGGGGTCACACACCCAACCTGCGTGATTGGTAAGAAAGCGTGTGATCTGCGCTTCCCCTTCCTCAGGCTCTAGCGAGCACGTGGCATAAACCAAGTGGCCACCGGGTTTGACCAGTGTAGCGGCCTTATTCAGCAGAGTGGTTTGCAGCTTTGCAAGCGCGCGAATATCGCCTTCTTTGCGAAGATAGCTGATGTCAGGGTTTCGGCGCAGGGTGCCGGTGGCGCTGCAAGGTGCATCCAGCAGCACGGCATCAAATTTTTCTTTTGGCACGTAGCGGGTTGCGTCTTCGACCACACTTTGGATGGACAGCTTCAAGCGCTCCATATTGGAGCCGAGCCGCTTCATGCGTTGTGCTGATTGATCAAGCGCGGTAACAGTTGCACCTGCGCTTGCCATTTGTGCCGTCTTGCCGCCCGGTGCGGCGCAAAGATCGAGTACTGTTGCAGCGGCTGGATTTTCAAGCGGGCCGAGAAGCACGTGGGCGGGCAGCGAGGCGGCAAAGTCTTGCACCCACCATAGGCCCTGCTCGTAGCCAGAAAGCTGATCGATGCTGCCAGGTTTGGACAGGCGAATGCCTCCATGTGGCAGGGCAATGGGATCATATTGCGCCATGGCTTCCATCAGCGCAGGCCTATCGGCATCCGGTTTCAACGACAGATCAATGGCGGGCTGGTTCATCAGCGCCTTGGCAATCTTTGTGCCGCGTTTGCTGCCAAAGTTTAGTGCCCAGCGCTGGGCAAGCCAAATTGGCACGTTGGAGCGTGGCGGCGCGGCAAGCAACGTTTGCTTCTCACGCACCATGCGCCGACCAACAGCGTTGACCAGGCCTTTAAGTTTGCGTGTGTCTTTGCGCCGTGCCGCATCTTCTACGCCCAGCGTCACCGCCGCATGATCGGCAATATCCATAATAAGCAGTTGCGCCGCCATTACCCGCATTATCGCCATGGTTTGCGCGGCGCTGGCGTGCAACGGCTTGTCCAAGCAGGCATTAATCGCTGCATCCAGCGTTGGCATTTGCCGCAATGCGGTGAGCACAATGGCATGGGTGAGTGCGCGATCAGCGCCTGCAAATTTACCGCCAGTTCTATAGCCCTCAAAAGCGCCATCAAGCGGCTTGCCGCCTTCCACAACGCCATGCAGCAAATCAGCCGCGCGCGCACGCGCGCTTAGGCCTGGAATGTCTCTGGCGGAGGCTGGCTTGGATGAGCCGGGCCTGCGTTGCTGTTTCGATCCGCTCGACCCCTTCAACCCGGTCAACCCCATGGTCCTTTTGTGTCGCGAAAGGTTGCGCTGTGGTCGCGGTTTATCTCGTCATCCGTTTTGCCATCCAGGGAAAACGGATCATCGCCCCAGCTAATGCCCAGCTCGTTGAGTTTTGCAATGCGCTGCTCCATAGGCGGGTGGGTGGCAAACAGGCCAGCGAACCGGGCCCCAGCCAGTGGATTGGAAATGAACAGGTGCGCTGTGGCCGGGTTGCGCTCGGCAGATTGAATGTGCCCGCGCGAAGACAGTTGGCCAATGCGCGCCAAGGCCGATGCCAGCCAATCGGGCCGCCCACACATTTCAGCGGCCAGTTTATCGGCTGCAAACTCGCGGGTACGCGAAATGGCCATTTGCACGATCATCGCAGCCATCGGGGCTACAATCATGGCCGCCAAAACGCCAATAAGGCCAAGCGGGTTGTTCCGGTTGTTGCCAAAGAACATGGCGAAGTTACCAAGCATGGAGATCGCACCAGCCAGCGTGGCGGTGATGGTCATGGTGAGCGTGTCGCGGTTCTTTACATGCGCCAGCTCATGAGCCATCACGCCAACCACCTCTTCCTGGGTCAATGTTTCCAGCAAGCCCGTGGTAGCGGCAACGGCAGCATTTTCTGGATTGCGGCCAGTGGCAAATGCATTGGGTTGCGGTGTGTTGACCACAAACACTTTGGGCATTGGCATATTGGCGTGCTCTGCCAGTTGGCGCACCATGGCGACCAGTTGCGGGGCGGAGTTTTCGTCCACCTCCTGCGCATTGTGCATGCGCAGCACCATTTTATCAGCATTCCAATAGCTGAATAGGTTCATCGCTGCGGCGATGACAAAGGCGATGACCATGCCGCCGGTGCCGCCAATCATAAAGCCAACGCCCATGAAAAGGGCTGTCATGCCTGCTAAAAGTATGCCTGTGCGCATAACGCTCATGGGGCTTTGTCCGTCTGAGTTAATGTGTCTGTCTTGATATGTGTATGGGGTGCGAGGTCGGCTTCAGCAAGGTTTGGCCAACACAGGTTTGACCTGAGCGCAGTGCGTCCCTACATCAACGGTGTACTGGCAGAGAGCATGACCAATGAGCAACCCTTCTGAGCAAAAAGCTTCACGCCTAAAGGCTGCAGCGCAGCGCGCCAAGGCCGAAGCTGAAGCACGTCGCGCGCAGAAAGAGGGGCAGATTCAAGCTGCTGGGGGCGAGCCTGGCCCCAAAGAAATTGATGGTCGCGGCGGCCTGGACCCGGTGCGGTATGACGACTGGGAAATCAAAGGCCTAACGTCAGACTTCTAGATAGTGCGTATTAGTGGGGGCCTGCGCCCGCGCATTCTTTGCACAAAGGCGTGTGGGGAACGGCTTCTAGTCGTTCGGCAGAAATCGCCTCATCGCAAGAAACGCAGGTGCCATAACTGCCATCGTCAATGCGTTTGAGAGCGGCTTGGATCATCTTCACCTCTTGCAGGCCCACTGATCCCAACTCTTCTAGCATTTCATCGCCCTCACGGTCCGTTGCGGCTTCTTCAAAGTCGGCAGGGCGGGCCTCATCCAGATCGTGCTCGATATCCACAAGGCGATGATCAAGTTCGGCCAAGCGTTTGAGAAGACGTTGGCGCGCGTCTGTGTGTGCGGTCATGATGCGTTCCTTTGGATGCCCGGTTTTGCCGGTGGTATTATCCTAGGTTGCCTGTTTTTTCAGGCTGCGCTTTGCGTTTGATCATTCCATGCGCATGTGAGTTATGCCGTGGGTGCATCCACTTCATCATCCTCTTCCAGGATGCGCCGTAACCGGCCAAATGCCAGCCTGATACGGGACTTTACCGTGCCTAACGGTAGGCCAGTTTCTTCAGCGATCTGGCTGTGTGAAAGCTCAGTGTAGAACGCCAGTTCGACCAGTTGCAGCTGTTGCTGTGGCAGTTTTGCAAGGGCTTCCCGAATACGACCCTGGCGCTTGTCTTCATCCAGCGTTTCATTGGGATTGGGAAGGTTCTCATCCTCAATCACCAGCGTGTCGGTATCCACATTAATAGCTTGCTTGCGACGCAGCACATCAATACGCCGGTTGCGCGCAATGCGGAAAAGCCATGTGGCAGCAGAACTTTTGCTGCGGTCAAACAGACCAGCCTTGCGCCAAACCGTCACCATCACATCCTGCGCGACCTCCTCGGCCATCGGCTCATCGGCGCCCAAACGCATAAGATAGGCTTTCACGCGCGGACCAAAATGGCTGAAAAGTTGCGCATATGCCGCACGATCCTGGCGCTCTGCCACCGCCTCCAGCCAATCGGCGTGACGCTGCGATTCAGCTTTAGCAGCGTCAGTGCGTGTATCAGGATGCGGTGTTCGCGGCATTCAGGTTCCGTGGGTGATCAAAAATAGCAGCTAGCGTCGTGCGTGTGATTGCCAAGTGGCACCATGCAGATTGCTTGCAGTGCGTCGATCACCTTTCCACCTATATTTGCCGCTTGCCTAGCAAGTGTGGGGCATTTGTGTCGCCGGGTAAACACTCTTTGTTGGGTCCGATGTTGGGCGCGCGGGTTTGAGCCAATGTTTGCCGCGGGCATATCCGCTGCCCAAGGTTTGGAAGGAAAGAGTGTTGATGTTTGCAGCAGAAACCGGACCTTTGGGTGACGTCACACTGTTGCCCCAGTCGCCGCTAGGTATGCGCATGGGCGGATAGCTGGAAAAAAGGGCTGCGGTGCAGTCCTTAACCGGCATTTAACAACCTTGAGTGCATTATTGTGGTGAACAGGACCTTATGGGCCGACTTTGCCTTTGATGATGTGCTTGCAAGCATACGTTAACCGTCAGGGCCGAACCATATGGGCCAGAACTGACAAGCACCGAGCGAGTTTCAAGATGTCAGCATTTCCGCTTTCTTTGCCTTCGATCCGCCGTATGGCCGCAGCCGCGTGTGCTGTGCTTTCCATGGGTCTGGTGCTGCCAGGCATAGCCATGGCGCAGGAGCCCACCTTTGTGGAGCAGTCACGCGACTGGGATGTCTTCACCACCACCATTGAGGGTTCGCGCGCTTGCTTTATTGTTTCCAAGCCGCGCACCTATGATCCCATGCCTGAAAGTCGCCATGGCGATGTGTTCTTCTATTTAACCCGCCGCCCGGCAGCCAGCGTAACTGCTGAGCCGCTCATTTTGGTTGGCTATTCGTTTGCTGAGGGCTCGCAGGTAACTGCTACAGTTGGTGCATCCAACTTTACGTTCCTCACCCAGGGTCCCCGCGCGTTCCTGAACAATCCAGCCGAAGGGGCGAACCTTTTAGCTGCGATGCGCGCGGGCAGTGATCTGCGCGTAAGTGGGACATCCTCACGCGGAACAAACGTAACCTATACGTTCTCGCTTTCTGGGGTTACCGCTGGCACCAACCGCACAGCCGCTGACTGCCCAGGCTAATCGCTTGCAGCAGAGATAGTCTTTAAGCCGTCGCTCGGTTTGCTGGGCGGCGGCTTTTGCGTTATGTCCCCGGTCTCTGAACGCTTACTATTCTTATTGAAAGCTGCCCTGCCATGGCCGCCACGCTAGACCTTGCTCGCGATAACCCCAATGCACCGGTTATCGATGCCCTTGCCGCTTTTATGCCGCCCAAGCCGCAACTTGTGGGGCTGGATAGGGCAGAGCTGTTGCAGGTGCTTGCCGATTTGGGCGTGCCAGAAAAGCAGCAGCGTATGCGCGCGCGCCAATTGTGGAACTGGCTCTATGTGCGCGGCGTGCATGATTATGATGCGATGACCAATATCGCCAAAGATCTGCGTGATACCTTGGCGCAGGCCTATTCCATTATGCGCCCCCAAATCGTTGCCGAGCAGATCAGCAAGGATGGCACGGCCAAATGGCTGATGCGATTTCCTGCCCGTAATGCCACCGAACAGCCAGTGGATGTGGAAACGGTTTACATCCCGGAAAATGATCGCGGAACGCTGTGTGTGTCGAGCCAGGTTGGCTGCACCCTTACCTGTACGTTCTGTCACACCGGTACGCAGAAGCTTGTGCGCAACCTTACTGCTGATGAAGTGTTGGCGCAGCTTTTGGTTGCCCGTGATCGTTTGGGCGATTGGCCTGATCAGCAAACGCCCGATGGCATGACGGCCCCGCGTGATGGCGGCCGTGCGGTTTCCAATGTGGTGATGATGGGCATGGGCGAGCCGCTCTATAATTTTGAGCATGTCAAAAAAGCGCTGCTGATTGCCTCTGATGGCGAGGGGCTTTCCCTGTCTAAACGCCGCATCACGCTGTCGACATCAGGTGTGGTGCCGGAGATCACGCGTTGCGGTGATGAAATTGGTGTCGGCCTTGCGATCAGTTTGCACGCGGTGCGTGATGAGCTGCGCAATGAGCTTGTGCCGCTGAACAAAAAATATCCCATCGCCGAGCTTTTGGAAGCCTGCCGCACTTATCCTGGCGCCTCCAATGCACGCCGCATCACCTTTGAATATGTGATGCTGAAGGATGTGAATGATAGCTTGGCCGACGCCAAAGCGCTTGTGCGGCTGCTGAAGGGCATTCCAGCCAAGATCAATTTGATACCGTTTAATCCATGGCCGGGCACGCGGTATGAATGCTCTGACTGGGACCAGATTGAACGCTTTGCCGATGTTGTGAACCGCGCTGGCTACGCTTCGCCAGTGCGTACGCCGCGTGGCCGTGATATTTTGGCAGCGTGCGGTCAGCTCAAAAGTGAATCTGAGCGGGTACCTGCCTGGAAGAAGCGCGCCATGAGCGCAGCGCTTGCCGGGGAAGAGCCCGATGCGCATGATGTGAGCCACGCGGGTGGATGATGCCGCGCCGCGCGCGCGTGAAGGTCGCGTGTCGTTTCTGCGCATCTTCTTGCGGTTGTGCCTGTGCAGCCTTGCCTTTTTCTTGGCCAGCACAGCGGCAAGTTTCATCGGCATATTTGGGCTTTATCGCGGGCTTGAAGGCGATGCGGTCTACCCCGCCGCTTACATAACAACTGCGTTGCTGGCTACCATGTTTATTGCCTCTTATGCGCTGGTACCGTTTGCCGTTTTTGTGGTTCTGGTTGAAGCATTTGCCGTGCGCGCGCTGTTGGTTTTCGCCTTTTTTGGCGCTGCTGTTGGCGCAGCCTTTGCCTTCCAAGAAGCTGTTGAGCTATCGGGCATTGATGACCCACGCCTGCTTGTTTGCATCGCAGGGGGCATTGTCGGTGGGTTTGTCTATTGGCTCATCGCCGGGCGCACATCTGGCGCATACCGTGAAAAACGGTTTGCCGTCAGCGCGGTGCCCGCGTCACCTAGCGAGCCTGGGTCGCCAGCAGCTTAAGAGCAAAGCCGCCCATAACACCTGCAAACAGCCAATCGAAAACGCGGGTGGCGCGCTTTGAGCCGCGCAAAAAGCCTGAAATTTTCTCAGCACCTAGGATCATTGGAATAACCAATGGAATTGAGATTGCTAAGAAGAACAGCCCAAGAAACATAAGCTTTCCTGGCGCATGCGGGTCCGTTGGCGAGACAAACTGGGGCAAGAAGGTCACGAAGAACAATATGATCTTCGGGTTCAATAGGTTGATCGTGACACCTTTGGTGAATGCTTTACGCAAGGAATGGTTTTTCGGTGGTCCATCGCCGGTGAGGCCTGATCCGTGGCGTAGAACATCATAGGCAAGGTAAGCCAGATAGGCAGCGCCAACCCATTTGAGCACTTCAAAGGCTTGTGGTGAGGCGGCAATCAAAGCTGACAGGCCAATCGCTGCTGCCAAGGAATGCACCACAATACCGCTGCACGCACCGGCCATAGACGCAAAGCCAGCGCGGCGACCATTGGCAACCGTTTGGCCCAGAAACAGCGTCATATCTGGGCCAGGCGTGACCGTTAGCGCGATGGCTGCCAGCGAAAACGCGGCAAGTGTGCCAAGGGATGGGATAAAATCGAACATGCTTCGCCCATAGCGCGCAATAACAGCGCCCGCCACAGGAAAACCAATCAAGGCCTACTCGGCAGCGCCTTCTACCAAGAACAAATAACTGTTGGAGCGAAACACTGCCTCGCCATCATCAGCCTCGATGACAGCCACCAAGCGGCCACCAGAAACCGGGCTTATATTACCAGGTGAGATGATGATGGCGCGTTCGCCCGGTGCTGCTTCATTCCAGGGCCGGGTGAATTCATAATGGTTGCGTGGTGCAGCACTGGGGTGGCGGAACGCCATTAGCTCTTCCTCACGATCACGCAGATAGAAGGAAAAGCCGGCAGCGTAGCGCCGCCCAACAAACACAAGCGTGTCCACGTCAAGCGTGTCCACCCGCCGTGCTATTTCATCGGCATGCTCGGCCCAGCCATACATATCTTCAAGGTTGGTGCGCGATACGATCGGGTGGTCGGGACGAAGCGCGAGTGTGGCCAGCGCACCCAAACCAAACAGGATGGCGACCACGCCGCAAAACCGTAAGTTCCAATGAATCCATTTGCCTTCGGCACGGTTGATGAAGATTGCGGTGGTGACCAGAATGAGGGCCGGATAGGCCGATGCTGCCCAATTGTAGTTGGCGCTACCTTGGAAGGATTGGTAGCCAAGGATCGCAAGGATTGGGATGCTGAAGAAGAACAGCATCCGGTCTTCGTTAGCCTTTGTGCTGCGCAGGCCTTTGAAGAGGGCGAAGAAGAAGGCGGCGAAGAGAATCGGCCCGGCGACTCCAAACTGACTTCCGAAAAATTCCAAGAAGCTCAACGGGCTAAAGCTCAGACCACTTCCGGTGATGTTTTCGCCGGTATGGTCAAACGTGATGAAGTTGTTTTGCGCATTCCAAATGAGATTGGGCACAAAACCAACCAACCCCACGGCCAGGCCGAGCCAGAGGTCCAGTCTTTTCAACAAGGCCCTATGCGCGCTGGTGAAGCCTATAAAAAGCAATGCGCACAGGGGAAAATAGATCATCGCATATTTGGCGTTGAGGCCTATGGCGATAGCCAAGCCAAAGCCTAGCGCTAGGCCAAGCGAGGGTGCCTTGATGTAGCTTGCAAATGCCCACAGGCCGACGATCCAGCAAATGAGCAGTGGCACATCGGTTGAGATCAGTAAGGAAGACGCCGAAACTGCAATGGCCAGCAAATAGCCAAGGCCTGCAAAGAACCCGACGCGGGCACTATAAAGTGCTGTGCCCAAAGCGAACATCAGCATAGTGGATGCGCCATGAAACACGGGTGAGGCGGCGCGTATACAGGCTTCGCTATCACCACAGATGGCTGTGCTGGCGGCAATGATGACGGCAATGAGGGGTGGTTTGGAGAAGTATCCAAACGCTAAGTTCTGTCCCCAGTACCAATATTGCGCTTCATCATAAAAAAGATCCAGCGGCGATAGCGCGAGCACAACCAAGCGGGCCATCACGACCAGGAGCGTGATGATGGCTAAACGGCGTGCGTAGCCTGATGTGGATGTATCCGAAAGGGGCGGGAAAAGTGTTGCCATCGCGGCGAGTTGCGTCCTATTGGCCTTGTGCCCCATTTGTCAGAGCAAAGTGTCATGTCAGCATCAAGACCCTCTTATGGCCCTCTTGCGATCCGCGCGCTCATACCGGCTGATCGTCATGCTTGGCAAACCCTATGGGATGGGTATCTGGCCTTTTATGAGGCACGTGTCGATCCCGAAGTGACTGATACGACATGGAAGCGTTTCCATGATGTTGATGAACCCATGTATGCGCTTGGTGCTTTTGATGGTGATAGGTTGCTGGGTATTGTTCATTGCGTGAAGCACCGCGCAACCTGGACCGACGGCTGGTACATCTATCTGGAAGATTTGTTCACGGCGCCCAACGCGCGCGGAAAGGGTGTTGGGCGGGCGCTTATCCAGGCTGTTTATACTCTTGCTGATGCGCACGGCACAGCCCGCGTTTACTGGCACACCCATCAGAACAATGAGAGCGCGCGCAAGCTTTATGATGCGGTGGGACACAATGCCGGGTTTGTTCAATATCGCCGGCCGGTATAGCTAGCCTCTGATTGATTTTAGCAGGTGATGGTATGGTTTCTGGTTTTAGCCAAGCGCTGGCGTTGTATGGCGCGCTGTTTTTTACCGCGGTCTCGGCGGGCGCGATGGTGCTGTTTGCTGCTGCCGTAGCGCCGGTGGTGCACAGTGTGCTGGAGAAGAAACCTGCGCGCGATGTCACCCGTGCCATTTTCCCCGTTTATTATCTTGTGCTGACTTTCACAGCTGGGCTGGCTGCCGTCTCTGCCTTTTTGGTCAATGTTGCAGCCGGTATTGTGCTGGCTGTTATTGCGGGTGGTTTCCTGTTTGCGCGCCAGGTCATGATGCCGCGGATCAATGCCTTGAATGATGAGGTCGCGCGCGGGTCGACCATTCAGGCCGGACCAGCAAAAATGCTACACGCTTGGTCGGTGCGTATGAATATGCTGCAGCTTTTTGTGCTGCTGCTGGTCTTCTGGTTCTTGGCGCTTTCTGCCTAATTTTGCGCCTTAGCTCTTTTGTCAAAAGGCTGCATAGTTGCTTGCATGCGAGGCACGTGCGCGCTTAAACGCGGGCAACAGTTTTTTCATGCTTGGAGTGAATGCAGATGGCCAATAAGGGCGACGTCAACAAGGTCGTGCTTGCCTACTCAGGTGGGCTTGATACCTCGATCATCCTGAAATGGTTGCAAACGGAGTATGACGCCGAAGTCGTTACGTTCACCGCTGATTTGGGCCAGGGAGAAGAGCTGGAACCAGCGCGACGCAAGGCTGAGTTGCTGGGCATCAAAGAGATCTATGTTGATGATCTGCGTGAAGAATTTGTGCGCGATTTTGTGTTTCCCATGTTTCGCGCCAATGCGGTGTATGAAGGGGTTTATCTGCTCGGCACCTCTATCGCCCGACCTCTGATCTCTAAGCGGTTGGTGGAAATTGCGCGTGAAACCGGTGCCGATGCGGTGGCGCACGGGGCAACCGGCAAAGGCAACGATCAGATACGTTTTGAGCTCAACGCTTATGCGCTGGACCCAGATATCAAAGTGATCGCGCCATGGCGTGAGTGGGATTTTAAATCCCGCGAAGCTTTGCTTGAGTTTGCTGAGCTGCACCAAATTCCCGTACCCAAGGACAAACGTGGAGAGGCACCGTTTTCGGTGGATGCGAACCTGCTTCACTCGTCCTCAGAAGGCAAAGTGCTGGAAGACCCGGCTGTTGATGCGCCGGAATATGTGCACATGCGCACGGTCTCTCCGATGGATGCGCCTGATGTGCCCACCAAAATCACCATTGGTTTTGAAAAGGGCGATGCGGTTTCCATCAATGGTCAGCGGCTTTCGCCGGCGACCTTGCTGGCCAAGCTCAATGATCTTGGCCGTGACAACGGTATTGGCCGCCTCGATCTGGTGGAAAACCGCTATGTGGGCATGAAGTCGCGCGGTGTGTATGAAACCCCTGGCGGTACGATCCTGTTGCAAGCGCACCGGGCAATGGAATCAATCACGCTCGACCGTGGTGCAGCGCACCTGAAAGATGAACTGATGCCGCGCTATGCGGAGCTGATTTATTACGGTTTCTGGTTCGCTCCAGAGCGGGAAATGCTGCAAGCGGCGATTGATCTGAGCCAAGCCCATGTGGAAGGCGAGGTTTCGCTGACCCTCTATAAGGGCAATGCGATTGTTACAGGTCGTACCTCTGATAAGTCGCTCTATTCTGAAGAGTTGGTGACCTTTGAGGATGATGAGGGCGCGTATGATCAGGCTGATGCGCAGGGCTTTATCAAGCTTAATGCCTTGCGGCTGCGCACCCTGGCCGCCCGCACCAAAAAGTTCGGCGGTTAGCCAGCCCAAAGGATAGGCGCTTATGCCAAGCCCGGTTCCGGTTTCGCAATCCACCATCAAGCATACCCCAATGGAGGATGCGCAAGGGTTAGCGACCGGAACGATCATGTGCATTACCGGCTTGGTGTTCCTCACCCATTTGGGGCTGATAACCGGGCAGACCGCTGGACTTGCCGTGGTGATTTCCTATCTCACGGGCGCCTCGTTCGGTCTGATCTTTTTCCTGATCAATATCCCGTTTTACATGTTTGCGATCAAAGCGATGGGTTGGGAGTTTACGCTAAAAAGCATGGCCTGCGTGGCCGCGCTTTCGCTGGGCACAGAGTATGTGCCGTTGGGCTTTGCCATTGAGCGGTTGAACCCAGTTTTGGGTGTTGTGATGTTTGGTGTTGTGACCGGTATCGGTCTGCTTGCCATCTTCCGGCACAAGGGATCGCTTGGCGGGCTTGGTGTTGTCGCGATTTGGATCCAGGATCGTTTCGGCATCCGCGCTGGTTATATCCAACTTGGTTTTGATGCCGTGCTGTTTGCAGTTGCCGCGTTTTTGTTCCCACTATCTGTGGTCATGTATTCGCTGCTTGGCGCGGTGGTGCTGAATACACTCATCGCCTTCAATCACCGGCGCGATTGGTACATTCCGCGTTAGGTTGCTGACCTTAGTTGATCGTAGACGCCACGCGAATGGTCGCGCCGCGATCCTGTTCCATCAGCTGGTTGATGCGGTCGCGTTCACGCTCAAAGTCGATCAGGCGATCACCAGCCAGTGTTTCTTCGCGCGCTACTCGAATGCCCATCGGGTCAACATTGCGCCCATTCACTGTCACCTCATAGTGCAAGTGAGGGCCGGTTGAGAGGCCAGTGGAACCAACATAGCCGATCACTTGGCCTTGGCGCACTTCAACGCCTGGTGCGATGCCTTCGGCAAAGCGCGTCATGTGCGCATAGCTGGAACGATAGCCATTGGCGTGCTGAATTTGTATCCAGCGACCAAAGCCGGAATTCCACCGCGCATCCATAACCCGGCCATTGCCCGCAGCGATAATGGGTGTGCCGCGAGGGGCAGACCAATCAACACCATTGTGCATGCGGTTGTAACCGAGGATTGGGTGGCGACGCATGCCAAAGGCTGAGCGGAACCGACCATTGGGCACAGGGTTGCGGATAAGGAATTTGTTGGCCGAGATACCCTCTTCATCAAAGTAGAGCAGCGAGCCATCTTCGGCAGTAAAGCGATAGAACCGGTGGGTGGTGGAGCCTGTTGTGATGGAGGCAAAGACAACATCGCCAGATGCATCGCCATCATTGTCGTACTCATAGAGTACTTCGATCGTATCGCCAGGCTGCACCACGCGCTGATAGTCCAGATCATAAGCAAAGATTTGGATCAGCTCGTTGGCAATATCCATCGGCACGTCGTTCGACAGCGCCGTTTCATAAATGGATGAGTAGGTGCGTGCGGAGCCCTGGGCTTCCTGCTCGACGGCGGCAAAGGCATTGAGATCAAGCACGCGCGGTTCTTCATCCACCTGATACCGGCCATTTTCGGTCAGCGCGATGGTCAGTAGATGTGAGCGCTGATCATAAAGGCTCACGCGGATGGGATCGAAGGATTCACCGCTGTCGCCAGCCGGTGCCATTGCGATGCGAAGGCGGTGGCCCTCGCGCATCTGCGTGGTGTTGAGGAAGGTTTGGAAGGCCGTTTCCACAGGGGCAACGGCGCCTTCGCGTGCACCATTGTTGATGAGCACCGAAGACAGCGTGTCACCATCAACGAGCGCGATAATGATCTCATCCAGACCGTCTGTTTCAGCGGTCGCTTCCTCGTCAACCTTGCCGATAACGGAGAAGTTTTCTGGAACAACGCGAACGGTTGCAAAGCTATCGAGCGCATCAAGAGCCGCTTGCGCATCAGATTCTGCGGCATTAAGCGCGGCAAACGCTGTTGAAGCACGGTTGGGGTCTGCAAAGCCTAAGGCGCTATCGATGCCGAAATTACCGGTAGGTGAGAACGCGTTGGCGAAGGCGGGCTGTGCCGCGCCTGCACTGGTGAAGCGTGCTGTGTCAGCCACTTCAAAGGCCACTTGCTCGGGGCCTGGCAAGGCATTCTGATCAAGCACTGCGACATCAAACGGGAAGGGCGTTTCGCGCACCGCGATCTCGCCTTCAACCTCTGCATCATAAATCAGGGAGGCGGCATCTGCGCTAATGATCTCATTGTTGCCAGCAAACAGGTTAAGCGGATTGAACGGTGGCCGCTCGGCGCTTAGCTCGCTCGTTTCTAAGGCAAGCGTTGCAATGACGCGCACAAAGGGCTGCGCGCGCACAACATCCATATCGCCTTCGCGGTGGATGGTGGACACATCAATGAGCTGGCGGTTGGCGATCGGCTCAACAGTGCGTGTCAGCCGGTCGCCTTTTTGGATGCGTCCATCTTCATCAAGCAGGCTTGCTAGAAGCTCGGTCTGTGCAACGCCAGGGGGCACGGCCAATTGTTGGCGACCGTCCACAGCCGCGTACAGAGCACCGATCATCAGCCCAGTGGATGCAAGGCCTGTAACAACAGTGCCAAACAGCCATTTGAGGCTGACGCCGCGATGTTCAACGCTGGAGGGCTTGGACGGTTCAGGATTGAGCGCTGGGTCAGTGCCAACTTTGATCCGTCGAAGGGTACGCCGAAGTGGAGCCATGAGATGGGTTTATCGTGCCAAGTGCGTGTCGGTAAAGCAGAATTATCATCTTGCGTATGTAGGCGCTGCCAGCCAATTGTGGTGCGATTGTGATCGCAAACCAGGCGGTCGTGAATCATTGCCCGAATCGCCTAAGCCATGGCATGAAATGAACCATGGTATTTTTCCAAGGCCGCAGTTCTCAGCGGGATAAAAACAGCGACGAGGCACGCATTGCCGCCCTTATTCGGCAGATTGGGGATGTGCGCACCGGTGTGATGAAAGAGCGACGCGGGCTAGAGCGCCGCTATTCCGATTTTGTTGGCACCGCATCGCAGCTTGTGGATACAGGCTACGAGGGTGAGCGTGATGAAGCGGCTGAAAAGCAACTTACCAAGGTAGAAAGTGACACGCTGTATGCGCGCAAGCGCATGGTCGAGCTTGATCGACATTTGCAGTCACTGGACGCGCTGGCTGAGCGGGTCAAGGTGATGTTTGATCCGGTGGATGAGATTGCCCGCTTGCGCAAACAGCGCCGCCGTAGCGATGATGAGCCGCACGGCTGACGCAGCTTTAGCAGATGCAGGCTAGAGGTGGATCTGACGCTTTTCCACAGCAAGCGCTGCCTCTTTCACGGCTTCACTCATGGTTGGATGCGCGTGGCAGGTGCGTGCCATGTCTTCAGATGATCCACCAAATTCCATCAACACTGCGGCTTCGTGGATCAGGTCACCAGCACCTTTGCCCACAATGTGCACGCCCAGCACTTTATCTGATGCACTATCGGCCAACACTTTGGCAAAGCCATCGGTGGCGTTCATCGCGCGGGCGCGGCCATTGGCAGAAAACGGAAATTTGCCGACCTTGTAGTCGATGCCAGCAGCCTTCAGCTCTTCTTCCGTTTTGCCCACAGAGGCAACTTCAGGCTCGGTGTACACAACGCCGGGGATGACATCATAATTCACGTGGCCAGCCTTGCCGGCAATCATTTCGGCCAGCGCCACACCTTCATCTTCGGCCTTGTGGGCAAGCATCGGCCCGTCAATCACATCGCCAATGGCGTAGATGCCAGCAACACTGGTGCGGTAGTGGCCATCGGTTTTCACTCGGCCACGCTGATCCATTTCCACGCCAATTTCGCTGAGGCCCAGGCCTTTGGTGAACGGAACACGGCCGGTGGACACCAGCACCACATCGGCCTCCAAGGTTTGAGCGTTCGCTTCGCCACCAGCAGGTTCCACAGTGACGAGCTGTTTCTTGCCCTTTTTCTCCACGGCGGTCACCTTGGAGGAGAGCATGAACTCCATGCCCTGCTTTTTCAGCATGCGCAGAAACTGTTTGGACGTATCAAGGTCCATCGTGCCAAGGATGTGATCCTGGAATTCCACTACCGTGACCTTGGCCCCAAGCCGCCGCCAGACCGAGCCAAGCTCCAACCCGATAACCCCGCCGCCAACCACAACCATGTGGCCAGGAACAGTTTTCAACTCCAACCCACCAGTGGAGGTGACCACGGTTTCCTCATCAATGTCGATGGCAACACCAGGAATGCTGGCTGAGTCCGATCCTGTGGCGATGACGATGTGCTTGCCTTCAAGGCTGGTTTGTTTGCCGTCATCCGCCGTAACGGTCACTTTGCCAGGGGCTGCGATGGTGCCAGTGCCGATATAATCGGTGATTTTGTTCTTTCTGAACAGGTAGGCAATGCCGGTAACATTGTCCTTCACCACACTGTCCTTGTGGCCCATCATGGTGGCCAGATCGAGCTTTGGTTTGCCGATCTTGATGCCGAGGGTCTCGAAGGTATGGCCTGCTTCCTCAAACATATCGGAGGCATGCAGCAGCGCCTTGGAAGGTATGCAGCCGATATTAAGACATGTACCGCCATGGGTGGCGCGTTTTTCAATAACGGCCACCTTCATCCCCAACTGCGCAGCGCGAATGGCGCAGACATAGCCACCAGGGCCGGTTCCGATAACGATGAGGTCGTAGGTATCAGGCATGGGCTGTCTTTCTTCCAGGTAGCGCCGCTAAAATAGCGTGCGCAAGACTATGGTCAGTATGGCGAAAAACGCTACTGCCCAAACGATGGACCGTAAGGCAAAAACGCCAAAAATATAGAGCGGCACATACAGGATGCGGGCTGCAAGGTAGGCCCAGGCTGCCATCGTATTGATAGGATCTGTGCCGCCGGTTAGGTGGGCAACAAGCACTGCAATGGCGAACCAGGGTAGTGTCTCTATGTGATTGTCGTATGCACGTTTTGTGCGTGATGTGCGCGCGGAGAGGTTTTTTGACGGAGGGCCATCGCGTGGGCCAGCCGTATAGCCCGGCTCCAGCTCCAGATTGGCCGGAATTGCGTACAAAATGAGTTGAACGAAGGCCAGCAGAACAGCCAGAATGAGAACGAGGAGTTCAGGGGTCATTCGTTTTGACCTTTGGTACGCGCCCTACAAATCCAGCACTAAGCGCTGCACGTCTTCCAAGCTTTCTTTCACGCGCACCAGGAAGGTAACGGCCTCTTTGCCGTCCACGATGCGGTGATCATAGGAAAGCGCCAGATACATCATTGGGCGGATAACAACCTGACCATTGACGGCCATGGGTCGTTCTTGAATTTTGTGCATGCCCAAGATGCCTGACTGCGGGGCATTGAGAATGGGCGATGACATGAGCGAGCCGTACACACCACCATTGGAGATGGTGAACGTGCCGCCTTGCATGGCATCCATGCCCAGCTTGCCATCACGCGCGGCCAAGCCCAGGCGGCCAATTTCTTTTTCAATCTCAGCAATCGACATTTGGTCGGCATCACGCACCACAGGCACCACGAGACCCTTTTCGGTGCCAACGGCAACGCCGATGTGCGCAAAGTTTTTGTAGATGATGTCCGTGCCGTCGATCTCAGCGTTCACCGCAGGAATTTCTTTCAAAGCATGGGTCACCGCTTTGGCAAAGAAGCCCATGAAGCCAAGCTTAACGCCGTGCTTCTTCTCAAAAATCTCTTTGTACTGTTTGCGCAGGTCCATCACTGGGCCCATGTCCACCTCATTGTAGGTGGTCAGCATAGCGGCGCTGTTCTGGGCATCTTTCAGGCGGCGGGCAATGGTTTGGCGCAGGCGCGTCATGCGCACGCGATCCTCGCGTGGTTCATCATCAGCGCTGGAGGCTGGCCGTGCAGCTGCAGGGGCCGGTGCTGGCGCGGCAGTGGCGCCAGCATTGATCGCGTTGATCACATCGCCTTTGAGCACTTGGCCTCGCTTGCCAGTGCCGGCTTCAACCGACACACCCGTTTCGGCCATCATGCGGCTGGCAGATGGGGCAGGTGGCATGGATGTTGACGAGGCAGCCTGTGCTGGGGCTGCGGCTTTGGTTTCTGGCGCAGATGCGGCGGGTGCGGCAGTTGCAACAGCACCTTCTGCAATCTTCAACAGCAGGTGCCCCGGCTCTACGATATCGCCGGTTTTAACGTTGATTTCGGCGATGGTGCCAGAAACGGGCGCGGGAATTTCCTGTGCGGCTTTGTCGGTTTCTAGCTCCAGCAGCACATCGTCAGCCTTCACCGCGTCGCCCACTTTGACAGAAATTTCGCCAACCTCAGCTTCGGTGACCGACTCGCCAGCACTTGGTGTGATCACATCAACCAGATCGCCAGATGGGGCAGGTGCGGCTTCAGCTTTTGCAGCAGGTGCTACGGTGGGTGCAGGCGCTGCGCCATCGCCCGCTTCCAGCATGCCCAGCAGTGTTCCCACCTCGACCGTTTCGCCTTCTTTGACCAAAATTTCGCCCAAGCTGCCTGAGGCAGGTGCGGGCACTTCCACGGTCACCTTATCGGTTTCCAGCTCCACCAAGGGCTCATCGGCGTTTACTGCATCGCCGGTCTTTTTGTACCAGCTTGCCACGGTGGCTTCGGTGACAGACTCCCCAAGGGTAGGGACGCGGATTTCACTGGCCATTTTGGTCTCCATGCAGCCGGTTATCCGGCGCTTTGTTCCCAGCGCGACGGCTGGATTAATAAACTGCTTACCCGACTACTCGCCGAGGGCTTCTTCAAGAAATGCGTTGAGCTGTGCGATATGCTTGGACATGAGGCCCGTAGACGTCGCCGCCGATGCGGAACGCCCAGCGTAACGGGGACGGGTGTGCTTGGCGCCGATCCTGTTGAGGATCCATTCCAGGTTGGGCTCAATGAAGTTCCAAGACCCCATATTTTTAGGCTCTTCTTGGCACCACACAATTTCAGCGTGCTTGAAGCGGGAAAGTTCTGTCATCAGCGCTTTGACAGGAACAGGATAAAGCTGTTCCACACGCAAAATCTGAACGTCGGTGATGCCGCGCTTTTCGCGCTCTTCATAAAGGTCAAAATAGACTTTGCCCGAACACAGAACCACGCGGCGGATTTTTTCATCCGCCACCAGCTTGATGGGCTGATCCTTCAAGACCTCTGCATCATCCCATAAGACGCGGTGGAACGTGCTGTCGGGCCCAAGTTCCTCAAGGCGCGATGTGGCGCGCTTGTTTCGCAGCAAGCTTTTGGGCGTCATCATGATCAACGGCTTGCGGAAATCACGTTTCAGTTGACGGCGCAGAATGTGGAAATAGTTGGCAGGCGTGGTGCAGTTGGCAATCTGCATATTGTCTTCGGCACACATTTGCAGGAACCGTTCCAAGCGTGCTGAGGAGTGCTCCGGCCCCTGACCCTCATAACCATGGGGCAGCAGGCAAACCAAGCCCGACATGCGCAGCCATTTGCGCTCGCCGGAAGAAATGAACTGATCAAACAGCACCTGTGCGCCATTGGCAAAGTCACCAAACTGGGCCTCCCACAGGGTCAGCGCTTTGGGTTCGGCCATGGAGTAACCGTATTCATAGCCAAGCACGGCTTCCTCGGAGAGCATCGAATTGATGACCTCATAGCGAGCTTGCCCTTCGCGCAAATTGTTGAGCGGGATAAGCCGACGCTCATCGCGTTGATCATAGAGCACGGAGTGGCGCTGGGAAAATGTGCCACGCTCCACATCTTGGCCAGACAAGCGGATGGGATGGCCCTCAACCGCCAGCGTACCAAAGGCCATGGCTTCGGCGGTGGCCCAGTCCAGGCCCTCGCCGGTGTCGATCATTGCTTTGCGGTTGGCAATGAAGCGCTTGATGGTGCGGTGAGCTTCGAAATCGCCTGGAATGTCGGTGAGCTTGCCGCCGATCTCCTTCAGCACATCCATGTCCACGCCGGTTGATCCTTTACGCGGATCATCGTCGATCTTTGCCTGCTTCATGCCCGACCATTTGCCGTCCAGCCAGTCGGCCTTGTTGGGCTTATAGGCCTGTCCGGTCTCGTGCTCGGCATCCAGGTTTTTGCGGAACTCAGCTTTGCGCGCGTCGATCTGCTCGGCCGTCAGCACACCTTCTTTCATCAGCTTGTCGCTGTAGAGGGTAAGTGTGGTGGGGTGTGAGCGGATTTTTTTGTACATGAGCGGCTGCGTGAACGCAGGCTCATCGCCCTCATTGTGGCCAAAGCGGCGGTAGCAGATCATGTCGATCACCACCGGCTTGTGGAACTTCTGACGGAACTCGATCGCGATCTTGGCGGCGTACACCACAGACTCTGGATCATCGCCATTGCAATGGAAGATCGGCGTTTCCACCATCTTTGCCACATCGGATGGGTATGGCGAGGAGCGCGAGAAGCGCGGATTGGTTGTGAAGCCGATCTGGTTGTTGATGATGAAGTGGATTGAACCGGCAGTACGGTGACCGCGCAGGCCGGATAGGCCGAAGCACTCGGCTACAACGCCTTGGCCAGCAAAGGCCGCATCACCATGCAACAGCAAAGGTAAAACCTTTGCGCGCTCGGTCAGCGGCACCACGTCGCGCTCTTCATCAAACGTGCCCACCTGATCTTGCTTGGCGCGCACTTTGCCCAGCACGACTGGATTGACGATCTCTAGGTGAGATGGGTTGGCAGTTAGCGATAGATGAACATTGTTGCCATCAAAGGCGCGGTCCGAGGATGCGCCGAGGTGATATTTTACATCGCCAGAGCCTTCCACATCATCAGGCGCATAAGAGCCGCCCTTAAACTCGTGGAAAATTGCCCGGTGTGGCTTGCCCATGACCTGTGACAGCACATTGAGACGGCCGCGGTGGGCCATGCCCAGCACAATGTCTTGCACGCCAAGCTGGCCGCCGCGCTTTATGATTTGTTCTAGCGCGGGCACCAGTGACTCACCGCCATCCAGACCAAAGCGCTTGGTTCCGGTGTATTTAACATCGAGAAACTTCTCAAAGCCTTCGGCTTCAATCAGCGTGTTGAGGATGGCTTTCTTGCCATTTTCGGTGAAGGCAATGCCTTTGTCTGGCCCTTCAATACGCTGCTGGATCCAGCTTTTCTCTTCGCCGTCAGAGATGTGCATGAACTCCACACCCAGCGTAGAGCAGTAGGTGCGCTTGAGAATATCCACCATCTGCGGAATGGTCGCGAATTCCAGTCCAAGCACATTGTCCAGGAAGATTTTGCGGTCGTAATCAGCCTCGGTCCAACCATAGCTTTTTGGGTCCAGTTCCGGGGCTTCCTCGGGTTTTGTAAGCCCCAGCGGATCCAGATCAGCATGCAGGTGACCGCGCATACGGTAGGCGCGAATCATCATGATGGCGCGCACGGAATCGCGCGTTGCTTGTTGAACCTGAGCTTCTGTGACTTGACCACTTGCGACTTCGGCGCCAGCTTTTAGCGTGTCGCCAACTTTTTTGGCAGCGGCCTTTTCATCCACGCCCCAGTGGCTATCGAGCGCGGAGACCAGCTCGCCATTGGAGGCGACAGGCCAATCGCTGCGCTGCCAAGATGCGCCGCGCGCATTGTCAGCCACATCGCCCGCATCATCGCCAAGCTCGGCAAAGAAGGCCGCCCATTGTGCGCCAAATTTTGAGGGGTCTTTCTGGTAGTCAGCATAGAGCTGATCCAGATAGGCAGCATTGCCGCCATAAAGGAATGAGGTTGCAGCGAACGCCGCGTTTTCATCCTGCCGTGCCATCGGCTTTTATCGCGGGGGGTGGCCCCGTGCTCCCTATGTCGGCGGCATGCCGTCATGCCGCCTTGTGCGTGAACTTCTCGTGAAAGAAGTTGCTGATTTCTTATCCCTGCAAAACCTTGACCAAAGTCTTGCCAAGTTGGGCTGGCGAGGGAGAAACGGCAATGCCAACCTCTTCCATCGCTGCAATTTTGTCGTCTGCGCCGCCCTTGCCGCCCGAGATCACAGCGCCTGCATGGCCCATGGTGCGCCCTGGAGGGGCAGTGCGGCCAGCAATGAAGCCAACGGTTGGCTTCCAGCGACCTTTTTTCTTTTCGTCTGCCAAGAACTGTGCTGCATCTTCTTCAGCCGAGCCACCGATTTCACCGATCATGATCATGGATGTGGTTTCATCATCAGCCAGGAACTGCTCAAGCACGTCGATAAATTCGGTGCCCTTAACCGGATCGCCGCCAATGCCCACAGCCGTGGACTGGCCAAGACCCTCATTGGTGGTTTGGAACACTGCCTCATAGGTGAGGGTGCCGGAGCGTGAAACAATACCCACATTGCCTTTTTTGAAAATTGAGCCCGGCATGATGCCGATCTTGCATTCATCCGGCGTCATAATGCCTGGGCAATTTGGCCCAAGAAGCTTGGATTTAGAGCGTGCCAGCCGCGCCTTAACCGCCACCATATCGTTCACCGGAATGCCCTCGGTGATGCAGGTGATGAACGGAATTTCTGCGTCGATCGCTTCGATGATCGCAGCGGCTGCGCCTGCTGGCGGCACATAGACCACCGATGCGTTTGCGTCGGTTGCTTCGCGTGCTTCAGCGACAGTTGCATAGATCGGCAGATCGCGACCGCTGGCTGGGCCAGCGCCCTCGCCGGCTGTCCAGCTTGTGCCGCCCTTTTTTGGGTGAATACCGGCCACCATTTGCGTGCCGTGATAAGCGAGCGCCTGCTCTGTGTGGAAGGTGCCGGTCTTGCCGGTTAGGCCCTGCACGATGATCTTGGTGTTCTTGTCGACAATGATGGACATGAAATTTTGTTCCTTGGAAGCAGGGTCGTCTGAATGAGGGTGGCTTAGCCGACCGCCTTCACGATTTTCTGAGCTGCGTCGTCGAGATCATCAGCGGCGATGACATTAAGGCCCGAGGAGTTGATGATGGCCTTGCCCTCTTCAACCTTTGTGCCTTCAAGGCGTACAACCAATGGCACTTGCAGGCCAACATCGGTTACCGCTTGCACCACCCCTTGCGCGATCACATCGCAGCGCATGATGCCGCCAAAAATGTTCACCAGAATACCCTTCACATTGGGGTCGGCGGTGATGATCTTAAACGCAGCTGTCACCTTTTCGGTCGTCGCGCCGCCGCCAACATCCAGGAAGTTGGCGGGCTCTTTGCCGTAAAGCTTGATGATGTCCATGGTTGCCATCGCCAACCCGGCGCCATTGACCATGCAGCCGATGTCGCCATCCAGCGCCACATAGGCCAGGTCATGCTTGGAGGCTTCAATTTCCTTGGCGTCTTCTTCGGTCTCATCACGCAGTTCCATAATGTCTGGGTGACGGAATAGCGCGTTGCCATCGAAGGAGACTTTGGCATCAAGCACCCGCAAATGACCGTCTTTCATGATGATTAGCGGGTTGATTTCCAGCAGGCTCATGTCTTTTTCGGTGAAGGCTTTGTAGAGGATTGGGAACAGCGTGTTCGCATCACTTGCTGCTGCACCAGTGAGTTCAAAGGCGGCAACCAGCTTGGCGATCGTTGCAGCGTCCACACCTGCTTCTACATCCACATCAATGGTGTGAATTTTTTCCGGCGTTTCTTCGGCCACCGCTTCAATGTCCATGCCGCCTTCGGTTGAGGCCACGAACGACACTTTGCCGGTTTCGCGGTTCACCAGGATCGAGCAATAAAGTTCAGCTTCAATGTCAGCTCCATCTTCCAGGTACAGCCGGTTGACTTGCTTACCAGCATCGCCGGTCTGCTTGGTCACCAGCGTGTTGCCCAGCATCTCATTCACATGGGCCAACGCCTCATCCTTAGAGAAGGCAAGCCGAACACCGCCTTTGGCATCTGGGCCCAGCTCTTTGAACTTGCCTTTGCCGCGACCACCAGCATGGATTTGGCTTTTCACCACCCAAACCGGACCGCCAAGCTTGTCAGCTGCTGGGCCTGCGTCGTCTGCTTTGTAAAGCGGCACGCCATCGGCAACTGGAGCGCCGAAGCTCTTGAGAAGCGCTTTGGCTTGATATTCATGAATGTTCATGTCGAACCCTTTGGGTGGCGAACTGGAAGAGTGAGGTTGAAAATCAGCCTTGGCTAGGCGAGCGACGCGTCGATAGCTTTACAGGCGTCCATCAGCCCTTTGACCGAACCTACCGATTTGTCGAACTCTTCGCGCTCGGCAATGTCCAGATCGATCTCGATGACCTTCTCAATGCCGTTTTCACCGATGATAGTGGGCACGCCAACATACATGTCATCCAGGCCGTACTCGCCTTTCAGCGCAGCGGCGCAAGGAACAACGCGTTTTTTATCTTTCAAATAGCTTTCGGCCATCATGATCGCTGATGCCGCTGGTGCGTAGAACGCCGAGCCAGTTTTTAACAGACCAACAATTTCAGCGCCGCCATCACGGGTGCGCTGAACGATATGATCCAGTCTGTCCTGGCTCATCCAGCCCATGGCTACAACATCATCCAGGCTGATGCCGCCAACGGAGGAGTAGCGCGTGAGCGGCACCATGGTGTCGCCGTGACCGCCCAGTACGAAGGCGTTCACATCTTCAACCGAGACATTCAGCTCTTCGGCGATGAAATAGCGGAAGCGCGCTGAATCCAGCACGCCAGCCATGCCGCACACTTTGTTGCGGGGCAGCCCAGAGAATTTTTGCAGCGCCCACACCATCGCATCCAGCGGGTTGGTGATGCAGATGACGAAAGCATTGGGGGCATATTTGGCAATGCCAGCGCCCACTTGCTGCATAACTTTTAGGTTGATGCCCAGAAGATCATCGCGGCTCATGCCAGGTTTGCGCGGCACACCTGCGGTGACGATGCACACATCAGCGCCCTCAATGGCCTCATAGCCAGTGGTGCCGGACAGTTTGGCATCAAACCCATCAACAGGGGAGCTTTCGGCAATATCCAGCGCTTTACCCTGCGGCGTGCCATCAGCAATATCGAACATCACGATGTCGCCAAGCTCTTTTAGGCCTGCCAAATGGGCCAGCGTTCCGCCAATTTGGCCAGAACCGATGAGTGCAATTTTCTTGCGAGCCATTCATTCCCCCTGGGACGTCTGTCCCGATTGCCGCGCCAGCCACCCAAATCGGTTTGACTGTTTGCGCATGGCGCCCAAGAAAGCGCCGTGATTTTCTCAAGTGACGTTAAGGTTAGGTGCCTCTACTGTCTCTGGCGTGGTATACCCCTGCATGGCCCAAAGCAAGTTGGGCAAACGCATTAGAACGTCAAAATTTCAATAGGTTACGTTAAGGTAATGCATGTGAAACCCTAGGCGGCCATAGATTTGCGCGGTGCACGCAAATAATCCTCCGAGCGCATATCGATAAGCCGTGATGCGGTGCGGTCAAACGCAAAGGCTTCATTGCCTGATGGCGCGCTGTAAAGTTCGGTCGGTTCACCATCAGCGGATGCAATCAGGTTGGTCCGTGTATCGTACATGGCATCAATGAGCGTAATGAAGCGCTTGGCCTCATTGCGCTTTTCGGCATCTATGCGTGGAATGCCATCAATCATCAGCGTGTGGAAGCGATTGCAAAGTGCCAGATAATCTTCCGCGCCTAGCGGCTGGGCGCACAATTCATCAAATGTAAAGCGGGCAACGCCATGGGCTTGCCGGGTGACCGGTATTTCGCGCCCTTTCACCATCACTTTATAGATTGCACCATCATGATGGTTGGTCAGGCGCGCCCAGGCATCGTCCATTGCATGGTCAGACACGGGGCCCAGCGGATTATACCAGGTGGGCGCTGCGCCCAGCTTATCGATGCGATAGTCTTTGTCTGCGTCCAACTCGAAAATATCAACATGGCGATGCAGCATCTCAATGAAGGGCATGAAGAGCGCACGATTGAGGCCGTCTTTATAAAGCTCAGCTGGGATGACGTTGGAGGTGGCAACCAGCACAACCCCGCGTTTGAATAGCTCGGTGAACAGCCGCCCCAGGATCATGGCATCGGTGATGTCGACCACGTGAAATTCATCAAAGCATATGATCTGGCTTTCCAGTGCAATGGCCTGAGCGACCGGCGGAATGGGGTCGTCTTGTTTCACGGTTCCCGCTTTCAAGGCCTGGCGATGGGTATGGATGCGATCGTGCACATCGGCCATGAAGCTGTGAAAATGGGCGCGGCGTTTGCGCTTTGTCGCGGCAACGTCGAAGAACAAATCCATCAGCATGGTTTTGCCGCGCCCAACACCACCCCACAGATAAAGGCCCTTGGTTGGCGGTGCAGATGCTTTGCGCTTGGCAAACA
>JBGCDM010000133.1:0-9339 GCA_045105395.1 Devosiaceae bacterium | reverse complement strand
GCGATTGCACGGGCGCTATGCATGAAGCCAAAGATCATGCTGTTTGATGAGCCAACATCCGCGCTTGATCCAGAGATGGTGAAAGAGGTGCTGGACACCATGGTGGATCTGGCCAACGAAGGCATGACCATGCTGTGCGTGACCCACGAGATGGGTTTTGCTAAGGCCGTTGCCGACCGCGTTATCTTTATGGATCAGGGCGAAATCGTTGAGCAGAACGAGCCCAATGCGTTCTTCGATAATCCACAGAACGAGCGCACGCAGAACTTCCTCAACCAAATTCTCTAGCGCGTTTCGCATTTTCGCATGTCGAAGCCTGCGCACCTCTTCTGTGCGCAGGCTTTTTTATGTCCGCTCATGCTTGCCGGGCGATGCGCCCATGCTAGAACGCGCGCATGAACCAAACATCGCTCCTTCGCCGCCTTTTTGATGAGGCCGTGCGTGTTGCAGACCCGATGATCTGCGTGCCGGCACACCTTCCGCCAAAGCCAGATGGCAAGCTGCTGGTCATAGGCGCAGGCAAAGCCTCGGCCCGCATGGGCGAAGCGCTGGAAGCTACCTGGGGGCCATGCGAGGGGCTCATTATCACCCGCTATGGCTATGAACGCGCCCTGCAAGGCATCACGCTCAAAAGCGCATCTCACCCGGTGCCGGATGAAGCGGGCCTTTTGGCCACCCGTGAGCTACGCGCACTGCTGGAGGCAGCCGATAAAGACACCACTATTGTTGCGCTTATTTCAGGCGGCGGATCATCGCTGATGATCGACCCGGCAGGTGACATGAGCCTTGCTGAAAAGCAGGCCGTGAACGAGGCACTGCTGGCCTCTGGCGCACCAATCAATGCAATGAACGTCGTGCGCAAACACATCTCGCGCATCAAAGGCGGCCAGCTCGCCGCCGCTGCCTATCCAGCAAAACTGCTCACGTTAATGATATCAGACGTGCCTGGCGATGACCCAGCGTTTATCGCCTCTGGCCCCACCGTGGGAGACAGCTCCACCACCGCCGATGCGCTGACAATTATCGACCAGTATAAAATCGCCCTGCCTGCTTCAGCCAAAGCTGCGCTGAAAGGTGAGAGCGGCGTTGTCCCTCCTAGCGATCAGCGCCTTTCGACCACCACCAACACCATCATTGCTGCACCGTCTCAATCGCTTGAAGCGGCCAAAGCCATTGCCGAGAACGAGGGCATCACCGTCACCATTCTTGGTGATGATATCGAAGGCGAGGCACGAGACCTTGCCCAAGAACAGGCAGCCTTGGCGCTGAAAATGCAGCGCGACATCACCAAACCACATCTACTGCTTTCAGGCGGCGAATGCACCGTGACACGCACTGGCAGCGGTGTTGGTGGACCCAATGCCGAATATGCGTTGAGCCTAGCCATAGCGCTGCAAGGCAATGCTGGTATCTACGCTATTGCTTGCGATACCGATGGTGTAGATGGTGCTGCCGAAGTGGCTGGTGCTGTGGTCGCGCCAGGCACACTTGCGACGGCGCAAGCCAAAGACATCGACCCCAAACCTTCGTTAGCCAACAATGACGCCCACAGCTTCTTTGCAAGCATCGATAGCCAGGTGATCACCGGGCCGACGCTGACCAATGTGAACGATTTCCGCGCAATCCTTATTGAGCCCGCCTAAACGTCCAACGGCTGCATCGCGCCAGATGTCTGCGCCAATGCCACAGATTTGATGACAGCGTAGACACCCATGCCAGGCGCCAACCCCATTTGCTCCACTGAGCGGCGGGTCACTTGGGCAGTCAGTTCATCGCCTGCGCAATCCAGCAACACATCGCAAGCAGATGGGTTGGCCGCGCTTTGGCGCAGATCCGCAATGGCGCAGGGCAACACATTAAGCGCGCTCAAACCCTGCGGCGGCTCAAGCGATAACATCACATCGCGCGCGGCAATTTCCACCTGCAACACCCACCCTAGTGGCGCATCAACCTGCGGCACAAACAGGCGACCACCAGCAAGCGCAAGCTCTGATAGGCCATCAGAGCTGTTCTTCATCACCAGGCGCGCCCGCACAGTGCGTGCCAAACCAACCACACCCGAGGCACCCAGCACATTATCCGGCGGGCCCTGGTCCACCACTTTACCATCGCCAACAACAACGGCGTCAGTGGCCAAACGCAGCACTTCCTCACGCGCATGGGAAACATAAAGGATGGGCACGCCCACCACATCGCGCACCTTCTCGATCAACGCCAAAACATCAGCTTTACGCGCCGCATCAAGGCCGGCAAGCGGCTCATCCATCATCAAAAGTTTTGGCTTGGAAAGCAGTGAGCGGCCAATCGCAACCCGCTGCGCTTCCCCACCTGAAAGGCTGGCTGGTTTGCGTGATAGAAGCGCATCAAGCCCCAAAAGCTGCGCCATGGCTTCAGCATCGGTCCGCGTTACCGACCCATCTGAAAAACGTGCCCCATAAAGCAGATTTTTTAACACCGACATGTGCGGGAAGAGTCGGGCATCTTGAAACACCATGGCAATGCGCCGCTTATGTACAGGCACATCCAGGTTAGCCGATGCGTCAAACAGCACCCAATCGCTCAGCACGATACGACCAGCATCGGGCCTCACCAATCCAGCAATAGCTTTGATGATGCTGCTTTTACCAGCACCAGAACGTCCAAAAAGCGCGGTCACGCCAGCCCCAGCTTCAAACGCCACATCCAAGGTGAAGTCACCCTGCTGCTTTTGGATAGAGACTGAAAGCACCATCAGCGCTCTACCCGCTGGCCTGCCGCACGCCGTGCCAAAAGTTCAGCCGCTATAACGGCGGCAACCGATACGATAACTGAGACAATGATCAGCCGAAATGCGCTCTCTTCCCCGCCTGGCACCTGAAGAAAAGCGTAAATGGCAGAGGGTATGGTCTGCGTGCGGCCAGGAATGTTGGAAACAAAGGTAATCGTCGCACCAAACTCACCCATGGCCTTGGCAAAGGCGAGCACCAGCCCAGCAATGATACCAGGAAGTGCCAAGGGAAGCGTGACCGTAACAAGAACCATCAAGCGGCTTGCCCCAAGCGTGCTGGCGGCCTGCTCCAATTTCGGGTCCACAGCTTCAAGCGCCAGCCGGATAGCGCGCACCATCAGCGGGAAGCCCATCACCGCGCTGGCCAGCGCAGCTCCGGTCCATTCAAACGCAAAGCGAATACCAAGCGTGCTATCAAGAAAGCTGCCAATCGCGCCCTGGCGACCGAACCATATGAGCAGCAGATAGCCCGTCACCACCGGCGGCAGCACAAGCGGCAAATGCACAACCGCATTCAGCGCGCCATGCCCCCAGAAGCGCCAGCGCGCCAATGCATAGGCCACAAATAGACCAAGCGGCAGGCTAGCCAGCGTGGCCACCAGTGCCACTTGCAGCGACAAGCGCACAGCCTGCCATTCTTCCGGACCGAGCCAATCCATCATGGTGTGGAGCGACCTGTCGGTGGCAAAAAATCCTCAGACCGCAAGATTGCTTGCGCCTCTGGCTCATTCAAAAACCGCAGAAACTGGGTACTTTCATCCATTCCGGTCTCAGCGACCCTAGATGCAGTGTACCGAATGACAGAATGGCTGGATGGGGGAATTTCAGCGGCCACGACAACGCTCTCGTCGGCCTGTGCATCGCTGGCGTATACAATACCTAGCGGCGCCTCGCCTAAGGCAACCAGTCGCAAGGCTGCACGCACATTATCAGCCTGCGCTAGGCGCGGTTCCAGCACACTCCATAGGCCCAAATTCTCCATAGCCTCGCGCGCGTAGATGCCAGCGGGCACGGCATCTACCAATGCGACAGCCAAACGGCCATCCTCACCCAGCTCAGCCAGTAAGTCCTCTGCTGAGGCTAAATCAACCGGTGCATTGAGCTCAGTGTTCTGCGGCGCAATCAGCACCAAACTGTTGCGCGCAAAAACATAGTTAGAGCTTGCATCCAAAGCCCCTTGTTGAACCAGATAGTGCGTCCACGCATCATTGGCTGAGGCAAAAATATCTGCTGGTGCACCCAGCTCTATCTGGCGGGCCAGCACCGAGGTGCCAGCATAGGAAACCACAACCTCAACCCCTGTGTCTTGGGTGAAGGCATCGCCAATAGTATCGAAGGCATTCTTCAAGCTGGCCGCTGCAAAAACCGTAAGTGGCTCAGCGCGCAGCGGCATTACCATCAAGCCAAGCAGCATAGCTGCAAGAAGCGTGCGCATCAGGCCTGCCCTGCAACCAAGTCGACAAGACCAAGCTCGCTCTGCAGTTTTTTGGTCAGCCCGCCTGCCATTATGCGGTGGGACTCGCGTACATAGGCGGCCAGATCATCATCACTAAGCGGGCTGTCTTCAACCACGCGTATCCAGCCTCCGCGCGGGAAATAGGGAGCCTGGCTAATCCCCGTTTCTTGGGTCAGCATCTCAAAGCTCAATGGCGCAACTTTCAGCACGATGCCGTGCTGCCCGTCCTTCGCCGGATCAGCGTCTTTGCCCGTCCAAAACGTCGAAAGCGCAAAAACTTTGTTCTTGGCTGCACTGCCAACCTTCCACACATGGCTATGGCCCCATTGCTCCACCATCAACGTGGCGGACAAGCTTTTGCAGAGCGCATTGAAGGTTGGACGATCCATCATCGGCGAAGCTTAAGAGAAAGCCGCGCGCAAATCGAGGGTGCCACGCACGCCAATATCCGTGTAGTGCGCTTTCAAAAATTCAGCCGCTGCAGCACGGCCAACGTCACGCAGTTCCTCAAACAATGTCCAGCTGGTGTTAAACTTCGAGCCCGCTCCCATCGCAGCCAGTTCCTCACTAGCATCAATGCGATGCACGCGATTGCGACGATACTCGCCACCTTCCAGCTTGCCATCATCAATCAACCGATTGACGAAATCGATGGCGCGAAACTCGCGCAGCAGCGATGCATTGAAGGTAATCTCTGACACACGCTCCAAAATTTCCTGCGCGGTTTTAGGCGTCTCTTCCCGTTCAACCGGGTTGATCTGGATAAGCACAATATCTTCGCACTGCGTTTCGGTGAAAAACGGGTAGAGCGCAGGATTACCTGTAAAGCCGCCATCCCAGAACGGCTCACCATCCACCTCCACAGCCTGAAAGGCATAGGGCAAACACGCCGAGGCAAGCACAGCATCTGCGGTTACATCGTCGCGGCGAAACAGGCGTATCTTGCCAGAATGCACCTGCGTTGCGGCGATAAACAGCTTAAAATCATTGCACTTTGCCACACGATCAAAGTCCACCAAACGCTCCACCACATCGCGCAGTGGGTTGATGTTGAGCGGGTTCACATCATAGGGGCTGGTGAGCTGCGAGGTGAACGGATTAGCCCATGGCGCAAGGGGAAACAGCTTAGCAAAAGCTTCTGCACTTGCCCCATTGTTCATAGGCCACATCCAAAAACTTAAGAACCTATCCAGCACTTCCTGCTGCTGATCAGTCACTGAGAACGACCCGTTGCGAGAGATTGCGCGCCAGAACGTTTCCAGCTTTTCACGCGCGCCATCAGCACCCTGTTCGTACCAGCCATCGGCAAGCGCGACTGCGTTCATCGCGCCCGCACTGGTGCCAGAAATGCCCTCAAAGCCAAGCCGCCCATCTTCCAGCAGCTTGTCCAAAACGCCCCAGGTGAAAGCGCCATGCGCACCGCCACCTTGCAGCGCCAAATTGACCATTTTTGGATCGGTCTTCTTACGCACGCGCTGGGAGGCCAATGTGTTGGCAGGCGCGTTGGTAGGTTTGGAGGTCATCCCTCCTCCCATTTCTTCAAAAGATCACTGACCAGAATGCCGTTGATGGTCATATCGGACAGATTGCAGTTGGTGATGGACACACCGGTTAGATTCACATCATCAAACTTGGCATCCGCCATCTGCGCGCCGCTAACAGAAAAACCATTTAAATTAGCATAGCTCACCGCGACCTGGCTCAAATTCACATTGTGCAATTTAGAGCCGGAGAAATTGACGTTCTCAAACGTGAAACCTGACGCGTTAACGTCATTGAACGTCGCGTTGGTGATCACCGTATCGGTAAACGAGGTGCCCGATAGATTCACGCGGGTGAAGCGTGATTCGCACAAGTACATATTGTCGATATCAAGCTTGTCCGAGCCAGCTTCTTCGTCGGCCATTTCGTGCTCCTGGTAGGTTTACATCGCCGTCCAACCACCATCGGCAGGCAGCGCAGCGCCGGTAATCTGCGAGCCAGCATCCGAGGCCAAGAACACGGCAAACGCGCCCATCTGTTCCACGGTCACGAAATCTTTGGTGGGCTGACGTTCCAGCATCACGTTTTTGATCACGTCATCCCGGCTCATATTATGCGCTTTCATCTGATCAGGAATTTGCCCCTCTACCAGCGGCGTCAGCACATAGCCTGGGCAGATCGCGTTGCACGTGCCACCAAGTTCGGCAAGTTCCAGCGCGATGGTTTTGGTAAGGCCCACCAGACCGTGCTTGGCCGAAACATAGGCGCTTTTATAAGGCGATGCGGTGAGGCCGTGCGCGGAGGCAATGTTGATAATCCGGCCCCAGCCTTTTTCCTTCATGCCAGGTACAGCAGCGCGAATGGTGTGAAACGCTGAGGAGAGATTGATCGCCATGATCGCATCCCATTTCGATACCGGAAAATCTTCCACCGGCGCGACATATTGAATGCCAGCATTGTTCACCAAAATGTCCACGGTACCGAGCTTTTCCGTGGCTGTTTCGATCAGCTTTACGCACGCATCGCCGTTCGACATATCCGCCTGCACATAGATCACTTCGGTGCCGGTTTCGGCGGCCAGATCAGCGGCGATTTTATAGTCTTCCTCGCGATCCAAATGCGAGTTCAGCGCCACTTTGGCGCCTGCCTGCGCTAGGCTTTTGGCGATGCCTAAACCGATACCAGAGGTGGAACCGGTAACAACAGCAACGTGGCCGGAAAGATCGAGGGTCAAAGCCATGTTGGCCTCCAAATGTCATGTGAGTTTGATTGCCGCGAACCATACTCGCCTGAAATGATATTGCAATGCAGCATTGAACGCATGCACCAAGTGCCGGTTGCACTTAGACAAGGCCTTGATCCGGGACCTCGATGTCACCTCGGCACGAGGCCCGGATCACGCGCATGCGCGATGTTCGGGGCTTAGCTGCTCAAGCATTCTTCGCCGGATAGGCGCACACATTGCGCAGCACACATGCTTGGCACTTGGGCGTGCGCGCCTGGCACACCTGTTTGCCAAATTGCAGAAGCCAAAAATGCCCATCACGCTTGGCCCATTCCGGCGAGCGCTCTTCAAGACTTTGTGCAGTTTGCGCCTCGTTTTTCCCACGCGCCAGGCCAATACGATTGGCCACGCGGTGCACGTGCGTATCCACGGCAATCACATCTTCACCAAAGGTGAAACTCATCACAATATCCGCGCACTTGCGGCCAATGCCGGGCACACTGAGAAGGCCCGCACGAGTAGAGGGCACCACACCGCTATGCTCATCCAGCAAGGCTTGGCAAAATTTACGAATATTGCGCGCTTTCACATTGTAAAGACCTGCTGGCTTAATCGCCTGCGCGATGTCAGCCTCATCCAGGCTCAATAGACCCTCTGGCGTTTTGGCCAGGGCAAAAAGCGCGCGCGTGGCCGCCGCAGTGTTAGCATCACGGCTCTGCGCCGACAGCATGCAGGAGATGCACGAGCGGAATGCATCTGGCTGGCCCTTCGGCCCCTTAGCGGTGAGCGTGCGGCCCGGCATTGCTGTTTCCAGCGCGCGATAGGCAGCTTCCACCTCATCAAGATCAAGCAGGCGGGCAGCAGTGATGGCGTGAGAGGTTTTTGGCATCACCACCACCTGGCGCACAACCGGTAAGCTTCAACCCACACATACGGTTTCTGCCTTGGTTGCGGGCGCAGACAGCCAAGCCTATACAAACCCTATGTTAGATAGACCCACGCTTGAGCCCTGTTTGGATTATATATCCACCCCCTTTCCGCGCCGACAATCGGTGCCGGTGAATGTGGGAGGCGTTATCGTTGGCGGCGATGCACCCGTGGTGGTGCAATCCATGACCAACACAGACACCGCTGATATTCGCGCAACGGCCGTGCAGGTGGCAGCGCTTGCCAAAGCCGGATCAGAGCTGGTGCGCATTACTGTTGACCGTGACGAGGCCGCCGCCGCTGTACCGCATGTAAAAGAGAAGCTGGAAAAATGGGGCGTGTCCGTCCCGTTGGTCGGCGACTTTCACTATATTGGCCACACGCTGCTGCAAGATCATCCAGCCTGCGCCGATGCGCTGGATAAATACCGCATCAACCCCGGCAATGTTGGCTTCAAGGCCAAAAAAGATGTGCAGTTTGGCGCGATCATCGAAGAAGCGATGAAACGCGATAAGGCCGTGCGCATCGGGGTGAACTGGGGCTCGCTAGATCAGGTTTTGCTCACCAAATTGATGGATGAGAACGCCGCGAACGGATCACCCCTCACCGCCCGCCAGGTGACCCACGAAGCCATGGTGCAATCGGCACTGCTTTCGGCTGAACATGCCGAAAGCCTTGGCATGGGCCGCGACAGGATCATCATTTCTTGCAAGGTTAGCCAAGTGCAAGACCTTGTCGCGGTGTACACCAAAATTGCCCAGCGCTCTGACTATGCGTTGCACTTGGGCCTTACCGAAGCTGGCATGGGATCCAAGGGCATCGTTGCGTCCTCCGCTGCGCTTGGCATTCTGCTACAGCAGGGCATTGGCGACACGATCCGCATCTCGCTCACGCCCGAACCTGGTGGCGATCGGACAACCGAAGTGCAGGTGGCCCAGGAGCTTCTGCAAACCATGGGCATTCGATCTTTTGTGCCCGTTGTTGCTGCATGCCCTGGGTGCGGGCGCACAACCAGCACCACCTTCCAAGAGCTGGCGCAGGACGTGCAGACCATGATCCGCGAGAAAATGCCGGAGTGGAAAGAAAGCTACCCTGGCGTGGAGAGCCTGACATTTGCGGTCATGGGCTGCATTGTGAATGGCCCTGGTGAGAGCAAGCATGCCGATATCGGCATTTCGCTACCTGGCACCGGCGAGCAGCCAGCGGCGCCCGTTTTCATTGATGGCAAAAAGGCCATGACCCTACGTGGACCCAACCTATCGGCCGATTTCAAGGACCTGGTTGAGGATTACATCGAAAAGCGGTTTGGACACTCAGGGTAGGTTCGCACAACACTAAGTTCCGGACGTCGAAGGCACGCCGGGACCTTGATGATCAATCTGCGCAAGGCACCGGGTTACATCAACTACTACCTGAATGGCGATGTTTACATCGCAGAGAGAGGGTTTCTACAACACCCGCCGTCGCCACTCAGCAATAGGA
>JBGCDM010000132.1:0-13203 GCA_045105395.1 Devosiaceae bacterium | reverse complement strand
CGTCGTGGTCAGGTTGGCTTCAACGCGAAGTTCACCGCCCAGTGCGCCTGGCGTGAATCGACGGTCATAATCGATAACCGGCAAAGTCCAAGGCTGGTTTTGATTGTTATCAGACAACTCTGTGACTT
The DNA here is from genome assembly GCA_045105395.1 of Devosiaceae bacterium. Lineage (GTDB taxonomy): Bacteria > Pseudomonadota > Alphaproteobacteria > Rhizobiales > MH13 > MH13. The sequence goes on along the minus strand of JBGCDM010000132.1, from coordinate 13,075 downwards.
CGATGCGCTCTACACGGGCATCGAAGTAGCTGCGGTCATGAAGACCCGTTAGGTAGATATTGGACACAGATTGAGTAGCTGAAGCAGATTCGATGGAATAATCGCGGAAATAGCGTCTGTCTGATTGCCAATAAAGGTTCCAGCCAAAGTCCCAATGCTCATTGATCGAGAATGCACCATTGCTGGCAAGGCTGCCCCGGAAGTCTTGTTCGCCAGGTTGGCCCAAGAACTCATCCGAATTGAACTGGCGAATGCCCGAAGCACGAATGCTGTATTGGCCGCTTTCAAGCCGCTGCCGCCATTCAGCTTCCAGATGCAGGCCTTGCTGGCTGTAGCCAGTACCGGTCACCGTGAGATCATAGCTAGGGTCGAGAGCAAAATAGTAAGGCACCGACACACCAAAACCCAACTCGCCATCAGCAACATAGTCGGGGCGAAGGAAACCGCTTTTGCGGTCTACCGTTGGGTCGGCGTGCGCGAAGAAGGGGAGCCACGCGATGGGTACACCAAAGAAATCAAGCCGCACATTGCGATAGTAGACCATCTGCTCGGCTTGATCATAGGTGATCGTGTCAGCGTGAAATGCCCAGGCGCGCGGGCGATCTGGATTGTCGGGACACGCCTCGCAGGCGGTATAGGTGCCTTGTTCAAATTCTGTCACCGAGCCATCGCGCCGGGTTGCGTTGCGCGCGGTGAAAAACGTTCGATCCGGTGTTTCCAGGCTCAGCGCATCGACAAAGCCATCAGCCAAGGTATCGCTGAGATCGGCAGAGGTGGCGCGAAGCACGCTACCTGTTGGGTCCACCAACACCACATTGCCCTGAGCAAGCACACGCGAGCGGCCTCGATCATAAACCACTTCATCAGCGTCTACCGTGTACCCATCGTAAAAGATGGTGACATTGCCCTGCGCTGTCACAGTGTTGGCCGCGTCATCGTAGAGAAGCTCATCGGCCTCTAGGAACATCTGCGCGTCGGGATTTACATCATTAAAGCCTGGTACGCTTTGTGCGTGGGCAGGTGTGGGTGCGAAGACTGAACCAGGCGCAAGAAAAGCGCTACCTGAAAGCAAAACAACGCCAGCAAGGCTTGCCACGCAGACGCGACGCAAACTGGTGCTGCTTAAAATGGACGCAAGACAAGTCAACTTCATCCGTCCTCCAGATGAAGCAAGGCGGTGGTTCCAAATAAGCCAGCTGCTATTGGTGGCACCCAGGCGGCCAGCACAGGACTCACCAGCCCCGCACCACCAAGGTCACCAGCAATTTCGTTGACCAAAAACACAATAAACCCAGCACTCAACCCAGCCACGACAAGCTTTGTGGTTCCCCCATGCCGAGAGAACCGCAAAGATACGGTTGCGGCTACCAATACCATGGCCATAAGCAGCATCGGGCGCGCGAGCAAGGCCTGAAATTGGAATCTGTAGCGATCAGCTGCAATGCCTGCCTGCTGTGCCTTATTTGCAAGCCCTGGAAGAGCCCAAATGGGCACGGCGCTGGCAGGTGTAAACCGGCCCAGGACATCATCGGCTGTAAGCGGCGTTGCGAGGGAAAACACGTCAATTTCGCGCGCATTTCCGCGCGCATCTGTCATCGTCACATTTTCCATGGTCCAGGCACCGCTGGCCAAAGTGGCCTGATGGCTATCAACGCGCTGACTGAAGTTACCATCGCCATCGAACATCATGGCGCTGACTTGATTGAGCGTTTGCCCGTCTGCTGATGCTGATGCAGCCCGCATCAATGTCATAACCTCGCCGGTTGATTGGCGAAACCAAACTTCGCGGTCCGGGTCAATAGCAGCGGTGCTACCGCCAAACTGCTCGCTCATCATGGCGTCAGAGCGTACTTTTAGCGAGGCCGACAGCGGATTGTAAATCAAGGCCGCAACCATACCAAAAAGTGCTGCCACGACGATAAGTGGCACAAGAAATTGCCACGCTGAAAGACCCGATGCCCGCGCTATGATGAGTTCTGACCGCTTGGACATCGCAACCAATGTCATGACAGCAGCAATGAGAACGGCGAAAGGCACCAATTGCTCGGCTAGGGCAGGCAGGCGTGTAGCTGATATCAGGATGATCGCACTGATGGGCACTTCCAAGTTACCGCCGCGCCGTGCCAATTCCATGACGTCCACAAGCATCATCAAACCAAAGGCGGCAAGAAACACAAATCCAAACTGCCGAGCAAAGGTGGCGGCCAGATATTTGCTCAGTGAAGCAGACAAGCGCATCGTTTACTCTGCCGCCTGTGTGCTTGCTTTGCGATCACGTGGCCGCACGCGTTCCACAATCTGGGCAAAGTCGACGCGACCCGAAATAGACAGCCACCCTGCAACGAGAACGCCAAGTGGGACGATGTAAAGCAACGGCCAAGTTGCTGGACTTGAGGTGATAAGAGCCCCAATGCCAAGTTGCGCTGCGAGAAGTGTTGCGCCACCGCCAATAGCTGCAAGCACGCGTTTGGTTCGCCCAGCGCGCCCAGAATGTGGTGTGCCAAGAGCCAGCATCATGATCATCGCGAAAGCTGGTGGATAAAGCGGCAGAGCCATGCGCTTATGCAGTTCAACCACAAATCGACCGCGACGGTTGACGTAAAACACATCATCTGCAGGTGGATTGAGCAAATAGGCGGTGGATTGTTCTGACGGTTTGAAGGTGTTGGGACCCGATCCTTGATCGGTAAAACTCAAATCAATGGAGTAGCTGTCAAAGAACAGATGTGCAGTGGAAACCCGTCCCGACTCAGCTTCAGAACGTCGTTGGATCAAGCCATCCTCAACGCTCAAAAATGACCCACCTTCTCCGCGTACAATCGTACCACGCTGCGCAAAGTAGATCGTCTCGGCCGGATACTCGCGTGTGTCCGCGATCATGATATCGGCCAATACGCCACCCGGCTCGCGGGCCCGCATATGAAAGGTCAAACCGTCTTGAATTTGAGAAAATGCGCCCTCGCGCACAACAGTTGCCAAAAGATCAGCTCGCACATCACTGATCAGATAGCGCCAGGCGCGCTGTGCTGTCGGCGTAATGGCATGGCCCATAAGCGCAACCAAAAAGCTCACCACTAAGGCAGCTGCCATGATCGGGCGCAGCATATGCAAGGGACTGCCACCAGACGCGTTGACCACCACGATTTCACTTTCAGCGCTCAGGCGGTTCAACACCATCAACATGGCGATGAAAAACGAAATTGGTGCAAACACACCCAGCAATTGCGGTATGGAAAGCCCGGTTAGTATGGCGAACGTAACAAGTGCTGCACCCTGATTGGTGATGACATCCAGCTCTTGCAGTGCAACCACGCAAACGATCACAGCTGTCATAGCGATCAGCATGCCGACAAAAGTCTGCACCAGCTGCCGAAACAGGTAGCGATCAAAAAGGCTAACCCTAAAGAAGTTCAAACGTCATCCACTCCCTGTCCGCCGCAGAAATGTATGGCGGGCCCAATTGCGCATGTCTGTGCGCAAGTGGGCTCATAACTCTATTTCCGGCGGAAATGTCCCACCCTCTATTGCGACCTAGAATGGCTAAATTTCGGCCAAGAAAACTGGTTAAACCTTTGTAAACAAGAACGCCGCCGCTGCACAGTGGCGATGTAGTGGTATTGCTAATGAGTCAGCGCAAAATGGTGCCTGGAAGGGCAAACTGCCCCTATGCGCTTGCCAAAGCGCCTCGCATGCGCCACCTCACCAACCTAGTCTAACGCCTCGGCGCTTGTTCTGTGCCCCGCTCTCTGTTTCTTAACGAGGATTCGATGTCTCAGCTCTCCTTCTCTTTTCATCAGCACACTGTTGGGTCTGCTTTTCCTCAAGTGCCTGAAGGGCCGATGATTGTTCTGTTGCAAAGTGCAGACGATTTTGCAGGTGCCGCAGGCCAATTGAACGAGGCTGGCGCTGGTGCATTGGCGCGCGGCGCCGCCGCGGCAAAATTTAAGGCAGGCTGGGGTGAAACAGTTGCCCTTTATGCCTTGCCCGATGCCCCAGTGGCGCAGGTTGTCCTCGCAGGCGCGGACCCAGAGAAAGCCAAGGGTGCTGAACCGCACCTCATGCTCGGTGGAAAACTATCTTCAAGCTTGGGCAAGGCTGCCAACGCCACCATTTGCCTAGACGACATGGCCGTCAAAGATGCCGCTTCGGTGCTGGCTGGCCTCAAGCTTGGTGCTTATCGCTTTGATCGCTACAAAAGCCAAGTTGAGAATTCCGAGGACAATGGCGATGATCAAAAATCACCGCAGTCCGTGGCCATCACAGTTCTTTGCGATAATGTGGCAGCGCTTGAAACCGCCTTTGCGCAGGCCGATGCGATTGCATCAGGCACTATTTTAGCGCGCGATTTGGTCAACGAGCCGCCCAATGTGCTTGGTCCAGAAGAGTTTGCAGGCGTTGCCCAAGCGCTAAGCGATCTGGGCGTTGAGGTTACCGTGCTTGGTGATGAGCAAATGGCAGACCTTGGCATGAATGCGCTTTTGGGCGTTGCGCTGGGGTCAGAGAAACCCGCGCGCATGGCTATTATGCATTGGAATGGCGGCACGGAAGGTGACAAGCCTGTCGCGATTGTTGGCAAAGGCGTGGTGTTCGATACCGGCGGCATCTCCATCAAGCCTGCCGGCGGCATGGAAGATATGAAGGGTGATATGGGCGGCGCAGCCTGCGTTGTTGGCCTTATGCACACGCTTGCTGCGCGCAAAGCCAAAGTGAACGCTGTTGGTGTTATTGGCCTTGTGGAAAATATGCCCGACGGCAAAGCCCAGCGCCCTGGCGATATTGTGACGTCCATGGCCGGTAAAACCATCGAGATCATAAACACCGATGCTGAGGGGCGGTTGGTGCTGGCTGACTGCCTGCACTACACGCGCACCACCTACGAACCCAAAGTGATGATCGACCTGGCAACGCTAACAGGCGCCATTCTTGTTGCGCTGGGCCAAGAGCATGCAGGGCTTTTCTCCAATGATGATGAATTGGCCGAAGGCTTGCACCAGGCAGGCCAAGCCACCGGCGAAAAGGTTTGGCGTCTGCCAGTTGGGGCTGCGTATGATAAAATGATCAATTCGCGCTTTGCTGACATGAAGAACACTGGTGGACGGTTTGCCGGTTCCATCACGGCTGCGCAATTCTTGCAGCGTTTTGTCGGTGATACGCCTTGGGCGCACTTGGATGTGGCTGGCACGGCTATGTCAGCGCCAAAAAGCGCGATTAACAGCTCGTTCGGTTCTGGTTTTGGCGTGCGCTTGCTCAATGCCTATATCGCGGATGTTCACGAAGAGGCGTAAGGCACACCTGAACCATGGCAGAGGTTGCTTTCTACCATCTACAAACCACCAGTTTGGAGGCTGCGCTACCGCAGCTGTTAGCAAAATGCTTGCAACGAGACTGGCGCGTGGTGGTGGAATGCGGTGCGCACGAAAGCCTTGCTTCGTTGGATGAAAGCCTCTGGACCTATAGCGATGCAGCTTTCCTGCCGCATGCACGTGATGGCGGCGAGGGTGTTGGAGAGCCGGGGCGTCAGCCTATTTGGCTTTGCGCCAATGGCGGAAACCCCAATGGCGCAAAGGTCCGTTTCTTTATTGAAGGGGCCTTGCCGACCGCCAACGATAATCTTGACGTCTATGAACGCACGATTTTGATGTTTGATGGCGCACGAGACGAGGCGGTTGTTTCAGCACGCGCGGCATGGAAAGCGTTGCGTGATGCAGGTCACACACTTTCCTACTGGAAGCAGTCAGATAGTGGTGCTTGGCAAAATATGGCTGGCTAAGCGCGAAGCTGATCTTGCAATCGGTGTTTGACGCTGCAGCGTTTGCCATGCTGTCTTGTCACCAACGACTTACAATCAATGAGCACACCGCACAGAAGGAACCCCATCATGACCACCTCATCGAAATCTCTGAGATTGATTGGGCTCACCCTTGGTACCGTGGGTATGTTGGCCACTGCTGCCAACAGCGCGCCGTTGGTTGATGATGTATTTGCAAAACCATCTGACTTTAGCATTGTTGGCCAAAAAGGACCGGCACCAGAAACACGCGCAGACGATCCTGCCGATCCGTTTGCAACCGTACCTGGCGGCAATAGCGGTGGACTGGTTTTTGCCAATCTGAATGATTTGCGCTTGCTGATCGCCGAAGTTGGTTCAGCACGCATGGAGCGCGACGATGATGGCGATGAATATATCGCAGCCACCATTGATGGTCTCAACTATGCGGTCGACGTCTACAATTGTGATCCTGAATGCGCCGACCTAACATTTACCGCCTCATTCGAGGTCGGTGGTACAACCGATACGCTGATGAATGAGTGGAATGCCAGCCGTCGCTTTGGCAAAGCCTATATTCGTGAGGACGGCGACGCAGTGATCCAATTTGCGATCAACACCCGATACGGCATCACCGTTGAAACCTTTCGCGATGACCTAGTGTGGTGGGAAACAGTGATTGCTGATTACGCAACCTTTGTTGGGTTCCGCTAAGCTATCTCGCCTTCCCCACCGGTATTAGAAGGGTCGATCTCTATGGCAAACATGCCCATGGTGCGATTGCTCGAAGATGAGCACGGCGTTTCTTACTTCCAGAATGATGAAGTGCCGCTTTCAAGCGGAGATTTCGCGCCGCCAGCGCCAACCATGCCGATTTCCCAGCCAGAGCCCAGCTCTGCCTTGCTGCATCTTGTTTTGCCAGCAGGCTGGGGCGGGCCTAAGCATCCATCACCGTGCAAACAAATGGGCTACCTTCTTACAGGGCGGGTGCGCGTTGAGGCGGGCAATGGCCAGACCCGTGAGTTTGGCCCCGGTGCCATTTGGCGGATGGAGGATACATCTGGCTCAGGGCACACCACCACTGTGCTGGGCGAAGATGATGTGCGTATGGCCATTGTTCAGCTTTGAACGGGCGCCGCGGCTAAACGGTTTCGCCAGCCTCTTCCAACGCTTCTAAAAGGTCTAGCCAGCGCGCTTCCCAACTCTCCAGGGCTGCCGCGCCTTTGGCTCTTCGCGCTGAAAGCTTGGCACCCTTTTGCGGGTTCATGGCGTACAGTTTGGGGTTGGCCAGATCCTTGTCGATCTTGGTGATTTCCGCTCGAATATCCTTCAGCCGTGCTTCGGTTTCAGCCACCTGCTTTTTGAGCAGGGACACATTGGTGCTGCGCGAAGGTTTCGCCGGTTCAGCGGTCTTTTCAGGCTCGGCTTTGCGGGCTGGTTTGCTCTTCTTGCTGGTTTTTTGCTTGCCGCCATCCACGCCGCGCAAGATAGCTTGGCGATAGGCGGACAAGTCCTCTTCATAGGGCTGCACGGTGCCATCACCCACCACCCAAAGCCGATCGGCGGTCGCCTCAATCAGGTGTCGATCATGGGAAATGATGATCACAGCTCCATCATAGGCCGCCAGCGCTTCCACCAGTGCCTCGCGGCTTTCCATGTCCAAGTGGTTGGTCGGCTCATCGAGGATCAAAATATCCGAGCCATCAAACGTGATCAGCCCAAGCAGCAGCCGTGCACGCTCACCGCCTGATAGCTGGTTTGCGGGCGTGTCCATGCGCAGGCGATCAAACCCCATTTGGGCCGCGCGTCCACGCACCTTGGCTTCACCAGCCTCTGGCATGCGCTTGCGCACTGTTTCCACCGGCGAGTCTTTCGGGTTTAGATCATCCAACTGATGCTGGGTGAAGAACGCCACTTTCATTTTGCCTGGAAAATTAAGGTCACCGGCCTGCCGGGTCAGCCGCCCAGCTATCATCTTGGCAAAGGTAGATTTACCATTGCCGTTTTGGCCCAAAAGCGCGATGCGATCATCCGGATCAATCCGGAAGGTCATGTGCGAGAGGATCGGCGTGCCTTCTTCATAGCCCACAGCCAAATCGCGCCCATTGATCAGAGGTGGCGATTTTGGCTTATCAGGCCCCTGGAAATGGAACGGGGCCACGCGCTCTTCCATGCGCAGGGCCATCGGCTCCATCTTTTCCAGCATTTTCACCCGGCTTTGCGCCTGCTTGGCCTTGGATGCCTTGGCCTTAAAGCGATCAACAAAAGACTGCAGATGCGCCCGTCGCGCCGCCTGTTTGGCGCTGGCCTTTTCTTCCACGGCCAGTTGAATGCGCCGCTGCTTGTCGAATGTATCAAATGGCCCGCCGTAAAGCTGCAAGCGGCGCTGATCCAGGTGCAGCGTCTGTGTTACCGCGCTGTTGAGCAGATCACGGTCATGCGAAATCACCATCAAGGTATGGGGATAGCGCGCCAAATAAGTTTCCAGCCACAGCGCGCCTTCCAGATCCAGATAGTTGGTCGGCTCATCCAGCAGCAGCAAATCAGGCGCTGAAAACAGCACGGCCGCCAGCGCAACACGCATGCGCCAACCGCCAGAAAAGTCAGAGGCTGGGCGCTGTTGCGCTGTGTGATCAAACCCCAGGCCTTGCAAAATACGCGCAGCACGCGATTCGGCAGAATGCGCATCAATATCGGCAAGCCGCAGTTGAATATCGCTGATGCGCGTTGGGTCGGTGGCTGTCTCAGCCTCTGCCAAAAGCGCTGCACGCTCGGTATCAGCCGCCAACACGATTTCTACCAGCGCTTGCGGCCCGGCGGGCACTTCCTGGTCCACACCACCAAGGCGCATGCGTATTGGCAGCTTGATCTCGCCGCTTTCTGGCGAAATTTCTCCGCGAATTAGCTTGAACAGCGTGGTCTTACCGGATCCATTGCGACCAATAAAACCGATCTTGGAGCCACGCTGAATTGTGGCCGATGCGCCATCGAACAAAAGCCGGTCGCCGAGCCGGTAGGTGAGGTTAGAGATTTCTAGCATGTGCGCCAGCTAGCATTGGCAGCTCCCATGGTCTAGCGGCATAAGCACAACAGATGCGCATAAAACCTGCGCGCGTGAGAGAGGACACCACAATGCGAACACTGTATGAGCTTTGCGGACGCGAGCCTGATCGCCTTTTTTCAGCCTATGCATGGCGCGTGCGCCTGTCGCTTGGGCTTAAGGGCTTGGAGTTTGAAAGCCGCCCAACGCCGTTTACCCAGATACCGGTGGTGTTGGATGGCATCCATAAAACTGTGCCAGTGTTCATCGATGGCGATACCACGATCACCGAGAGCTTTGATATCTGCACCTATTTGGAAGACACCTATGGCGATACGCCCAGCATTTTTGGCGGGAATGGTGGCGAAGGGACCAAAAATGGCGGTCAGCAGAACGCCGCGCTGATCGATAATCTCATTGTTACCGGTCTTTATCCCACCATCAGCCGCATGATCATCCTGGATATCCATGATCAACTGGCCAGTGAGGATGCAGAGTATTTTCGCACCAGCCGCGAAAAGCGCTTTGGTATGAGTTTGGAAGATGTGCAGCGAGGGCGCGATAAGGAGCGCGCCAAGTTTGCAACCTTCCTCAAGCCCTATCGACGCAGGCTTGAGGCGGCGCCCTTTCTGGGCGGGGATGCGCCTTTATACGCGGATATTGCGCTTGCCGCCTCGTTCTGTTGGGCCAAGGCAACATCACCCTATGATACTACAAATGGCGATGAGGTGTTGCAAACTTGGTTCGATCAGGTGCTGGCCGCCTGCAATCAAACGGGCGCTCTCAAACTGGCGACTTGAAGCCAGCGAGCGCAGCGGCTATAGCCCGGCCATCGGGCGCGCGCCATTTGTCGACGCGCCTGAACTTTTTTTCAAAAGCACAACAAGATAGGATTGCCGCAATGGCCATCGAACGCACATTTTCTATGATCAAGCCGGACGCAACGCGCCGCAACCTTACAGGCCAAATCACCGCCAAGCTGGAAGCTGCTGGCCTGCGCGTTGTTGCCTCCAAGCGCGTGTGGATGAGCCGCAAAGACGCTGAAGGCTTCTACGCTGAGCACCGTGAGCGCGGCTTCTTTGATGAGCTGGTAGACTTCATGTCATCGGCCCCAACCATTGTTCAGGTGCTTGAGGGCGAAAACGCAATTGCCCGCAACCGCGAAGTGATGGGTGCCACCAACCCCGCCGAAGCTGAAGATGGTACGATCCGCAAAGAGTTCGCGCTTTCTATCGGCGAAAACTCGGTGCACGGTTCTGATGCGCCAGAAACAGCAGCGCGCGAAATCGCCTACTGGTTCTCTGAGCTGGAAATCGTTGGCTAACGTTGACGCAGTTATTAAGGTATTAGGGCGGCCAGTTGGCCGCCTTTTTTTGTTTTCCGTAATGACGGCTTTGCGGACAAAATGACCGTTCGCAGCAAAAATCAAACGGCCGCTTTCTGAGATCCGTGCAACTTAATTGTAGACCCTCACACGTTTACAAGCGCATTAGCAGGCCGCCCATGACCAGAGCCAAATTGTCGTTCACTAGCTTCTCGATATCCAGAGGGCCTTCATCTTCGAAGAGATTATGCCAGACGGCGGCATAAACGTGTGCGCCGACAAAAACCAAGGGGTCCATGTCTGCCGCCTCGGGCCGGAACTCGCCGCTTTCTGCGCCAGACTTCAGCGTTGAACGGATCAAATCCAACCCCTCCTGAACGACATGCGCATGGAAGAATTGGATGATGGGGCGATGCTGCTCCGGAGCCGAGATCATCAGCCGTATCAACATTTTCATTTCAGGTGAGGCCTGACGGGCCGCCATGATACGGACCTGACTTTCCAGCAGGGCCTGTGCGCTGCCAGTGTGGGTCTTGGCCGCCGCGCCAATCTGTTCAAGGGCGGGAAGAATGACCGTTTGGATCACCCCTTCCAGCAAAGCCGCCTTGGTCTCGAAATAGAGATAGAGAGTACCCTTCGCGACCTCGGCCTCGTTGGCGACATCCGCCATCTTCGCCGTCTCATAGCCGTCGCGCTCAAATACTTTGAGGGCCGCTTGAACGATGTCATCTCGGCGACGGCGCTGCGAACGCGATAGCTCTTTCGGTGCATTGGTTACCGTGTTCGCGGTGCTTTCCATAGCTTCAGTGCCTCTCCCAAAGACTTTTGTTGCCACCTCTTCTTGACACGCGATGACTCCTCGGTCAATCAATGAATCATTAGTCATTTATTGACCAAAGAGTCATTTTAGTTGTGTGACCTCGTACTCTCAACAGGAGCAATCCATGTCTAACATCCGCATCTACACCCGCCCGCAATGTCACTTTTGCCAAAAACTCAAAGGCTTCCTCGACGAGAAGGGCCTGTCCTACGAAGAATTAAACGTGGCCGCATCGCCTGAGCTTCAGGCCGAGATGGAGAGCAAAACAAACGGGGTCGGCTCTGTTCCGCAGTTGTTCGTTGGTGCCCAGCACATTGGTGACTGTTTCACGGTCCTGTCCGATGCCGGTCAGGAAAAACTGGCGCTAGCGCTTGCTGGTTAAGCCACACAACCCGTCTCGAAAAGGACGCCATCCATGACCCTCCTCATTCTTTACCTGCTAGCTTTAACGGCCTTGGTTGTAAGTTTGGTTTTTATCCCGCTGATCCTGGTCACCGCCATTCCGCTTAGCGCAGTCTACTATCATTCCCTCATCCGAAAGCCGGTTGTCTGGGGCATCGTCCTATGTACCGTTGCCTGGCAGGTTTGGTCTGTTTCCCAAACTGGCACCTTTCCGCTTGCCCATATCTGCCCCTTGGTGCTGATGGCTCTGGCGGTATTCATCATCTACAACCTGTACCCTTCGGTCGCTTTTCCGGCCGTGGATTGCCCTAAGATGTCGGCCGATCCGTTGACACTGCCGATCAAAGATGAAGCTCAGATGGCAATCATCGAGCATAACGGCATCACCAAGGCTTATCCCTTGGATTATCTCATCCACGGACACATCATTAACGACTGGTTTGGCGACCGGTTGGTCTCTCTGACCTACTGTGCGCTCTGTCGCGGCGTTATTCCCTTCGACGTGACGGACATTGGGCCGCTTTACGTAGGTGCTATGAAGAACGGCAATATGGTGCTGGCGGATCGCAAGACCGGAACGTTCTTTCAGCAAGGCACGTTTGAATCCTCCATCGGTCCGCTCCATCCGCGTACCCTCGACATGGTGATGTTCCAGTTCCTCACCTGGAAGCTGGTCAAGGAACTCGATGAGATGCCGCAAATCCCGCACGTAACAAAGGATGATTTTCGACCCTTCGCTCTCCCTATCCCGGGTGCTTGGGAAAAGCTGACCAGCGGCGACCTAACCCCAGGCCTATCAGCAGCCAAGCGCGATAAGTCCTTCCCTGCGCGCACTTCTGTCATTGGCGTCACGGATCCGTCTGTCACGCCGCAGATCGTGCATTTGAGGGATGAAGTTCTCAAACAGGGAGTGGTCAGCGACGAGGCAAACGACCTCATCCTTGTGGCGCGTGACAAGGCGGTGAATGCCTTTCGTGCTACGGTCGATGGAACGTTGATCAGTCTTGTTCAAGGCGAGGGAAATGACCTTCGTGATCAAGCCACCGGTACCGTCTGGGACATCCGCGGAAAGCACAAGCAAGGCCCCATCCAGGCCAACCTCCAAATGCTGATGACATCCGATGAGTATTGGTATTCTTGGAAGCTGTTTCATCCGCGCAGCGAGTTGATACGACTGTAACTCGCAGGCCCCAAAATAGGCGGGCGCGATGTGTTCGCCTCAGGCATTTGCGCATTTATGTTTAGCGCTTGAAGAGACCGCAAAGCGGCCATTCGAACCCAGCTCAGTATTCACTACTTTGGGCTCCAAGCTGCCATTGGACTGACAAGGACGACCGCTCTAGCCACTTGAGGGCCTAGATGTTCGCCCATAACACAATGAAAACGGCACCCGCTCCCCAACGTTGGGGCCTACAGCCCCTCCTCAATCGCTTCTAAAATCGCAAATCTCAGCCGTCCCGTTCCGCCAGGCACGGCGATGACGAACCGCACCAATCCGTGCTCGCGTGTTTGGGCGTAGCCCGCTAGCGTGCTGACATCGCTAAGCGTTCCCGTTTTATAACGTGAACCCCGCGGCGAGCTTTCCATCAATCCAGCATAGGGTCAAACTGGGTGAGCAGAGCTGCAAGGCCGCGCGCGGTCATTTGGTTTTGACGGCTGATGCCAGACCCTTCCACCATAGCTCAACGGGCAAAAACCTTTGATCGAAGCGGCGCGCGTTGC
>JBGCDM010000131.1:0-12046 GCA_045105395.1 Devosiaceae bacterium | reverse complement strand
CGATGCTTATCGGTAGCGCTATCGCGGATATTATGGGCCTCCAGCGACCAGCGCCCATCTGCCAAAGCTTTACCGGCAAGAGCGGCACCCAGCGTGCCGGGGAACATATCGGGATAGAGCGTGAAAACCGATACTTTAAACATCAGCTGTTATCTGACGCATAAGGTTTGTTGTTTGGTGGATCCAGCAGGCCTTCTGGCGGATCGATGACCAGATAACCATCGGCCAATTTGACCGTTGGTACGACCGCCTTGGTGAACGGCACAAACACCGAAGGTCCGCCGCGATCTGGCTTCACATCCAGCAGATCATCAGCGCCAAAGTTCGCCACCTGGATCACTTCGCCGAAGCGAACACCATCGCTCAGACGCACGTCCAGGCCAATCAAATCGGCATGGTAGAAATCATCATCATCTTCGGGCGCAGGCAAAACGGAGCGCGGCAAGCCCAGCTCCACACCATTGAGGGCCGCTGCCTGATCCCTGTCGGTAACGCCGGTAAAGGTCGCCACCACAAGATCGGGGGTCTTGCCGGGCCGAAGCCCGGAAAGTTCCAACGTGCCCTTGCCATCAGCACGGGTCAGCGGGCCGTAGTCCACCAACCCTGCTGGATCATCCCCAAACAGCTTCACCCGCACACCGCCACGCACACCATTGGGCGCGCCGATGCGGGCAAGTATGATGAAAGGGTCTGATCCGCCCATCTTAAAAGAGCCCTATTCGGCTTTTTCTTCAGCGGTGGCTTCTTCGGCACTGGTGTCTTCCGCTGGAGCTTCTTCAGCAGGGGCTGCAGCCGCTTCAGCTTCAGCTTCTGCCAGAGCAGCAGCTTTATCGGCTTTTTCCTGCTCGCGCTCTTTGGCTTTATCGCCAGGCACAGCTTTGTTGGGGTTGTTGCGGGCATCGCGCTTGGCAAGGCCAGCTTCATCCAAGAAGCGCAGCACACGGTCGGTTGGCTGCGCGCCAACAGAAAGCCAATGCTGAATACGCTCAACGTTCAGTTTCACACGCTCTTCTGAACCCTTTGGCAGAAGCGGATTGTAGCTGCCTACTTTTTCCACATAGCGGCCATCACGCGGCGCACGCGCATCAGCAGCAACGATGGAATAATAGGGGCGCTTCTTGGAGCCGCCACGGGCCAGACGCAGTTTAATAGCCATGAGTAAATGTCCTTTTGGGAGTTAGTTCAGAAAATCTGAGGGTGGGAGATGCCGATAGACATCAGCGGTAAACGAGGTCACCTGTGCGGTGCGCTCATACTTGGCACCAAGCCGCATAGCGAGCTTGGCGGATGGTGTGTTCATGGGGTCGATGAGGCTGATCGCGGTGCCCCAGCCCAGCGTTTCATAGGCATAGTGCAGCGAGGCAGAGGCCGCTTCAGTGGCGTAGCCCTGGCCGTGAAACCGCTTGATGAGGCCCCAGCCGATCTCGCGCTCGGGCCAGCCTTCGGGAAAGTTTGGACCGCAATGGCCAATGAATGCGCCAGAGGCCTTCTCTTCCACGGCGAACATCGCAAAGCCACGTAAGTGCCACTGGCCAATGCGCTGAGCAACCATGCGCCAGGCATCACTTGGCGAAAGCGTGCCGCCAATAAAGTGCGCAGTTTCCAAATCGCCATAGAACTCGGCATAGCCTTGCACGTCGGCCTCTTTCCAGCCGCGCAGCAAAAGGCGCTCGGTTTCAAGCGTTGGAATGGTGAGCGTACGGTCCATCAAGAAAGGCGCTCCCAGTGGGCTTCGTCGGGCACCTTGTGATGGTAAAGATAAGAGGGTCGACCTTCGAACATACAGTTTTCGCCACGTTCCGCGCCCAGCTTTTCAGCCACGCGCTGCGAGGCTTTGTTGTCCGGGTGGGTGTAGGAAAACGGCGCTTCTTGGCCTTCCATCTGGGTCCACCAAACAAGCGCGGCAGCGGCAGCTTCCACAGCATAACCCTTGCCCGCATGGCCAGTGAAGACAGACCAGCAAAGCTCCGGGCTTTGCAGGGTGAGCGGTTGCCAGAGACCTGCCCACCCCACCAAGTCTTCGCTTTCAAGCTCATCAATAGCGAAAACGCCATAGCCGCGCAAAAACCAGCTTGCGGTGAAGGATTCCAGTTTGGCCCAGGCCTCTTGCGGGCCGACACCACCACCACGATAGCGATTGGCATCATCGTCCGCCAAAAAATCAGCCAGAGGCTCAAAGTCCTCTAACTCCCATCCGCGCAGGCGCAGGCGCGTTGTCTCTAAAACTGGCACCAGCTCGTTCATTTGCGCTTTTTCTTCTTGCCGCCACGCACTTGGCCGCCGAGTCCTGGAAGGCCAGGCATGCCGCCACCAAGACCTGGCAATCCAGGCATGCCGCCAGGCGCACCTAAACCAGGCAAGCCACCGCCCATACCGCCACCTACCTGTTGCGCCATTTTAGCCAAGGCATCCGTATCAAGGCTGGGCGCATCACTACCACCCCCGGCACCACCAGCTGCGGCTTGTGCGGCAGCTATCTCTTCGGGGCTTGGGGCACCGCCACCAAACAAACCGCCCAGCATGCCGCCTTTTTTCTTTCCCATGGCTTTCATCATGTCGGCCATCTGGCGATGCATTTTCAAAAGCTTGTTCACATCCGCCACGGCCATACCCGAACCAGCAGCGATGCGCTTCTTCCGGCTGGCTTTGAGCAAATCAGGCTTGGCACGCTCTTTCGGCGTCATCGATTGAATGATCGCGATTTGCCGCGTGATGGCTTTGTCATCAATGCCAGAGGCATCGATCTGCTTTTTCATTTTGCCGATACCCGGCATCATGCCCATCAGCCCGCCCATGCCACCGAGCTTTTGCATTTGCTGCATCTGATCTTTGAGATCATTGAGATCAAAGGCGCCTTTTTGCAGACGCTTGGCCATATTGGCCGCTTTTTCCTGATCGATATCTTGGGCGGCTTTTTCAACCAGTGAAACGATATCGCCCTGGCCCAAAATGCGCCCAGCAATACGCTGCGGATGGAACTCTTCCAGCGCATCGGTTTTCTCGCCCGTACCGATCAGCTTGATCGGCTTGCCTGTAACAGCGCGCATGGCCAGTGCAGCACCACCGCGCCCATCACCATCCACGCGAGTGAGCACAATGCCGGTTACATTAAGGCGCTCATCGAAGGCACGTGCGGTGTTCACCGCATCCTGACCGGTAAGCGCATCAACAACCAGCAGCACTTCATGCGGCTTGGCGACGGCTTGAATATCAGCCGTCTCGCTCATCAGCGCTTCATCAACCGTGGTGCGACCAGCGGTATCGAGCAGCACAACATCATAGCCGCCAAGGCGGGCCGCATCCATGGCGCGTTTGGAAATCTGTACCGCGCTTTGGCCCTCAACGATGGGCAGCGTTGAAACCTCAAGCTGCTCGCCCAGCACGCGCAGCTGCTCCATGGCAGCTGGGCGGCGGGTATCGAGTGAGGCCATCAAGACCTTTTTCTTGTCCCGCTCGGTTAGGCGTTTGGCAATTTTGGCTGTGGTCGTCGTTTTACCCGAGCCCTGCAAACCCACCATAAGAATGGGCACAGGCGGAACGCTGGCAAGATCAATCGTCTGCGCATCTGAGCCCAGCACCGCCACCAGCTCGTCGTGAACGATCTTGATGACCTGCTGACCCGGCGAAACGGATTTGAGAACCTCAACGCCAATGGCACGTTCACGCACCTGGTCAACAAAGGCGCGCACAACCTCCAGCGCAACGTCCGCCTCTAGCAACGCACGGCGAACCTCGCGCAGCGCTTCAGACACATCTTTCTCGCTCAGCGCACCGCGTTTAGTGAGCGTGTCGAAAATGCCGGAAAGGCGGTCAGAAAGCGTATCAAACATGCGTCAAATCCAATGCGGTTGCTGCGACAAACAAGTGCGTAAGCCAAACGGAAAACGCTCCCGCGGGCGCATCGCGCTGGCGGGAGGTCACCTCCGGCATCACCTTTAGATAAGGGCACCGGTCGGCTCATGCAAAATAACTGCATCAGCAAGAGATTGGCTGGCTAATGCCTAAGCCGCACAAAGTCAACAAGAGCAAGGTTTTGCAACGCGCTTCCGGTCAACAGCATCGTTAAGCATTATACAACTTATACGAGTGTATGCATAATATACAACTAAATGCCTGTAACCCGGCTGTTTCCTACAGGAGCCTTTCATGCCAGCCCTTTCGCCGCGCCCTGCCCGCCTCCTGTGTTTTGCGCTCGCCGTGCTCGTCAATTTGGCAGCTACATCCAGCACCATTATGGCTGAAACACTGCCGCCCCCAGCCTTCGAAACCGCGATCGAAAGCTTGCGCGCCGATCAACAGGAGCGTGCAGATTTTACCTGGCTCATTACGTGCGCAGGGCTGGTTCTGCTTATGCAAATCGGCTTCTTGATGCTTGAGGCAGGTGCGGCACGATCAAAGAACTCTATAAACGTGGCGCAGAAAAACCTCTGCGACCTGCTTATCTCCGTCACCGTATTTACGCTTCTGGGTTTCTCGCTGATGTTTGGCAGCAGTCAGATGGGCCTTTTGGGCTGGGACAAACAACATCTTATCATTGGTTTCCAGGACCCATGGCTCTATGCGTTTTTCGCGTTCCAGGCGATGTTTGTTGGCACAGCCGCCACCATTGTTTCCGGCGCGGTCGCCGAACGCATGAAGCTGAAAGCCTATGCGTTGATCACCCTCATGATCGGTGTGTTCATCTACCCCGTTTTCGGCCATTGGGCTTGGGGCAACCTTTTGGACCCCAGCAACACCGCCTGGCTTGCCGATTTAGGTTTCATGGATTTTGCAGGCTCCACCGTGGTGCATGCCACCGGCGCTTGGGTGGCGCTAATTGCCATCTGGATGCTTGGGCCCCGCCGCGATCGTTACGATGCGCAGGGCAAGCCGCAGCGCATGCATGGCCATTCCATGGTGCTAACGACTGCAGGCGCGGTGGTGCTTTTCGTTGGATGGATCGGCTTCAATGGCGGCTCATCTTTGCGGGCCAGTGCCGATATTGGCCAGATCATCATCAACACCATTCTATCGGGCACAATGGGCGGTGCGGTCGCAATGGTTTTTGGTCGCTACCGCGATGGCATTTTCCTACCCACCCGTTCCGTCAGCGGTCTTCTCGGTGGTCTGGTCGCGGTCACCGCTGGAGCCAATGTGATAGCACCAATCGGGGCCATCGCCACAGGGTTTTTAGCAGGCCTTTTGGTGGTGTGGTCTGAGGACTTTCTGGAAAAGCGGCTTAAACTGGATGATGTTGTGGGGGCGGTTTCAGTCCACGGCACTTGTGGCATTTTTGGTACCTTGGCCGTGGCCTTTTTTGCCATCGACAGCATGCTGGTGGCCGAAACGCGGCTCGAGCAAGTGTTGGCTCAAGCCACCGGCATCGCCATCAATGCACTTTGGGTCAGCGCCATTGCAGTGCCCGGCATCTGGCTGATCAAACGCTTTGTTGGCATGCGCGTTACCGATCTGGAAGAGGCGGCAGGCCTTAACGTGGCCGAACATGGCGCATCGCTCGGCACCCACGCCCTGCAGGCAAGCCTGCAAGCAATTACAGAAGGGCGTGCCGACCTTGCCACGCGGCTGGATGAAACCACCGGTGATGAAGCCGCTGATCTGGCCGTTATCCTCAATCCCTTCCTGAGCAAGGTGCAAGTTCTGGTTGGCGATATGTCAGAGACATCCGGTAGACTGGCCGCCGAGCTTCACAGCGTGGCCGATAATGTGAGCCGATCTGCAACGGTTGTCAGTGCACACACACAAGAAGTGCAGGTATCCGCGCAAACGGTTGCTTCCAGTGCCGATGGAGCGCTTGACGATGCCAAGGGTCTGCGCCGCAAAAGCACGCACTTGGCGCAAGCTGCTGGCACCGTGTCGCAGGACGTGCGGCAGATTGCGGCCTACATCGAAAATCTGTCATCAGCCGTCATGACGGTTTCAAGTGATGCAGAGCGCGCCAGCCAGGTTTCCAATGAGGCCATGACCCTTTCGCAAACGGCCAGTCACACCGTTTCGCAATTGGGTGAGGCGGCGGACGAAATTGAAACCGTGGTCGACCTCATCATTGGCATCCAAAACCAAACCAGTCTACTAGCGCTTAACGCCTCCATCGAGGCCGCACGCGCTGGCCAGCATGGCGATGGCTTTGCTGTTGTGGCCAATGAGATCAAGGCTCTTTCTGAGCGCACCGCGCGCGCAACCGAAGATATTCGCAATGCGATCTTGAAGGTGCGGGACTCCTCACTTGGCTCACGCGATATGATCGGTGAGGTGGGAACCATACTCCAGTCAATCGCCGGCGCTGTTAGTGATATTCATACCACCGCTGCCCGCGAGCAAGACAATGTGGCAACGATTGCAGGCGGTGTTGGTGACGCGTCCCAAAGGATAGAAACACTTTCGCAGGGCGTGGCCAACCTGGAAACTGAGACGATGGCGGTTGAGAAGGCTGTGCATCACGCCTCCTCTCATGCCAAAGCGGCCAATGACGCGGTACATGCATTGCGCGCGCAGGCCGATATCAGCCTAGAGACCAGCCGCGCAGTTTCAGCATCTTCACACGAAATGGAAGGTGTGGCGGTTGGGCTGAGCCATCGTGCTGGCGTTTTAAAAAGCTAGCGTCACCATTTAAGAAAAAACTTTGCGCATCTGTCGATTTGCGCGCGCCTTGATCGTCATGGGGGTGAAGACACGCAAAACCAGCGTCTTCACCAAACGTCTTCGTTACCCAATTGATCAAGGAGAAACCCATGTCGCTTACCACACTTGCCACTGTTGGCGGCCTCGCCGTCTTGGCGCTTGCTGCCACGCCATACGCATTGCCCGACCACAAAGTGGTGGAACGCAGCGCCGTTATACAAGCATCACCCGATGCAATTTATCCGCTGCTCACCTCAAGCGCAGGCTTTCAGACCTTCAACCCCTACCGCGATGCCGACCCTAACTTGGAAATCACCTTTTCTGGCCCAGCTGAAGGCGTTGGCGCATCCTTTGCCTTCAACGGCAAAGACGGACAGGGCACCCAAACCATCACAGGGCTGGAAGACAATGTCAGCGTCACGATGCAAATTGACTTAGGTTCAATGGGCCAACCGGTGCAGACATTGACCCTGGAACAGATTGAAGATGGTACACGGGTTGTGTGGTCAGTGGAAAGCCAGTTCGGCATGAATCCAATTGGCAGGGTTTTCGGGCTTTTTCTGGACGGCATGCTGGGCCAAACCTATGAGCGCGGTCTTGCAAACCTCTCACGCGTTGTCGCTGCGCAAGCTCAAACGTAAGACAAGAAAAAGGATCAAATCCATGCGTTACACATTCATGCTTTACAATGACGAGTCAGCTTTCGCCGATGTCTCCGAAGAGGACATGCAGCAATCATTGCAGCTATTTGGCAAATATATTGGCGATCTTAAACAGGCAGGTGTCTTTGTGGACACCGACTGGCTGCAACCCTCAGCGTCAGCCACCACGCTCACTTTGCGTGGCGGAGAAAAGCGGGTGCAAGATGGCCCCTATGCCGACACCAAAGAACAATTGGGTGGCTACTTCGTGATTGATGTGCCTGACCTGGACGCGGCGCTTGTTTGGGCTGAAAAGTGCCCATCAGCGCACTATGGCATCATCGAGGTGCGTGCCTCTGCTATGCCAGAAGGGCGCAACGGCGCCTGATTGCGGCGTCAGCACAATGGTCGTCACAATGGACCAGGCATGACAGACTCATCCTCATCCATTTCCCGCACCATTGATGAGGTGGCCCGCACAGCCTATGGCCGCCTCATCGCCATTCTTGCCAAATCGACCGGCGATATTGCCAGTGCCGAGGATGCCCTGGCCGATGCCTTTGCCAAGGCGCTCACACAATGGGCCGATGATGGCATCCCGGACAATCCGCAAAGCTGGCTTCTTACCGTTGCCCGCAACCGACAGCGAGACAGAATGCGCTCTCACTCCCACCGTATGTCGGTTGCTGGTGATGCGCTGGACAATTTGGAGCGCCGCGAAGATGCGGCGATTGCCGTTATGAACACACTTGATCCGCAAGCACTGCCAGATAAACGGCTTGAACTGATGCTTGTCTGCGCGCACCCAGCCATCAATGAAACAGCCCGCACACCCTTGATGCTACAAACGGTTCTAGGACTGGATGCCGCAACAATTGCAACCGCCTTTACTGTTCCAACCGCCACAATGGCGCAGCGCTTGGTGCGCGCCAAAGCAAAGATAAAACAGGCTGGCATTGCGTTTGTCGTGCCCGATGCTGACGTGATCAATGATCGCTTAGACAATGTACTGGAGGCTATTTACGGCGCTTACGCTGCCCAATGGCAGGACGCAGATGATGCTGGCAATGAGACCGCGCGTGATCTTTGCCAAGAAGCCTTGTTTCTGGCCGATATTTTGGTGGAGTTGTTGCCAGGTCATGCTGAGTCACTTGGGTTGGCTGCCATGCTCTGGTTTATCCATGCGCGCGCACCAGCACGCCAGGGTGCCGAATTCGTGCCTCTTGAGGACCAAGACCCAAAATTCTGGAACCCTTTAGGAATAGCCACAGCCAACGCCCTGCTGGCACGCGCGAGTGCTCAAAACACATTAGGTCGCTATCAACTGGAAGCGGCAATTCAAAGCGTGCACGCAGCACGCCGTGACACAGGCCTTACAGATTGGCGCGCAATCACGCAGCTTTATGAGGGGCTGGCCCGCCTCTACCCGACACTTGGTGGTGCTGTGGCGCGGGCAGCTGCAATCGGACAGGCCTATGGGCCAGAAGCAGGCCTAAAGGCGCTGGATGATTTGGATGCTGCAGATACAAAAGCCTTCCAACCGGCCTGGGCCACACGCGCATATCTGAGCGCCAAGGCAGGCGACATGCCCGCCGCACGCCATGCCTATCAACGCGCCATAGCCCTGACGACAACCATCCCCGTACGCCGGTTCTTGCAGCAATGCCACGATAGGTTGGACTAAGCTGTCACGTTGATAGGCCCCCACTAGCGGCCTATGAGCAGTGGCCACTTGGCATAAGTAATTGCTCACTTATGCCAGAATGACTAAAGACACGAATCATCTAAGGGTTCACACTTAATTTTTGAGTAGTTCAACAAATACTCGCAGGTGGACCGAATGCTAAGCATGGCCTCCACGACCCCAATCGCCAAATTACGCGTGCTGGTAGTCGACGACGATGAACTGGATCGTTTTGTTATACGGCGCAGCTTTTCGTCCATCGGCCAATCCGTTGAAGTCATCGAAATCGAAGACTCATCTCACGCCGTAGAGGCAATCGAAGAACACCAACCTGACGTTACGATCCTCGACATTCAAATGCCTAAGATGAATGGTTTTGAGGTGTTGCAAGCGCTTTCCCGTTCAACGGCTTCAGACACGGCAGAAGTCATGATGCTGTCTTCCTCGTCCTATCCAGAAGACAAAACAAAAGCGCTAGAACTGGGTGCCAGTGCTTACCGCACCAAGCCATCAACGCTCGATGATTATGTTAGACTTGCCGAAGATATACACGCGACCTATTTTAAACGCTTATGATGGCTGTGTTTTCGGTCGCTGGTTCGTCAAAGGTGCATAAGAATGAACAATCGAAACACAATTCGCATTCTCTATCTGGATGATTGCGACATAGATCACCGCTTGTTGCAGGCTTACTTGCGCTTGGATGATACACATTCCTACGACGTGACGGCATGTTCAACATTGGAAGAGGCTAAAGCCGCGCTGGAACGTAGCGGTTATGACGCTTTGATCCTGGATAACCGCGTGCCACCGTTTAACAATTATCATCAGACCTATCGTGAGATAAAAGAGGCCTGTGGCTTTTCCGGCCCCACCCTCGTCGTATCTGCTGACACCAAGGGAGACGAGTTTGGCCCTGCAGCGCGCCAAGATCATGAAGTGGTCATCGACAAGGCTGACCTGATGGAAGTGATACGCACGGGCTCCTTTGTCAGCTGGGCCAAAGAGGGCCAGACACAAGGCCTACAAAGCAGAGCTTCCTAGCCGCTCGCAGCGCCATGCACGCCAGTACATTACGCTGTTAGTCTACCAACTGCCCTTGTGTGCTGAAGGCTACGCTGCCACCTGATCCAAAATGGGATTGAGCAAGCCATATTTTACAATGGCGAGCTTCCACCATGCGCTGGGCACTGTTGAGCCCAAAGCCTGTGGTCGCAGACTTCATGCGCGAGGTTGCAGATCGATCCTTAAAAATGGTCTCATCGCTAAAGCCTTCACCATCATCGCTGACGATAAACACCAAACTGCTGGTATCCTCATCGACTGCCAAGGCAACATGGCACGCGAACTTGGCATGACGCACCGCGTTTTCAAGCAGGTTGCGAAGCACAACCTGTAAGACGATCCGCTCTACGCGCACTGTTTCTTTGGGAAAGTCAAAAGTATAGGCCGCATCAGGATCTAGAACGGCTATCAGGTCGGCAAAAAACGCGTGCAAATCCAACACTTCCAGCGTGGGTGAGGGATCAAGCGAGAGCGCTCGCGAATAACTCAAAATGCTATCGACATGCTCCAAAGTTTTGGCAGCGACCGCACCAATATTGGCAACAAGTGCTTTCTGATCAGCATCAAGTATGAGCGGGCTATCATCATCTGGCTCGATATCTTCAAAGGCCAGCTCACTCATCACCCGAATTTTACGCAAAGGCCCGCGCACATCATGGGCGACCATCGAGGTGTACATGTTCACCTCATCATTGAGCTCACGCAGGTGCGAAATAACCTGCGCATCTTTAACCTCTCGCTCTTTTTGAGCCGTGATATCAACAGAAGTTCCAAACAAGCCGATGACGCTGCCATCATCAAAAAAGATGGGCGACAAAGTGGTCTGCCACCAGCGTTCGCCGGTGGGCAAGTTCAGCAACTCTTCGTAGGTTTGAGGCTCTTGTGCGCGCACGCATACCTGGTAGCGCCCCATGATGGTGTCCGCCACGCGCTGGGGCAAAATGTCATGCGGGCGCTTGCCTTCAATCGCCGCGCTGCTCATCCCAGTTGCCTGCTCGTGAAACTGGTTGAGCTTGCGAAAAATTATGTCGTTTTCGCTGCGCACCTCCAAAATAAAGATGGACACATTGATTGTATCAGAGAGAAGAATGAGGTCGCTAAGGCGCTGCTGTGGCATACTAATCTTTCTGCGCAAGTGCGCGAAAGTTCCCCAGATGTCTTGATTCGTCAACTATGACGAGGTTGCTACACCTGCCAACCAAATGAAAAAGCCGGACCAAACGGCCCGGCTTTCCAAAAGTTCGGACGCAAGCGCCAAACGATAAATTCTTGGCGATTACTCGTCTTCGACCTGAAGCTGCGCGGCAGCCATGCGGCCGTTGCGGCCTTCTTCAAGTTCAAAGGAAACTTTTTGATTGTCTTTCAAAGTCTGCAGGCCTGCGCGTTCCACTGCAGAAATGTGCACAAACACATCTTTGCCGCCGTCATCTGGAACGATAAAACCAAAACCCTTGGTGGCATCAAACCACTTAACCATACCTGTAGCCATGAAACGTCTCCTGCCGTGGCATATAAAACAGCCTCACGTGCGAGAAGCCGTTTGTCTTGAACCGGCGATCTTTTGCGTTCCAACTGCCAAAGGCAGGATAGGCTCTTCAAAAAAAATGCCGCCGCACGTTGAACAAATGTAGCAGAAAACCGATTTTTAGCAAGGTGTGCACTGCACACACGCAGAAAAACTGGCCATTTTAGTACCATCCAGGCATACATCCGCTTTATTGCTCTAAACCATTGGATTTCCACTTGAGTGCTTTGATTGGAACCACCGTGCGCGTGATGAACGGCGCGGGCAACAAGATCACCGTTCTGGACCTTACCGGCAGCGATCACATCGTGACCGAAGGCGAAGCGCGCGCCATTGCGCGTGGCCAGCAAACACATTTCGATCAGCTTATGGTCCTGCACGCACCACGGATGGATGGAACGGCCGCACTTATCCGCATCTACAACACCGATGGCAGTTTGGCCGAGGCGTGCGGCAACGGCACACGCTGTGTTGCTTGGCATTTGGACGAAACATTGGGTGCGCAAGACAATC
>JBGCDM010000130.1:0-31755 GCA_045105395.1 Devosiaceae bacterium | reverse complement strand
TTTCGCCAGCACATGCAGACCATGGAGCGGGCAACCGGTGCGCTGCTGGTAGCAACGGGAACAGCGTTTCTGCTGGGTTGGCACACGATATTTGCCAATTGGATGTTGGAGCAATTTCCAGGCCTGGTGGCGCTTACTTAGCCTTCATCAGGCTGCGATGGCACCACTGGCGCTTCAAGCGGCCAGATGCGCCCATCGCGCCATTGCCATAGCTGAAAATCAGGCACATCCGCATCGCCATTGGCATCAAAAGCAATGTCGCCAAGCACGGTTTCAAACGGCCCCTCGACCTCCTCTAGCAAACGCAGGGCAACTTGCGTTGCCGCCATAGATGGTAAAACGAGACCTGCGGCAGAGCCCGGCGTATCACCTTCGATCTGCGCCAATGCATCTTCATCCAGCAAGGCACGCCAAGAGGTTGGCCGAGCAAACACGACGCCATTAGAACCTTCCCCAGCCATCAGACGAAACTCACCGGTCATCACGCTATCACCAGCAAGAACGGGCACATCCGGTAGCCTTTGCGCAATCGCATCAGCCAGCACAGCACTATCAGCTTGCCCGGCGAGAATCATCACCAAGCCTGCGCCTTCGGCTTCTGCGCGCTCAGCCAATGAGGCCATGTCGCCCTCGCCGGTGAAAGCTTCATAAAGCGCCAGATCAACATCGTCAGCGTTAAGCGCCTCCTGCACGCCTTCTGCCAGCGTTCGGCCATAGTTTCCGTCGGTATAAAACAGAACCAATGGCCGGTTGTGCGCTGGACCACCGACCAAACCGTCCATTGTCCCGTCCAAGATTGCAGCGGCAAGAACCTGCGCCTGACCATCATCGCGGCCATTTAGCCGGTAGATCAGGCCATCGGCATCATCTGTGAACGTTTCATAGCGCACACCACTGGCAACAAAGGGAATATTAGCAAAAGCAAACACATCACGGGCGGCATTGGCTGGTCGCCAGCACACCCCGCCAACCACAACATTCACCTGCGCACCGACCAATTGATTGGCAGCATCACGGCCCTGCTCTTCATCGCAGCCGTCATCAACAGCGGTAACCGTAACGCCATCAAGCCCTTCAGTGGCCAGCGCAACACCGCGCTCCACCTGGCGGCCCAGCGGTTCAAAGGGGCCAGATAGCGGTGCAAGAATACCGATATGCAGATCCGTTGCATCCTGGGCTGATGCGCTGGCGGTTAGCGCGCAAAGCGCCACGGCAGAAAGAAATCGTCTAAAAATCATCAGCAACTAAGACCAGCAAGCAGGCTCGCCCGCAAGACCCTGATAGGCTAGAAGCACTGCTATGTGGAAGTCCGGACCAACCAACAGTGTTGCAGATATTCGTGGTTTAGTGCTCGGACATGCGCACAACGAAGTCGCGAAGTCCGGCACCAGTGTCATCATTTTCGACGAACCGACAATCGCGAGCGTTGCCATCCATGGGCAAGCCCCTGGAACGCGTGAAACCGAACTTTTGCATTCTGCTCGAACGGTCCAGAAAATTGATGCGTTGGTTCTATCCGGCGGTTCGGCTTTTGGCCTTGCCGCCGCCGATTCGGTAATGGCGAAGTTAGCAAAAGATGGGCGTGGCTTCGCGGTGGGCGATGCCCGTGTGCCAATTGTGCCCGCGGCGATCCTTTTTGATCTGACCAATGGCGGCAAAAAACCAGAGGACCTTGGCGGCCTTTATCGCGAGCTCGGCACGCAAGCCTTTGAGGGTGCCAGGCACAATGATCAGAGCCTTGGCCAAATTGGCGCAGGTTTTGGCGCGAGCACCGGCGCAAGTGTTGGAGGATTGGGAGTTGCATCTTGCATCTTCACCGATGATGTGCCCGAAGATTTGCAAGGCCATACGGTGGCAGCGATGGTGGCGGTGAATGCCGTTGGCAGCCCCTTTGTTGATGGTGGCCCGCATTTTCGCGCAGCCCCCTTTGAGCTTGATGGAGAGTATGGTGGCTTGGGCATGGGGGAAGCACGCACCCCGGCCACACCACGTACCAAGCTAAACCCTGCGCCCTGTCAGAACACCACCATTGGCGCCATCATCACCAGCGTGCCGCTTACCAAGCCCGGTTGCCATAGCCTCGCTATTGCAGGCCAAGATGGCATCACGGCGGCGATCTATCCGGCGCACACCGCCTTGGATGGCGACCTGGTGTTTGCAGCGTCCACCGGCACGCAAATCGCAACAGAAGACCTTGCAACACTGGTGTTGCTGCAGGCCGCCACCACAGCGACGATGGCCAGGGCCATTGCCCGCGGTGTTTACAGCGCCAACAACACAAGCCCTTCACAAAGCTAGCAAAACGCGTCTAAAGCGCCGACCATGTTGGTTCTTAACGCCCCCTTGCGCCTTCTCACCTTTCTGGGCCGCCACGGCACACTGGCCATTGCACTGAGCTTGCTTGTCGGCATGGCGCTGCCGTTTCTGTCGGCGACAATCCGCCCGCTGCTGGATGAGGCAATTCTAACGCTGCTTACACTAGCGTTCCTGCGCATTGGGTTTCGGGCCCTAGGCGCGGAGTTCAAGCGGCCTCTGCCTGTGCTGGTCGCCATGATCCTTGCGATGCTCGCCATCCCAGCGGCTGTTTTTACGGTTGCGCAGGCGCTGAACCTGCACATCACGCAGCCTGGGCTTTATCTGGCGTTGTTCATCGCACTTGCAGTGCCGCCCATCACTGCGGTTCCCATTTTTGCCAGTCTGTTGCGGCTGCCGGGCGCCATTGCGCTGGCATTTCTTATCCTGTGCATGGCCGTAACGCCTTTCATCGCGTCACTGCATGTGCGCTGGTTCTTTACCGAGAACGCACTGCCCTTTGATGGTCTCACCATCGGGCTAAGGCTTGCAGGCTTTATGGCTGGAGCAGCGGTTTTGGCCATCATCATCAAACGCGTTCTTGGCAATGACCGCATAGAGCGC
The DNA here is from genome assembly GCA_045105395.1 of Devosiaceae bacterium. Classification (GTDB taxonomy): domain Bacteria; phylum Pseudomonadota; class Alphaproteobacteria; order Rhizobiales; family MH13; genus MH13. The sequence goes on along the minus strand of JBGCDM010000130.1, from coordinate 28,839 downwards.
AACCGCACTACCTTTGACGGCATCAATGTGCTGGCCATGCTGGTGTTTGCCATTGCCGTTATGGATGGTTTTGGTCCGGCCATTCTCAACACACCTTGGCTTGTGCTTGGTCTGTTTGTGGCAACCTTTGGCCTGGCGATCATGCAAATGGCCGTCATGCGCGGGGCACTGTTTTTTATTCCAGCCGATCAAGCCAACTCCATCGCGTTTGCCACGGGTCTGCGCAATATGGGGTTGATGGTGGCCGCCCTTGGTCTCTCCATTCCAGAAACCACTTGGCTTTGGTTCGCGGTCGGGCAATTTCCCATCTACTTCATGCCCTGGTTTATCGAACTGATCCGTCGAAAGCGGCAATCCACCGAAGTAACACCCACCGCCCCTTGACCCCTTTCCGGTGATAGCGCACTTCCAAAGCCATGACTGGAAACACTATGACTGATCAACTCATTATCGCGCCATCGATATTGGCTGCCGACTTTTCACGCCTGCGCGATGACGTGCTCGCGATTGACCAAGCAGGCTGTGACTGGGTGCATTTGGACGTGATGGACGGCCATTTTGTGCCCAATATCTCCTTTGGTCCCGCCATCGTGAAGGCACTGCGCCCGCATAGTGCCAAAACATTTGATGTGCATCTGATGATTGCGCCGTGTGATGCCTATCTGGAAGCATTTGCAGAGGCTGGGTCTGATATTATCACGGTTCACGCAGAAGCCGGGCCGCACCTTCATCGCTCACTTATGGCCATCAAAGCCATGGGCAAAAAGGCAGGTGTCTCGCTAAACCCTGGCACACCAGCCAGCGCGATTTCTGAGGTGTTGGACCTGCTAGACCTGGTGCTGGTGATGACCGTGAACCCCGGTTTTGGTGGGCAAAGCTTTATCGCCAGCCAGTTGAGCAAAATCGCCGAAATCAAAACCATGATTGGCGCGCGTGACATCACCATTGAGGTCGATGGCGGCATCACCGCTGACAATGCACGGCAAGTGTATGAAGCTGGTGCACGCGCGCTGGTGGCCGGGTCATCGGTCTTCAAAGGCGGCAGCCCAGACAATCCCGCGCCGTACGCCACCAATATCCAAGCCATTCGCAACGCTGCCCAACCCTAAGGACCTACCCCTATGATCCCCCGCTATGCGCGCCAGCCCATGGTCGACCTCTGGTCACCAGAAACCAAATTTCGCATCTGGTTTGAGATTGAGGCGCATGCCTGCGATGCGCAGGCCGAGCTGGGCGTGATTCCCAAACAGGCTGCCGAAGCCGTGTGGGCACGCGGTAGCAATGCCACGTTTGATATCGATCGCATTGATGAAATTGAGCGTGAAACCAAGCACGATGTCATAGCATTTCTTACCCATCTGGCCGAAATTGTGGGGCCAGAAGCCCGGCTCGTTCACCAAGGCATGACTTCCTCTGATGTGCTTGATACCTGCCTTGCTGTGCAGCTAACGCGCGCCACCGATATGATCCTGGATGATCTGGATGGTTTGCTTGCAGCGCTAAAACGGCGAGCAGAAGAGCACAAAATGACCGTCTGCATTGGCCGCTCGCATGGCATTCATGCTGAACCGACCACGTTCGGTCTTAAACTTGCGCAGGCCTATGCTGAGTTTGACCGCTGCAAACAGCGCCTCATCGCAGCGCGGGCCGACATTGCAACATGCGCTCTTTCTGGCGCGGTGGGCACTTTCGCCAATATCGATCCGGCTGTTGAGGTGCATGTGGCGCAGAAAATGGGCCTAACACCAGAACCTATCTCAACGCAGGTTATCCCGCGTGATCGCCACGCCATGCTGTTTGCGACCTACGCGGTTATTGCCTCATCCATCGAACGGCTGGCGACGGAAATTCGCCATCTGCAACGCACAGAAGTTCTGGAAGTTGAGGAGTATTTCTCTCCTGGGCAAAAAGGGTCTTCAGCCATGCCCCATAAGCGGAACCCTGTGCTAACCGAGAACCTGACCGGCCTTGCCCGCATGGTGCGCAGCTACGCCATGCCCGCCATGGAAAATGTGGCTCTGTGGCACGAGCGTGATATCTCCCACTCCTCCGTGGAGCGCTATATTGGCCCAGATGCGACGATCACGCTGGACTTTGCGCTGGCCCGCCTCACCAGTGTTGTTGATAAGCTGCTGGTGTACCCAGAGCGCATGGAAGCCAACATGAACAAGCTTGGCGGGCTGATGCACTCGCAGCGCGTGTTGCTGGCGCTAACCCAAGCCGGCGTAAGCCGGGAAGAGGCCTACAAACTGGTACAGCGCAACGCGATGAAGGTGTGGAATGAGGGCGCAGATTTCTTCAACGAACTGACCGCCGATGGTGATGTGATGGCCAACCTGTCACGCCAAGAGATCGAAGACCTGTTCGATCTTGGCTACCACACCAAGCATGTGGACACGATTTTCTCCCGCGTTTTCAATAGCTAGGACGACGTTCAATGGCCATTTCTGACATCGACGTTCTCATGGTACCCGGTTGGAAGGGCGGCGACGCTGATACCTGGTATATGGGCTGGCTGAACAAGTTACCAAATGCTCGCCGCGTCGAGCAAACCGATTTCGAAACGCCCATACTGTCTGATTGGACGGCCGAAATAGAAAAGCAGATCTTGCTCTGCCAGCGCCCTGTCGCGTTGGTTGGGCACTCACTTGGCGCGTTGACCATTGCACATATGGCAAAGTCTTTGGCCAAACTGCCCGTTATCGCGGCCTATCTTGTGGCACCACCTGAGTTATCGAAACCTGACAGTATTGGTCATTTTCTGACAGGATTTGAGCCTATGCCAACCGATCCGATGCCCGTACCGTCCTTTTTGGTGGCCAGCAGCAATGATCCATTTGCCAGCGTTGAATTCTCGCAGAATTGCGCGGGCGCCTGGGGATCAGACTTCATTGATGCTGGTGAGGCTGGCCACATCAACTCAGATTCCGGCCACGGCCCATGGCCCGAAGGATTGCTGCGATTTGGGGTCTTGTTGAAGCGCGCGCGGCCGACAAGCTAACAGGCGTGCCATATTTTCAGCGCTATCGCTGCCAAAAATCGACACATAGTTCAAATCTTATCTACCAGCTTCAGCAGGCCGCAACGCGCGGCTGCTAGAGTCCTTCCAAGCCAGTCAGATGGCTCTAGAAAATGACCTCACAATCATCAAACTGAAATACAAAAGGCGGCCTTCGGGCCGCCTCTTTTTTGTTTGGATTGAAAGTATTAGCTAGCCAATGCTCGAACCAACCGCGGCTGACGCTTTAAGCGAAAGCGCATCAGAGCCAACAGCTGCGAATGTAAAACCACGATCAAAGAACGCCTGAGCCTTCTCTGCATCAAAGGCATAAACGCCAGCAACTTTTCCGGCCTGGCGCGCCCGCGTACCGATATTACCAGCAGCTTCGAGCACATGCGGCGCAGTTGCCTCTATCCGCGCGCCCTGTGCCAACGTGATCGATAGATCGGACGGCCCAACAAACACACCATCAATGCCTGGCACGGCCAAGATCGCGTCGAGATTTTCCTGCGCTTCCACAGTCTCAATCATTGCAATGGCCAGCACCATATCATTGGCACAGGCCAGATAATCGGCCGGTGCCGCACCAAAAAGGTCCAGCGCCATCGCTGGCCCCCATGAGCGCCCACCAATGGGCGGGTATTTCATGGCAGCCACAAAGGCCTGGGCATCGGCCACAGTGTTGATCATCGGTGCAATCACAAACTGCGCGCTAGCATCTAAGGCGCGCGAAGCCAGATCAAACCGGCCAACAGGGATGCGCAATCCGGCAACAGAGCCAGCCTGATGCACAGCCTGAATGGACGCGAATGTGGACGCTTCATCATGGAAGCTATGCTGCATATCCACGCACACCGCTTTGAACCCGCCACGCGCCAAAGCGCCAGCATTCATTGGCGCAGGCAGAGAACTCCAGCCAAACGGCATGTTCGCGCCCGCCCGAACCTGCTGCGCAAATGCAACGCCATCTTCCAATGTTTTGGCCATAGATCAGCCCTTGGACTGGATTTCTTCGATGGCCTTGTCCATCAAATCGGCCATCTCGCGGCGTAGCTGATGCTCAGACACATCGAGGTTTTTAGCCTCAAAGTCAGCCTTCACCTTGCGGTAGACATCTTCATCACCTGGCTCTTCAAAATCAGCCAACAGGACAGATTTGGAATAATCCTCAGCAGCATCACCGGTGATGCCTAGCTTTTCAGCAGCCCAGGCGCCCAGCATCTTGTTGCGGCGCGCTTCAGCTTTGAAGCGCAGCTCGGCATCGTGGGCAAATTTGTTCTCAAAGCCCTCTTGGCGTTTATCAAATGTGGACATGCGTGGTTTCTCCCTCAATGCGCACAAAGCCTGTGGTTCACCGATAAATGGTGCGCGACATGATCATATCCAAGCCCATAGCCAGCGCATCGTTGCAAATCAATGACCGAAAGGAAGGTGCGGATAATCCAGCCCAATGGGTTTGCGGGCGCCAGGAGCATGGCGTAAGTTCGCGCGACAACAGTTAGAGATTCTGTCCGCCGTCAACATTTTGGCCGCCGACCTGACCAAAGGCACCTGCATGAGCCGTCGTCGCAAAATTTATGAAGGCAAAGCCAAAACCCTTTATGAGGGCCCAGAACCTGGCACTTTGGTACAGCATTTTAAAGACGACACCACTGCCAACAATGCTGAAAAGCATGAAGTGATCGACGGCAAAGGTGTGATCAACAATCGCATTTCTGAGTATATCTTTGAGCAACTGAACGCGCTTGGCATCGGTACGCATTTTTTAAAGCGCATAAACATGCGCGAGCAGCTTATTCGCGAGGTGGAAATCATCCCCGTAGAGGTGGTGGTGCGTAACGTTGCCGCTGGTTCCATTGCCAAGCGCCTAGGTTTGGACGAAGGCACGGCACTGCCGCGTTCCATTGTTGAGTTTTATTACAAGAACGATGCCCTGGGCGATCCGATGGTGTCAGACGAGCACATCACCGCGTTTGGCTGGGCGAGCCCGCAAGAAATTGATGAGATGATGGCCATCGCCATCCGCGTGAATGACTTTCTTTCCGGTCTTTTTCTGGGCGCCGGCATCAAACTGGTGGACTTCAAAATTGAATGTGGGCGCTTGTGGGAAAATGATCTGATGCGGATTGTTGTGGCCGACGAAATATCACCTGATTCCTGCCGTCTTTGGGATGCAAAAACCGGTGAGAAACTGGACAAAGACCGCTTCCGTCGCGATCTGGGCGGCATGCTGGATGCCTACCAAGAAGTGGCGCGGCGCCTGGGCGTGCTCAACGAAAATGACCCAGCGCCAACAGGCGGCCCTCGCCTGGTCAAAGGATAAGCCCAAATGCCTGCCTACACTGCCCGCCTCATCATCACGCTGAAGAATGGCGTGCTTGATCCGCAAGGCAAAGCCAGCGCCCACGCCCTTGAAGGCTTGGGGTTTGGCGGCGTTGCATCCGTACGCCAAGGCAAGGTGATGGATGTGGAACTGACCGCAGCCGATGAGGCCGCTGCCCGCAGTGATCTTGCTGCAATGTGCGAAAAGCTGCTCGCCAACACGGTGATCGAGGATTACACAATTGACGCTCTAACGGTCATGGAAACGGCCTAGAGTATGGCGGTTTCGGTAGTCCAATTTCCCGGCTCTAACCGTGACCAGGACATGCTGGATGCGGTGGCGCACACCACCGGCAAAGCACCCCACAAGGTATGGCACGGCGACACGACGCTGCCCGAAGATACGCAGGCTATCGTGCTGCCCGGCGGATTTTCCTACGGCGATTATCTGCGCTGCGGTGCCATTGCGGCCCGCTCACCCATCATGGCTGATGTGGTGAAAGCGGCCAACAGCGGCATGCCCGTGCTAGGCGTGTGCAATGGCTTTCAAATTCTCATTGAGGCCGGGCTTTTGCCTGGCGCTTTGATGCGCAATGCATCTCTGAAATTTGTTTGCAAAACCATCGACTTGAAGGTTGAGAGCACACGATCGCCGTTCCTTACACAGTTTACCAACGGCGATGTGTGGGCCTGCCCCATCGCCCATGGCGACGGCAATTATGTGTGCACGCACGACATGCTGAATACCTTGCAAGATGAAGACCGCATCGCGGTAACCTATGCAGGTGGCACTAACCCCAACGGCTCAGTGGCTGATATTGCCGGCATCACCAACAAAGCAGGCAATGTGCTGGGCATGATGCCCCATCCAGAAAACATCGCCCTGCCCCATCAGCCGCGCCAAACCGGCGCGAAGCTCTTTGAAGGATTGCTCGATCTTGCTGCGTAGCGCACTTCTCAGCTTAATGGCCCTAGCCATGGCAGGATGCATGAGCATCGACCTGCCCGAAGGCTCCTTTGCAGCGCGCGGCGGACTTGGCTCAACGTCTGAACGCATTGCTGATCGCATCCGCGAATGCTGGTTCCAATCCGGTGATGAAGCCTTTGCCGCTTATCGCCAAGAAACTGAAATCACATCACTTTCAGGCCAACCACGTATATTGCTTGTGGAACGCAATGATCGCGGCGGGCTGCCTCAACTGGTGGTCACCATGCGCACAATCTCTGGCGCGGGCACCGTTGTTTCCTCGTTCGGTCCGCTCACACAAACGCCGCTCGTGGGCCGCATAAATAGCGATTTATCGCAATGGGCGCGTGGTAGCCGCGCCTGCGGAGCTTCTGGCTAATGCTGAACCCAGACATAGCGATCACCGATGATATGATCGCAGCACACGGCCTTACCACCGAAGAATATGCCCATTTCAAAGGCTTGATTGGCAATCGCGAACCAAGCTTTACTGAGCTCGGCATCGTTTCGGCAATGTGGAACGAGCATTGCTCGTACAAAAGCTCCAAAAAATGGCTGAAAACCCTACCCACCGAGGGCCCGCGCGTTATCGAGGGCCCTGGCGAAAACGCTGGCGTGGTTGATATTGGTGACGGGGATGCCGTGGTCTTCAAAATGGAGAGCCACAACCACCCCTCCTACATTGAACCCTACCAGGGCGCTGCCACAGGCGTTGGCGGCATCTTGCGCGATGTATTCACCATGGGCGCGCGGCCCATCGCAGCGATGAACGCACTTCGCTTTGGCGCGCCGGATCATCCCAAAACGCGGCATTTGGTTTCCGGTGTCGTCGCGGGCGTGGGTGGCTACGGCAACGCGTTTGGCGTGCCAACTGTGGGTGGCGAGGTAGAATTTCACGCGCGCTACAATGGCAACTGCCTGGTCAACGCTTTTGCCGCTGGCATTGTGAAAACCGACGCGATTTTCACATCTCGCTCGGAAGGTGTGGGCCTGCCAGTGGTCTATCTGGGAGCAAAAACCGGACGCGACGGCGTGGGCGGCGCGACCATGGCATCAGCCGAGTTCGATGATTCCATTGAAGAAAAACGCCCCACTGTGCAGGTCGGCGACCCATTCACCGAAAAATGCCTGCTGGAAGCCTGCCTGGAATTGATGGCAACAGGCGCGGTGATTGCGATTCAGGATATGGGCGCAGCTGGCCTCACTTGCTCAGCCGTTGAAATGGGCGCAAAGGGCAATTTGGGTATCGAGCTCGACCTCGATAAAGTGCCCTGCCGCGAAGATAATATGTCGGCCTATGAGATGATGCTCTCAGAAAGCCAAGAGCGCATGTTGATGATCCTGGATACCAGCAAACGTGCGCAAGCTGAGGCAGTCTTCGACAAATGGGGTTTGGATTTTGCTGTCGTTGGCAAAACCACCGATACGCTTCGCTTTGAAATTCTCCATAAAGGCTTAAAAGTCGCTGATCTGCCGATTAAAGAGCTTGGCGATGAAGCGCCTGAATATGATCGCCCGTGGGTCGCGCCAGCCACACCAAAGCCGCTGGAAGAAACCAGCTTTGATGGTGATGTGGCCGATGGGCTTTTGGCGCTGCTCGCCAGCCCCAATGGCGCCTCCAGGCGCTGGGTCTATGAGCAATATGACACGCTGGTGCGTGGCCAAACCCTGGCCGCACCGGGCGGTGATGCAGGCATCGTGCAGGTTAATGAGGCAGGCAAAGCGCTGGCTTTTGCTGCTGATGTCACGCCGCGCTATGTTGAGGCCGACCCGTTTGAAGGGGCAAAACAGGCCGTGGCCGAATGCTGGCGCAATATCACCGCCGTTGGCGCGCTGCCCCTGGCGTGCACGGATAATTTGAACTTCGGCAACCCCGAACGCCCTGAGATTATGGGCGGCTTCGTTACCGCGATAAAAGGCCTGGGCGAGGCCTGCCGTGCGCTCGATTTCCCCATCGTTTCGGGCAATGTGTCGCTTTACAACGAAACCAATGGCGTCGGCATCCTGCCCACCCCAGCCATGGCAGGCGTCGGCCTTCTTGAAGCTGGCGCACGCCATGTTGGTGCTAGCTTTGTGGCGGAAAACGAAGCCATTCTGCTGATCGGTGGGCCAGACGCTTACGGCAGACATATGGGCCAGAGCGCCTATTTGCGTGATGTATTGGGCGTAGAGGACGGCACACCGCCACCAGTTGATCTGTTTGAAGAAAAGCGAAACGGCGATTTCGTGCGTGGCCACATCCAGGCTGGCACGTTAACCGCCGTGCATGATCTTTCTGATGGTGGCCTTGCCATGGGAATGGCAGAAATGGCGATGACATCAGGCATTGGCGCCACTCTATCCACGCCAAACGCGTTCAGCATTCCCGCCTTCTTTGGTGAAGACCAGGGTCGCTATCTGGCAACCACGTCCATCGCAAACGCTGATGATGTGATCGGACGCGCGCAAGGGTTGGGCATCCATGCCGTACAGATTGGCACAACCGGCGGGAAAGAATTGAAACTGTCGCAAAGCCGGGCCATATCTATCACCGAACTGCGCAGTGCCCATGAAGACTGGTTCCCCACTTTCATGCAAAGAGCAAACTAATTTCATGCAAAGAGCAAACTAACTTTTTCGCCGCAAGGATACCTCGCCCATGCCGATGAACGCCGCTGACATTGAAAAAATGATCTTGGAAGCTCTGCCCGAAGCAAGTGTGGAAATCCGAGATCTTGCCGGTGATGGTGACCATTATGCCGCTGTCGTAGTGGCAGAGGCGTTCCGCGGAAAGTCGCGTGTTCAACAGCACCAAATGGTCTATGATGCGCTCAAAGGAAACATGGGGGGAGTTTTGCACGCACTGGCGCTGCAAACCTCAGTGCCCGCTTCAGACGCCTGAAAAAGTGGCCAACCTAATATTGAGGACATACCAATGACTGACGCCGCAACCGCAATCGACACCACCGTTAAGGCCAACGATGTTGTGCTCTTTATGAAGGGCACCAAGCAGTTTCCTCAATGCGGATTTTCTGGCCAAGTGGTTCAAATCCTTGATTATGTTGGCGCCGACTATACCGATGTAAACGTGCTGGAAGATATGGATGTGCGAGAAGGCATCAAGGAATATTCCAATTGGCCAACCATCCCGCAGCTCTACGTTAAGGGCGAATTTGTGGGTGGCTGCGACATCATCCGCGAGATGTTCCAGGCGGGCGAACTGCAGCAATTGATGACCGACAAAGGCATCGCTGTGAAAAACGCCGAAAGCGCGTAACGCTCCTAATGTCTGGCATTCCAGCCTTTGAAGGGATGGGCAAAAAGGCCCTTCCCTTTCTTAAGGCGCTTGGCTTTCACCAAGATCGTGAGTGGTTCAAAGAGAACAAAGCGCTCTACGAAAGTGAGGTGAAAACTCCGCTTGGTGATCTGGTGGAGCATGTGTCAGCGCGCATGGAAGCCGAAGGACTGCCTCTGCGTGGCACGCGGAAAACCTCACTCTACCGCGTGAATCGTGATGTACGCTTTTCCAAGAACAAAGACCCCTACAACACACATTGTTCAGCCGTGCTATCGCGATCGGGCACAAAGAAGGACAATGGTTTTTCTTATGTTCATATGTCCAATGAGCGCTCATTCATAGCCACTGGATTTTATGGAATGCCCAGTGATGAACTGGCCGCCATGCGCCATGCGATCATCGATAACAAAGCCAAATTGCTCTCTCTACTGAACAGCTTGGAGACCGAGGGCTTGTCGCTAAACTTTTCAGAAAGCCTGAAGCGCAACCCGCGCGGCTTTGAAAAACTGGAGGATGAGGCGCTGCAAAAGCTGGTACGGTTAAAGGACCACACATTTGTGCAAGAGATCGACAACAAAAAGATCACAACGCCAAAAATTGCTGATGACATCATCGCGCTAACGCACAAAACACTGCCCTTTTTGGAATTCACCTGGGCCGTAACCGATCCTGTGCGCGAGGCCGAAGCGCTGAAAAACGCGGCGCCCTAACCCATGTTTGATCTTTCCTCCTGGCAGCCTTGTTCGCGCCCCACTGTGCAAAAGCTAGAAGGGCGCACCGTAACGCTGGAAGCCTTCAGCGCCGCCGATCATGCGCATGATATTTGGCAAGCGCTGGGCGGCGACATAGGGACGAACACACGGATCAAATACTTCCCAGATGCGCCCTACCGCGATGCCACGCACTTTGGTGAAACCTATCAAGCCAAGCAAGCAGACTGGCACACGATGGTGATGCGGGATGCCCACTGGGGTATTGTGCGCGGCATGGCCAGCTACATGCGTATCCGTCCTGAGCATGGGTCGATAGAGATTGGCGCGGTGGCCCACGGCGATGCGATGGCGCGCAGTCCCATGTCCACTGAGGCGCATTATCTGCTGGCAAAGCACATTTTTGATGATCTGGGCTACCGCCGCTATGAGTGGAAGCTCAACAACGACAATACCCCCTCGCACAAATCGGCCGTGCGCCTTGGCTTCACGTTCGAGGGCACATTCCGCCAGGACATGATTACGCCGACGGGCAGCCGCGACACGGCTTGGTATTCCATGCTCGACAGCGAGTGGCCGACCCGCAAGGCGGCGCTTGAGGCTTGGTTTGCGCCAGAAAACTTTAGCGAGACCGGCGAGCAGATCACGAAGCTGGAAGCGTTTCGCTAACCTGCATACTGCTTGATGCTCTCAGCGGACGCCAGGATCGCATCCTTTGCCGGAATAAACTCCATCTCAAAAATTTCACGCGCGCGGCTATTATCCACCTTCATTTCAACGCCCAACTGCGGGATGATGGTTTTGATGTCCTTATCAAAAAGCGACATCGCTTTGATCAGAAAGTCCGGCGCGACCTTTGCCTTGATTGTGCGCTCGGGATACGCCGCTTTCATCATCGCCGCCATATCCACCATCCAATTGAAGCTCTCCGTCGCGAGGATGCGCATGCCTTCACTAGCAGGGGTAGAAAGCGCCTTCACGTGCATGGCCGCAACATCGCGCACATCGACAACTGGAATACCAAAATTGGGTTGCATTGGGTCTTTGCCGGAGAATATCCGCTCCGCCACTTGCAGCGATGTACCGTAGTTTTTGTCCAGCGATGGACCCAGCACCAACACAGGATTGATCGTGGTCAGTTTCATCGCCGGCGCTTGGCTCTCAACAAAAGCCCAAGCTGCCTTTTCTGCATGCGTTTTAGATTTGCCATAGGCATTTTGCGTGGGATGGGAGTCGTCCGACCAATCACTTTCATCAAACGCCGCCTTGCCTACTGGCAGATTGCCATACATCACAGCCACGGCGGACGATGTTAGCACAACCCGATCAATGCCCACCTGCCGCGCGGCCCGCAGCGCACGCACCGTGCCATCCACCGCCGGGCGGATGATTTCCTCATCCGTTTTGGGTTGTTTTAAGGGAAAGGGCGAGGCTGTGTGCAGCAATGCCGCACACCCATCCATCACACTATCCCAGCCATCATCCTTGCCAAGGTCTAGGGCAACAAAGGTTAGGCGATGATCTAGATTGTCGGGATTAGTCAGGTGCGGCCTTACCGCGTCACGAACCTCAGCAGATCGACCCAACGAACGCACAGAACCGCGAACATCATAGCCAGCATCCAACAGCTGAACGATGATTTGCTTGGCGATGAAGCCTGATGCGCCAGTTAAAAAAACAGTGTCAGCCATGATGGCTCCTGTTGTTGCGTTTCACTGCTTACGTGGTGCCATGCGTGGTGGATGCGCGCCAAAGACGTTGATTGCAAGGCCAGTTAAAACCAGCGCCGCACCAATACCGATACCAAGGCTCCATCGCTCACCGAGGAAAATGGCTGCGCCGGCAAAGCCAAAAAGCGGCACAAGCAACGCGAACGGCGTAACCGTGGCTGCCTGATAGGTCCGCAAAAGCCAGACCCAAATGGCAAAGGCCACGATGGTGGTTGGGATTGCCAGTACCACGGTGACCCAAACCAGTGTCCAAATCTCAGACGTAGAAAGATGCACCATGTTGCTGATCGCTGAAGGCTCGAAAAACCAACTCGCGACAAGCAAAGCAGGCGGTGCAGCAGCACTTGACCACACGATAAACGACACCGGGTCAGCCGATTTGGCCCGCCGCGAAACAATGTTAGCAGCGCCCCACGCTGCTGCACCGGCCAGCGTAAGAAGCAATGGCACGAAAGGCACATCCTGCCCACCGGTTTTGGCGGACGCGATAATCAAGATGCCAATGACTGCCACGCCAGCGGCGATCATTTGGTGGCGTTGTGGCCGCTCCCCATCCAGCAACATGGCTAGAGCAACGGTAAAAAACACCTGGCACTGCACCACAAGCGAGGCGAGCCCCGCGGGCATGCCGATGGCGATGGCATAAAACACCAAGCCAAACATCACAGCGCCTTGCAGCACACCATAAAGCACCACCACGCGCCATGGCGCATCTGGTGGGCGCAGAAAAAACACCAAAGGCAGTGCTGCAAAAAGAAACCGCAATGCTGTCAGCAAAAAAGGCGGAAGGACATCCAGGCCAATGCGAATAACCGTGAAGGCAAGGCCCCATATGGCGGCCACCAATAGCGCAAGAGCCATATGTTTCGCGGTCATGCGCTCGCTTATCCTTCCAACAAAAAAGGCCGCGCGAAGGCGGCCTTTATCATGTGCATCGACACAAAATTTTTAGCGTGAATAGAACTCGACCACGAGGTTTGGTTCCATTGCCACTGGGTAAGGCACATCAGAAAGCGTTGGCACGCGTGTGATAGAAGCTTTCAACTTGCCCATGTCCGCATCGACATAATCAGGCACATCGCGCTCATCCATCGCCACAGATTCCAGCACAATGCCGAGCTGTTTGGAGCGCTCACGCACTTCCACGACATCACCAATTTTCAGGCGGTAAGATGGGATGTTCACACGCTTGCCATTCACAGTAACATGACCGTGGTTGACGAACTGGCGAGCCGCAAAAACAGTTGGAACGAACTTAGCGCGGTACACAACAGTGTCCAAACGGCGCTCGAGCAGGCCAATAAGGTTCTCGGACGTATCGCCCTTCATTTTCGAAGCTTGATCGTAAATCTTACGGAACTGCTTCTCCATGATGGAGCCGTAATAGCCTTTCAGCTTCTGCTTAGCACGCAGCTGAATGCCAAAATCAGAAAGTTTGCTGCGGCGACCCTGGCCGTGCTGGCCTGGACCGTACTCGCGGCGGTTCACCGGGCTTTTGGGGCGACCCCAAATGTTTTCGCCCATGCGGCGATCAATTTTATATTTTACACTGTCGCGTTTTGACATCGCGGTATCCTTTCACTTGTGAGGTTACACGCGCCCTCCTCTTTTGCCCGATTAAAGGCAAACGACAGAACTGTGACGCCAGCGAATTCGCTAAAAACACAGCCCACGGGACACGGAAAAGCAAAGGGGGCGCAAGCGGCCCCAAAACTTGTTTGTTGCAATAGGGTGGGACGGCTAGGGCGTCAAGCCGGGCCGTACTGATTATCACCGTGTTCCGATGGCCGCGTTAGCCACCAAATCATAACAGCCCATCCAATAAGAGGTATCAGACTGATCAATTGCCACCAGCCCGAGCGGCCAATATCGTGCAACCGACGAGCAGTAACCGCGATTGCAGGAACCAAAACGGCAAGTGCAAAGATATTACTCAGGACGCCGATCTCAGCGAGTCGCTGGCTGAAGAGAATGGCATCGATGAAGTAGCACACAAGGCTGGCGAGCAGATAAAACAAAATCCACCACCAGTACTCGCGTCTGCGTGCGCGACCAGAAAACTGGGCATACCGACCAAGAATAACCGTTTTTACCGCATCAACAAACTGAGTGGGATGGTAGTAACTGCCATCCCAGGAACCTGCGCCAGCTTGTGCCGCGGAGGCCTGCGCGCCCTGCCCACCGAAAGCTGGAGGCGGCTGTGAACCAGGCGACGATAGCCCGTCAACCCAGCTCTGCGGGATAAGGCCGCCAGGAAGGCTAGCCCGCGCCGCCGACCAATTGGCCATACCCTCGCGCCAAACCAGCGTATCAGGGCCAATTTCGCCGCGCCCAATAAGCGCACTCAAATCCGCTTCGCCAACAGGTCCACGCTGGTCACTGCCACTGGCATAATACCATACCGCATCATTCATCACATATCCGCCTTCCATACTCCATTGCGCGATGGCCTACCGCTATTGGCTGTCTTCCTCAACCCTGCGAGCCTTCTGATTGGCAGCAGCACGCTTCTGTTCAACGCGCTCATGCACGCGATCCAGCGAGGAGAAAACACCGCGCAAAGTGCGCACTTCTTGGTCATTAAGACGCGCGCGCTGGAAAATCGTTCGTAAATTGACGATCATCCCATCGCGCTTTTCTGGTGGGCGGAAAAAGCCTGCGGTGTCCAGCAGCCTTTCTAAGTGGGAAAACAGCCCTTGCATTGCGCCCTTATCAGCAGGCGCCGAGCGCTCTGCCGTTTGCACCGGCAGGCCCTCGGTTTCGTTGCGCGCGCCGGATTGGGCCAGAGCGTGCTTGCGCCACTCATAGGCACACACGACAGCAGCTTGTGCGATGTTGAGCGATGCGCACTCTTCATCGACCGGTAACGTCAAAATATCATCGCACAGCGCAACCTCTTCGTTGGTCAGACCCCAATTTTCGCGGCCAAAAAGATAGCCAACACGCGCATCTTGTTCACTTGCTACACTGCGTTGAGCGGCAGCTTGCGGACCGACCACTTCTTTTGCCAAATCATGTTTGCGAGCGGAGGTTGCAAACACCAGAGTTAGATCAGCCAGCGCCTCTTCAAGAGTATCAAAAAGCTGGGCATCGGCAACAATGTGAGCGCCGCCGCTGGCTGTAGCGTTGGCCCGTTCATTGGGCCAGCCATCGCGTGGGCGCACCAACCGCAAGTTTCGCCAGCCGAAATTGGCCATGGCGCGCGCCACCATGCCAATGTTCTCGCCCATCTGCGGTTCAACCAAAATGACCACAGGCGGGCGAACGCCAAGATTTGAAAGATTGGCCGGCACACCATCAAGTCCAAAACGGGTCACGCATTTACTCCAACAAAATTAGCGCTCATAGGCAGCATTCAACGCAGCGTCTCCACCCTTCGGCCGGTTTGAAGGACCGTGCGGCCTTTGCTATAGCCCGCGCAAGACAAAGCGAATTTGTTTCACCTTCCATACACACGCGCGGCGCACAAGCGCCCGTCAACACGAGGACCTTTCATGGCCAAGATTAAGGTTGCAAACCCCGTCGTAGAACTCGACGGCGATGAGATGACGCGGATTATCTGGCAGTTCATCAAAGACAAACTGATCCACCCTTATCTTGATGTTGACCTGCACTATTATGACCTTGGCATCGAAGAGCGCGACCGCACTGATGATCAGATCACAGTAGACGCTGCCAATGCCATCAAAGAACACGGCGTGGGCGTAAAGTGCGCAACCATCACCCCTGATGAAGCGCGCGTTGAAGAGTTCAACCTGAAACGCATGTATCGTTCGCCCAACGGCACGATTCGTAACATTTTGGGCGGCGTTGTTTTCCGTGAACCAATCATCTGCCAAAACGTGCCGCGGCTTGTGCCAGGCTGGACCCAGCCTATCGTCATTGGTCGCCATGCCTTTGGTGATCAGTACCGTGCCACGGATTTCTTGATCCCAGGCAAAGGTACACTGACCATGAAGTTTGTCGGTGATGATGGCACGGTGATGGAAGAGGAAATCTTCAAATTCCCCGACGCTGGCGTTGCAATGGGCATGTACAATTTGGACGAGTCCATCAAAGACTTCGCCCGCGCTTCCATGAACTACGGCCTCAACCGCGGCTATCCGGTGTATTTGTCGACCAAGAACACCATCATGAAAAAATATGATGGCCGGTTCAAAGACCTGTTCGAGCACGTGTTCGAAACAGAGTTCAAAGCCAAGTTCGATGAAGCTGGCATCACTTACGAGCACCGTTTGATCGACGATATGGTTGCCTCGGCTATGAAATGGTCCGGTGGCTATGTGTGGGCCTGTAAAAACTATGATGGCGATGTGCAGTCCGACACGGTTGCCCAAGGCTTCGGTTCGCTGGGCCTGATGACCTCTGTTCTGATGTCTCCAGATGGTCGCACAGCCGAGGCAGAAGCGGCCCACGGCACAGTGACTCGTCACTACCGCATGCACCAGCAGGGCAAAGAAACATCGACCAATCCAATCGCGTCGATTTTTGCTTGGACACGTGGTTTGGCACACCGCGGCAAGTTGGATGACAATCAGCCACTGATCGATTTTGCCAACAAGCTGGAAGAGGTCTGCATCTCAACCGTTGAAGCTGGTGACATGACGAAGGATCTGGCGATCCTTATCGGCCCAGACCAAACTTGGCACACAACGCAAAGCTTCCTCGCCAAAATTGACGAGAATCTTCAAGCAGCGATTGGGTAACTCAATCTTATCATCCCGGATCAGCATAGCTGTCCGGGATGACAGCAAAAAATAAAACCCGTCATCAACGCTGATGGCGGGCTTTTTCTTTTCTAACCCTCAATGGGCACGCATATCTTCGTCAGCAATTCACTGGCGGGCACCTCGCGAGGGTTGTTGAGATAATCCTCGTAGGGTGGCGCGGCGCGCAGCGCGTGACCATGCTCCTTGAGCCAAACCGAATAGAGCCAATCATAAGCCGCTGGAAGATCAGAATACGGGCCCTTTACGCTTAAGACCGCATAGCAACCACTTGCAAGAACTTCCGCTTCAAGCGGATCGTCAGCCAAGGCTGCATCATCAACAATCAGGCAAGCACGTGAGCGCAACTCCTCTTCGGGCGTGCCCATCGGATCGTCATAATAAATGCCAACCGAGCCCTTAACATACGGCATCAGCCCGCGCGTTGAGGCCATGGCAAACAGCTGCTCAAAGCTTTCGCCGATTTTCATATAAGAGCCCTTGTGAAGCAGACCAATCGTGGTGACTGGGGCCAATGTTTCTAGTGTAACGTTGTACATGCGTTCATTCTTTGCCTTTGAAGGGTGATGGGAATGGCCCTGCCCGCCAGTGCGTCGGTAAACACCGGGCGCAACACCATAAATGTCGGTGAAAGCACGGGAAAACGAACGCAAGTTTGGGTAGCCGGAGCGCCGCGCAATGGCCTCCAACGACAGATAACCTTCAGCCAAATCAAAACCTGCGCGCGACATGCGCACACGCTTCAATGTCTGAGCAACCGTTTCACCCTGGATTGCCCGATAAACGCGATGCCAATGAAACCGGGATAAACAAGCGACCTCAGCCAGCTTATCCAGATCCAACGGTTCATCCACATGCTCATGAATGTAAGCTGTGACACGCGCCATACGTGCCTCATACGCCGTCCAGTCGCCCGACGGCATTGGCACCGAAAATATCGGCGTATTGTAGCTAGGAATGGGACGATCAGCCATGGCTTTGACGCTCAACGAAAAGTGGTTATCAGCCGCTGGTGGTTGGGCTAACACCCAACACCGCGCGACCTGAATGAGGAACCACAGATCGATAGGACAAATCTTGCTAACTTGCCCAAACTTGGCGACTAGCCGTCCAGAAACGCCTTCACAGCATCGATGGCAGCCTGCGCTGCACCTGCGTCTGGGCCACCTGCTTGCGCCATATCTGGGCGACCACCGCCGCCCTTGCCACCAAGTGCAGCTGAGCCGACGCGCACCAAATCCACAGCGCTGTGAGAGTCGGTAAGATCGTCCGTGACGCCGACCACAATGGCCGCCTTCCCATCACTTGTGGCAACCAATGTAACGATGCCAGAACCAAGTTCACGCTTCATTTCATCGGCAATGCCTTTGAGATCTTTCGCGCCCACGCCGTCCAGCACGCGGCCAGCAAACGCAATGCCGGCAACCTTTTCCTGCGCTGCGGCCTGCTGACCACTGCCACCAAGAGCAACTTGCTTTTTCAGCCCGGCAACCTCACGCTCCAGATTGCGGCGCTCCTCCATAAGCGTATCAACGCGCTCCAGCGCTTGCTCTGGCGTCACTTTAAGGCGTGATGCAATAGATTTCAGACGAACATCTTGGTTTGAAAGATATGCACGCGCGCCCTCACCAGTAAGCGCCTCAACCCGTCGCACGCCTGCAGCAACCGCGCCTTCGGACACAACCCGCACCAGACCAATTTCGCCAGTTCGACCCACATGCGTGCCGCCACAAAGCTCGACGGAAAATGTCGATCCGTCTGCCGCACTGCCCATTGAGACCACACGAACTTCGTCGCCATATTTTTCGCCGAACAAAGCGCGCGCGCCAGACTCAATGGCACTGTCCACATCCATCAAACGTGTCTCAACCGGGCTGTCTTGAAGGATGACAGCATTCGCAATGTCTTCAATTTTTGATAGATCATCAGCGTCAATGGGTTTGGGATGCGAGAAATCAAACCGCAGCCGACCTGGCGCAACCAGCGACCCTTTTTGCGCAACATGATCGCCCAAAGTTTCGCGCAGCGCTTCATGCAGCAAATGGGTTGCTGAGTGATTGGAGCGGATAGCCTGGCGGCGCGCACTTTCAACCACCAAATCAGCCGGCTCTGCGACCTTCAAGGTTGCGCCGGACACCTTGCCCATATGCACAAAAACGCCATCAGCCCGCTTCACCGTATCGGTAACGGTGAATACCGCATCGCCCTGCTTGATGGTGCCCTGATCACCTTGCTGACCGCCGGACTCTGCGTAAAACGGCGTCTGATTGACGACCAATGCGCCTTCATCGCCAGGCTGAAGTGCCGGAACCTGCTCGCCATCTTTAACGGCTGTGACCACGACACCTTCAGACACAAGCGTATCATAGCCCAGAAATTCGGTGGCACCGTGGGCATCACGCACCGCAAACCAAACGGTGTCCGTGCCAGCATCGCCAGAGCCTGCCCATGCCGCCCGCGCATCTGCACGCTGCTTCTCCATCGCGGCCTCAAAGGCATGGGTATCGACCGAGATAGACCGAGCCCGCAAAGCATCCTGAGTCAAATCAAGCGGGAAACCGAACGTGTCATAGAGCTTAAAGGCAACATCGCCGTTGAAAACATCGCCATCGGCTAAGTTAGCCGACGCTTCATCAAGCAACCCAAGGCCACGATCCAGCATTTTGATGAAGCGGTTTTCTTCCAGCTCCAATGTTTCGGAAATCAAAGCGCGCGCACGCCCAAGCTCTGGATAAGCCTCACCCATTTCACGGATAAGCGCTGGCACAAGACGGTGCACAATCGGGTCTTTGGCGCCCAGCAGGTGCGCATGGCGCATGGCACGGCGCATGATCCGTCGCAGCACGTAGCCACGCCCTTCGTTAGAGGGCAGCACACCATCGGCAATCAAGAAGCTGGTTGCGCGAAGATGATCTGCGATCACGCGGTGGCTTGCCTGAGCATCACCTTCTGCTGCCACACCTGTCAGATCAACCGAGGCTGCAATCAGCGATTGGAAGAGATCGGTGTCGTAATTGTCGTGCTTGCCTTGCAGAAGTGCGGCCAAGCGTTCCAAACCCATGCCGGTATCAATGGAAGGCTTGGGCAGATCAACGCGCGTTTCAGCGTCAAGCTGCTCATACTGCATGAACACCAAGTTCCAGATTTCAATGAAACGATCGCCATCTTCATCCGGTGAGCCAGGAGGTCCACCAGGGATATGATCGCCATGATCATAGAAAATCTCAGAGCACGGTCCGCAAGGGCCCGTATCGCCCATCGCCCAGAAATTATCAGACGTTGCGATACGGATGATTTTTTCATCCGGCAGGCCAGCGATTTTGCCCCAAAGTTTGAACGCCTCATCATCGTCAGCATAAACGGTGACAAGCAGCTTTGATGCGTCGATATCAAAGTCTTTTGTTACCAGGTTCCAAGCGTGATGGATCGCCTCTTCCTTGAAATAGTCGCCAAAGGAAAAATTACCCAGCATCTCAAAGAATGTGTGGTGGCGCGCGGTATACCCAACATTATCCAGATCGTTATGTTTGCCCCCTGCCCGCACGCACTTTTGCGAAGTGGCAGCACGCGGTGGGTCGCGCGTTTCTAGGCCGGTAAACACATTTTTAAACTGAACCATGCCCGCATTGGTGAACATAAGCGTGGGATCATTGCGCGGAACGAGCGGTGATGAGGGCAGAGCCGCGTGACCATGCTTTTCAAAATAGGATAGAAACGCGCTGCGGATTTCGTTGACGCTGCTCATATTGCAAGCTCACTCATGCACTCGTGTCACCGCCAGGCAGACCATTGATGTCTTGGGGCGGTTTATGAACGCAAGACAACAGCAAGAAAGAAAACACTAAAACGGTCGACCCCACATCGCGAGGCCGACCGTCTGATACTCGTATCTATCGTTGCGACTTTGCCCTGTCCAGCAAAGCCAGACTGCTTAGACCCAAACCTTGGGCAAGCAGGACAATCTAGCTGTCATCTGCACCCTCAGGCTCAACACCATCGGCATTAGCCTCAGGCTCGCCTTCCAAAATCTGTTCAGCAATCAAACCAGCATTTTGCCGGATCGAAACTTCGATCTCGTCAGCAACATCGGGATTGTCGCGCATAAACTGTTTTGCGTTCTCACGACCCTGCCCAAGACGCTGGCTGTCATAGGAGAACCAAGCACCTGACTTTTCAACAATGCCCGCTTTCACACCAAGATCGATAAGCTCGCCCATCTTGGAGATGCCTTCGCCATACATGATGTCGAATTCCACTTGACGGAACGGCGGTGCAACTTTGTTTTTCACCACTTTTACACGGGTCTGATTGCCCACCACTTCGTCACGGTCTTTGATCGCACCAATGCGACGAATATCAAGGCGAACAGAGGAGTAGAACTTCAGAGCGTTGCCGCCAGTCGTCGTTTCAGGGTTGCCAAACATCACGCCGATTTTAAGCCGGATCTGGTTGATGAAAATCACCATCGTGTTGGACTTGGAGATAGAGGCCGTCAGCTTACGCAAGGCTTGGCTCATCAAGCGAGCTTGCAAGCCAGGCAAGCTATCGCCCATCTCGCCCTCAAGTTCAGCACGCGGTGTTAACGCCGCCACCGAATCGATAACCAAAATGTCCACAGCGCCTGAACGAACAAGCGTATCGGCAATTTCTAACGCCTGCTCACCAGCATCGGGCTGCGAGACCAAAAGCTCATCCACATTGACCCCAAGCTTGCGTGCATAAATAGGGTCCAGCGCGTGCTCGGCATCAACAAAGGCGCATATGCCACCACCCTTTTGCGCTTCGGCAATCGTGTGCAGGGCCAGTGTCGTCTTACCAGATGATTCAGGACCATAAATCTCAATAACGCGGCCACGTGGTAGGCCACCAATACCCAGCGCAATATCCAGACCAAGTGAACCGGTTGAAACCGATTCAATCTCCAGCGCATCGCCCTTGCCAAGCTTCATAATTGAGCCCTTACCGAACGAGCGCTCAATCTGCGAAAGCGCGGCATCCAGTGCCTTGCTCTTATCCATACCGTTACCCTCCACCAAGCGAAGCGTCGATTGCGCCATGTCTTTCATCCCTTCATTTCACGCAGCGCTGATTCCCGCAACGCCAAGTGGTTTGGCGGATGGTGGTGCGCTCAATGGAGTGCATGTACCATGTTTGTTCTTGCAGAACAAGATAGGAACAAACGAACGTATAAAACTGATTTAGCTGGCCAAAACCCGCTTCACGGTTTCGGCAAAATCCTTCATTGAGAAAGGCTTAGCCAGGAATGTGAACTCTTGGTCTTCTGGTAAGTTTTTCGCAAACGCATCTTCTGCGTAACCGGAAACGAATATAAACCGCATCTCGGGATAAAGCTGTCGCGCCTCATTGAGCAGCGTTGGCCCATCCATCTCCGGCATCACAACATCGGAAACGATGAGCTGAATTTCATCACCATAATCTTCGAGCACTTCCAGGGCTTCCACCCCGCTTTCGGCCTCATGCACAGTGTAGCCGCCAGAGCGCAGCAGTGTGGCGTTCACCATGCGCACGCCTTCATCATCCTCAACCAAGAGAACACTGGCAACGCCAGTTAAATCTTCCTGCGGTTCATTCTGTGCAGCTACGGCTTCAACAGCGGCAACTTCCGCGCCCACATAGCGTGGCAAGAAGATGTGAAAGCTGGTGCCCTCACCCACGGTGCTCTGAGGATAGACGTAGCCGCCGGTTTGCTTGATCGTGCCGTACACAGTAGCCAGCCCAAGCCCGGTTCCCTTACCAACATCCTTGGTGGTGAAGAACGGCTCAAATATTTTTTCCATAATCTCTGGCGGCATGCCGGTGCCGGTGTCGCTGACCGAGACCAGCACATAGTCAGCAGCTTCCAAGCCTTTAAAGTTAAAAGCTGCGCACTCCTCACGCATCACATTGCGTGTGGTCATGATGAGTTTGCCGCCGGATGGCATGGCATCACGCGCATTGACAGCCAGATTGATCAGCACATTTTCGAGCTGTGTCAGGTCAGCCATGACAGGCCAAACGTCACCTGCAATATCCACATCCAGCTTAACGGTTTCGCCCACCAAACGATCAACCGTCATGGAAAGATCAGACAGCACATCATCCATGTGCATCACTTGTGGGCGCAGCGTCTGTTTGCGTGAGAAGGCGAGCAGATGGCGCACCAGTGCCGCTGCACGGTTACAGTTTTGGCGGATCGGCGAAATGTAACGGTAGGATGGATCTTCAGGTGGATGGTTCAGCATCAACAGGTCCACATTGCCCATAATGGCCTGCAGCATATTGTTGAAATCGTGCGCAACGCCGCCAGCAAGTTGACCAAACGCCATCATTTTTTGGGTTTGGGCAAACTGCTGTTCCAGCGCCTTTTGCTCACTTGTATCAACCAGGAACACCAAAGCTTCGGTATCGGCGCCGTCACCTACCGCCGACACAAACAGCTGAGCGGATACTTGGTTAGATAAATCAGGCATGTCAGCTTGCGTGGGCTGAGCACTCGCTTCACCGATCACCACATCAACCGGACGCATACGTCCACGCTGCGCTGCTGCATCATCCAGTGCGCGCTGCACGGCAAGGTGCGCCTCATTGGAGAAAAGATCGACAAATTTGGCCGCTGTTGGCGCTGTCTGTTCTTCGGCCGACAGCACGGCCTTATCATCGGCCTGATCGGGGAAGAGGCTGGCAAAGGGTGCATTCATTTGCACCAGCGCGCCTTCGCGGTCGACAACGGCAATAGCAATGGGCGCATTGTTGAAGAAGCGGGCAAATTTCACCTCAGCAGCGCGCACGCTCTCATCGATATCAAAGCCGCTGGAGCGATTGATAACCAAAGTGCGTGAGGCACGCGCAGACCCATCAACGGAAATGGGCACGCGGTGGTGGATACGCACCGGCAAACGCGACCCATCGCGGCGCACCAGATCAACATCGGCAATTGTTGCCAAGCCATCAAAATCCGTTGTTGTGGGAGAGGCCGCAAGCAACGCAGCGCCATCACCAGCCAGCAGCTCATCCAAAGCCAAGCCGGTCTGATCGATCATCGCCAAGTCATAGCCAAGCCAAGCCGCCAGCGTGGCATTCATATAATTGATTGTGCCTTCAGGGTCGGATGAGAAAAAGCCCGCAGGCGCATGATCAAGATAATCAACCGCTTGCTGAAGGTCTTGGAAAACCTGTTCCTGGCGCGCGCGCTCATCGGTTACATCAGCAATGCGCCAGGCAACGCCATAGCGATCCGCCTCGTCCTTGGTAGACACAGCGCTGGATTCACTCTGCGGCAGCGGACGTGCAGTTACATGGTACCAGCGCGGGTCACCCTGCCCGCCTGCGCCACGGGCAAGGCGCACATCTGCTTCACCTATTTCACCCTCTGCAACAGTGCGCAAAAGTTGGAACATTGTATCGGCAGCATCGGCTTCGGTGCCAAAAACCCGATCTGGCAGCCGCACATCCTGCGCCTGTGTCACCCCAGTTAATGCGCCATAGGCATGGTTGGCATAAACAATTTGGCCATTGGAATTGGTGTAGAGAACACCCTGCACGTCCTGGTCCATGAACCGGTCAGCCCAGCCAGCAGCGGGTTTTCGGTTGGCAAACTGCAAGAAACCAAGGCCAAGCGCCAAAAGGGCGGCAATACCAAGCGCAGCAAAGGCACACAGCACCACAAGTAGCGCATTGGGACTGGCGCCATAATCGGAGAACACGAGGAACACCAGAACGGCGAGCATGCCCAACAGTGTGACAAGCACAAGGAGCTGCCTGCGCCGCTCGCCAGAGCTTTGCGGTGCCTCGATAAACCGGTGATCAATAAGTGGCTGTGACAAGGTTGAGGCAAACACCAAAGCAGGACTAACGAATCGTATGGCTATAAATTACCGCGCCGCGCCCCCATTCGCCTAGGATATACGCGTGCCCGTCACCGGGTTTTTGCTGAAACTAACGCCGAGTGGCCCGCTTTTCACGCATCCGCATGACAAAGCCGATCACTTTTGCCACTGCTTCAAAGTGCTCACCGGGGATCGATTGGTCAATTTCCACACTGGAGTGCAAGGCACGCGCAAGCGGTGGATTTTCCACGATCGTCACCTCATGCTCGCGTGCCACCTGGCGAATGGAAAGCGCCAACGCATCCACACCCTTGGCCACACAAATCGGCGCGCTCATGCCGCTCTCATATTTCAGTGCTACGGCAAAATGGGTGGGGTTGGTCACCACCACAGTTGCATCCGGCACTGCAGCCATCATGCGCCGGCGTGAACGCTCCATACGCACCTGACGCAACTTCGCTTTGACGGTGGGGTCACCTTCTTGCTGCTTATATTCATCGCGCACCTCTTTGACCGACATTTTCTGTCGCTCAAACCAGCGGTGTCGTTGGTAGAGGTAATCGGCCACACCAATCACCACCATCACCGCTGCACTGGCCAACAGAAGAGCAACCGAAAGCTCTAAAACAGCAGGCAAAAACAGCTTTAAATCGCTGAACAAGATGGCATCCAGCTCATCGCGCCGCGGCATCAAGATCAGCACCATCAACACACTGATAAGGCAGACTTTCAGCAAGCCTTTGACGAAGTTCATCAAGCTCTCGCTCGAGAACAACCGCTTAAACCCGGCAATCGGTGAGATTTTGGAGAGCTTTGGGGTAATCGGCGTTACCGATAGAACAGGCCGGTGCTGCACCACATTGCCCAGGATGGCCATCGCCATGAGAAATAGAAACGGCATGGCTACAGCGAGCGCGATTTTTGGCCCCAACTGACCTGACAGCTCAACAATTGCGCCACCATCCACCGGTATAAGCGCAGCTTGCCCCATCATATTGGCAAAGGTCGGCGTTAGGTTGACCATGGCCGGGCCAATCATGACGCCGACAACCAGCGTGCCACCAAGAAGAACAAAAGCGGAGGATAGCTCTTGAGACTTGGGGACATCCCCTTTCTCATGCGCGTCCTCCAAGCGTTTTTGGGAGGGGTCCTCTGTCTTTTCTGACTGTTCTGTCTCGTCTGACATCAGTCCTCCAGAGGCCGTTCAATGGACGCGTTCAACTTGGCAGGCCCATTCAACTTGGAAAGAGCACCAGCAGAACCTCGCGCACATGGTCGATGTAGAGCGCCATAAGTGCTGTCAGCATGGCCGCCAGCAGCATGAAACCGCCCAGAATGTTGACCGGCATGGCAATCATAAAAATTTGCAGTTGCGGCATGAGCCGAGAAAGAATGCCCAGCCCAAGATAAAATATCAGCCCGAACACCATGAAAGGTGCTGATATCTGAATGGCCACCTCGAAGGCTTTGGCTGCGCTCATAAGTGCGAACTGCGTAAAATCGCCCACCGGCACTGCGCTGCCCACCGCGAAGATGTCGTAACTGCGCACAATACCAGCTAGCGCCAAATGGTGCAGATCGGACAAGAAAATCAGCGTCATGCCCAACAAGCCTAAAAAGTTGCCCAGCAGCACGCCCTGCGTGCCCTGTGATGGATCGACATTGAGCGCGAAGCCCAGGCCCATCTGAAATGCTATGGTGGTTCCGGCGACCTGCATGACCGACAGCACGAAACGCACCGCCAGCCCGATGGCCAAGCCGATCAGCACTTCCCAGATGATCAGGCCGAACACCTCCACAGCGCTTTGCGGCACCGCAGGCAGATCCCCCGCAATCGTTGGGTACACCACCAATAATGTGGCCAACGCCAAAACCAAACGCGCGCGCACAGGCACCGTTTGCTCGCCGATACCCGGCATAAGCACGAACAGCGTGCCCAACCGCGCGAACAGAAGCAGCGCCAGCCATGCCAGTTCCGGCAGGAGCGAAATGTCCAAAATGTTTGCCCATCATCGCTGCCGAGTTGGCCACCGCGCCAGGCCTAACCGGCGATGATTCGTTCTGCCACGCGGTTCATGTAACCTGCCATGAGGCTACCCATGAACGGAAGCGTCAGCATGAAAGTGACAAAAATGGCCATAATCTTCGGCACGAAAACCAGCGTCATCTCTTGGATTTGCGTGAGCGCCTGGACAAGGCCAATGGCGACACCAACAGCCAAACCAACAATCATCATGGGTGCGCAGACATAAATAAGCGTCACAACACCATCGCGGGCAACATCAAGAACTTCAGGACCGGTCATTGCGGGATTCCTTAAAATGTCAGGGAGAACGGGCCTAGATCGGCATCCGCAAAATTTCTTGGTACGCTTGGATAACCCGGTCACGCACCGTGACCACAGTTTCCAGAAGCACTTCGGTTTCAGCCACGGCCGTCACAACGTCGACGACATCAGCACGCCCCTGAACCAGGTCCATGCCTGCGCTTTCAAAAGCGCGGCCCTCATCAACCAGGCCACTGAGCTGGCTTTCCACCATCTCACCAAAACCCTCAGCAGGGTTGCCCTGGGTCGCTTGCGCACCACCTGCACCACCACCCGAAAGCGCTTGTGCGGCCTGCGCATAGGCCTGAATGGCCTGGTTTGTTGGAATACCGGTCATAAGCCCCTACCCTCTAAGCACGCAGAATATCGAGCGTGCGTGAAATCATCTGCCGCGTGGATTGAACAACATTGAGGTTCGCCTCGTAGGAGCGCTGCGCATTGCGCATATCCATGGCTTCAACCAAGCGGTTGACGTTTGGCGTCTCTACGTAACCCTCAGGATTGGCTGCTGGGTGGCTTGGATCATACCGCAGGTCAAAATCTCCGCGATCTGGACGCACCGGTCCTAGCTCAACAGTGCGAGATTGTGTTTCTCGATCCAGCGAAGCACGAAAAGTGGGTATCTGCCTGCGATAGGGCTCACCCTCTGGCGTTTGCGCCGTGGAATCCGCATTGGCGATATTTTCAGCAATGATGCGCATCCGGCCAGACTGAGCTTGAAGCCCAGAAGCTGCGGTAACGAGGGTCTTTAGAAAATCCATCGTGGTGGTCCTTTTCTCGCGTGCGCTAGCGACGGCCAACAGCCGTACGCAGCATGCCCAATGATTTTTGGTAGAGAGTGGCGGCTGTTTGGTAGTCCAGTTGGTTGGCTGTCATTTTCATGACCTCTTCCTCCAACACCACCGAATTGCCCTCTGGCGTCACTTCAAATGTCGTCTGGCGCCCATCTTCAAAGCCTGTTGCAGAACCGCCGATCGCACGCCCTTCAATATGCTTAGCGTCGGTGCGAACCGGCGAACTGGCGCTGGGACGGCTCACGCTAAACTGGCTTTCATGGTTCACCCGCTGCAGATCGCGGGCGGCATATCCTGGCGTGTCAGCATTGGCGATATTTTCGGCCAACACCGACTGGCGCGCAGAATGCCACTGCATCTGAGTACGCAGTGCTGAGAAGAAAGGAAGATCGCGAAGCATGCAGCTGAGCCCTATCGGCAACGATTAACGTATCATTACGCCCTGGGCAGAATGTGCCGAGTTTAGGGTTAACAACCGATTAACGATCGTAGGGACTCGTGACAGACCAAGCCTAAAACGCCCGGATTAGAGTGCTTTGGCTAAAAACTAGCTGGGGGCAGCGGGCTGGCGCTAGCGACAACACTATTGCGATTGGATAATCTTGCCCACAGCAGAGCGAATCGGAAAACCAGACTTGAACTCTGCGGATGTTGGCCATTGTCTTGGGCATCAATTGGTGCCTTTGGCACGCGGCTAGCATCAGACTTGGAGGGGTATAGGCGTGTTTGAGAGTATTCTAGGCGAAACCGGCGGGACGATAGCGCAGTTCATCTTAGCGCTTCTTGTCGTCCTTTTGCTGATTGTTCTGATCGCATGGCTGGTCAGGCGCTTTGGCGGTAAGCGCTTTGGTGCTGGAAATAACCACGAAGCTGAACTGGAAGTTGTTACCAGCCTAGCCATAGACCCCAAACG
The DNA here is from genome assembly GCA_045105395.1 of Devosiaceae bacterium. Classification (GTDB taxonomy): domain Bacteria; phylum Pseudomonadota; class Alphaproteobacteria; order Rhizobiales; family MH13; genus MH13. The sequence continues at coordinate 246 of JBGCDM010000130.1, read as the reverse complement.
CAAGCTGGTGCTGGTTCGCCATGGCAAGCTTGAGCATCTGCTGCTTATTGGCGGTGGCTCTGATGAAGTTGTGGAACGCTCAATTGTAGGTGGCGTGCCCATTGCTGCACGCCTAATGGCCAATAAAACACCTGAAAAGCCAAAAGAAGATAACATTCTCCAACGATCATCTGGCCAAGGCGTTCGCTCGGATCGGTTCGCCTCTGCTCTTGCTCGCAAGCAAACAGAAACGGCAGAAAAGCCAAA
>JBGCDM010000129.1:0-8831 GCA_045105395.1 Devosiaceae bacterium | reverse complement strand
ATCGATGCTTGCAATGAAATCGGAAACAACAATCACCTTCGCATCACCCAAATGACGCGAAAGGATGGGCAGCGACTCACTTACTCCCGTTTGCCGGTCGAGCTTATGGTCCAGTAGCACCACGTCAAAGCGCTGCGCCTTCAAAGCGTCAACACCTTCATCAACTGTTGAGCAGGCGACAACTTTGCAAGTATTTTTCGTGATCCGAGAAACAATCATCTTGATGATCATGTGATCTTCTTGATTGTCGTCAATATAAAGGATTCTATGAATCATAAGCATTCCAGGCATTCGCGACGCACAACGCGCTCACATGATGCATTAGATTTAGATCATATTGCGCCGCTGTAAAACGCTGAAAGGCTGAAAACGAAAGTTCTTTGTGAACACGAGCGATGCCTTCCACGAACTTTGACCCGCATCCGCCGCACTGCCACTGCAGTGTCAGCCAAAACCATCATTTCCAAGGCAGAAAAACGGGCGTAGGTGGGAGGCATGAACACGCCTGCCCAACCCAGCACATCGCAATCAGCAGACTTTGCAGTCACCCACCGATCCGTGTTTGCCATAGCCGCGCCAATGACGCTGGCGTTTATCTCCACGCCCTTGGTGGGGCTGGCTGACACCTGGACCATCGGCCAGCTGGGCGATGCGGCGCTCATCGGCGCGATTGCCGTGGGCGGGATCATTTTCGATATCCTGTTCACCACCATGAACTTTCTGCGTTCAGGCACCACCGGCCTTGTGGCACAAGCCTTTGGCGCGGGGCGCAAGCGCGAAGAGGCGGCGATCTTGGCTCGCGCATTGTTGCTGGCGCTCATGATTGGCTTGGTGGCCATTGTCCTGCAAACCCCTCTGCTTCAGGCGAGCCTCTGGTTCATTGGCGGCAGCGAGCGGGTGCAGGAAGCGGTGATTGTCTATTTCTCCGTGCGCGTGCTGGCCGCTCCGCTTACGCTCGGCAATTACAGCATCCTTGGCTACTTTTTGGGCCGTGGCGAGGCGATGACTGGCCTTGCGATCCAAACCGTATTGAACCTCACCAACATCGCGCTCAACATCTTGTTTGTGCTGGTGTTTGACTGGGGCGTGGCTGGCGTTGCGTTCGCCAGTGTGCTGGGCGAACTGGTCGCCTTTTTGCTTGGGCTTTTGCTGGTTTGGCTGCGCTTGAGAACGGCTATATCAAACGTTTCTCAGTGGCCAACGCGCGCTGAAATATTGGATCGTACTGAGCTTGTGCGCATGATGGGCGTGAACCGCGATATCATGATCCGCTCCTTCGCACTGCTGTTTGCCTTTGCCACCTTTACCCGCCTTTCGGCGCAGCAGGGCGAGGTGGTGCTGGCCGCTAACGCGATATTGGAAAAATTCTTCCTGCTGGCGGGCTATTTTTTGGATGGCATGGCCACCGCCGCCGAACAGCTGGTGGGCCGCGCGGTGGGCGCAATGCGGCGCAAAACCTTTGTGCGCGCGGTCAAGCTTTCCGCCTTCTGGTCAGCAATTTTATCAGGCTTGGCGATGCTATTTTTCTTCGCCGCAGGCGGGCCCATCATCAACGCGATGACACCTGCGCAAGATGTGCGCGATGTTGGCCAAGCTTACCTGCTGTTCGCCGCGCTCACACCTGTGGCAGGGGCCGCAGCCTTCCTGATGGACGGGGTGTATATCGGGGCAACTTGGTCTCGAGACATGCGCAACATGATGCTCATTTCACTGGCGGTATTTTTGGCCGCCGCTTACACATTAACCCCTGCGTTTGGAAACACTGGCCTCTGGATCAGCCTTCTTCTGTTCCTGGGCCTGCGGGGCATAACGCTCGGCGCTATCCTCCCCCGGCGCATGCGCGCAACGTTTGGCAAGGTTTAGTCGCGCCAGTCACCAACGCTCATTTGGATCGCGGTTAGCGCCGCCACCGCAGCCGTGTCAGCGCGCAAAATACGCGGTCCAAGCGAGATAGCGTGGGCAAAAGGAAGTGCCAAAAGTTTCTCGCGTTCAGCGTGGCTAAAGCCACCCTCCGGGCCGATCAAAACGGCCAGTGGTTTGTGCGTAATTCGCGATAAACGATCACGCATGTCCGAGACAAAAGCCTGTTCGTCGCACCAGATAAGAGCACAATTCTGGTCCCAATTCGCGATAAGTTGCGACAGAGTTTGGCTCGGTTGTAAAGACGGCACGGCCAACACGCCGCATTGTTCAGCGGCCTCCACAATGTTGGCTTCCAGCTTATCATCTCGCAGTTTTTGGTTTTGCGTATGCTCGGTTATCACCGGGCCAATGGTTCCTGCGCCCATCTCCACCGCTTTCTGCACCATCCAGTCCATGCGCTCTTTTTTGATCGGTGCGAACAGAAAAGTTAGAGCGTTGAGTGGCGTTTGCGGACGTGTTTGAGAGAGCACTTTCAAGCTGCCTGAGCGCTTACTTGCACGCTCCACCTCTACCCGCCACTCACCGTCTTTTCCGTTAAACGCCAGCAGGTTAGCGCCCGTCTCCATACGTAAGACCGTTAGCAGATAGTGCGCATGCTCAGTGCTCAAAGGCGCCTGCAAACCCTGCGCCAACGCGTGCGCAACGAAGATCCGTTGGCTTTTGAAATCCACTCTGGGCGGCATGGCATCTTGCTCCGAATCGGCATGCGCGTCAGGGTGGTGGGATGAGTGAAGAGACCCAATCCAACGCGCCGGAATACTCCGTCAGCGAGATTTCCTCTGCCGTCAAGCGCACGGTGGAAGATGCTTTTGGCTATGTGCGCGTGCGTGGCGAGCTTGGCCGGGTTAGCCGCCCGGCCTCAGGGCATATTTACACCGATCTGAAAGATGATCGATCCGTCCTTTCCTCGGTCATGTGGAAGGGCACTGCGCAAAAACTCACCTTCAAGCCTGAAGAGGGTTTGGAGGTGATCGCCACCGGACGCATGACCACGTTCCCCGGCCAATCGCGCTACCAATTGGTGATTGACCGCATTGAGCCTGCAGGCGTTGGCGCGCTGATGAAGTTGCTGGAAGAGCGACGGCGAAAGCTTGCCGCCGAGGGCTTGTTTGATGAGGCGCGCAAACAGCTTTTACCGTTTCTTCCCAAGGTGATAGGGGTGGTGACCTCGCCATCTGGGGCGGTAATCCGTGATATTTTGCATCGCCTATCAGACCGTACGCCGGCCCACGTTTTGGTTTGGCCGGTGCGCGTGCAGGGCGAGACCAGCGCCAAGGAAGTGGCGCGCGCGATCCATGGGTTCAATGCGCTAGAACCAGGTGGCCGAGGGGGCATAGAGATCCCCCAACCGGACGTCATTATCGTGGCGCGCGGCGGTGGTAGCCTTGAAGACTTGTGGGGCTTTAATGAGGAGATTGTCGCTCGCGCTGCCGCCGAAAGCATGATCCCGCTGGTTTCTGCTGTTGGCCATGAAACCGACTGGACGCTGATCGATTATGCCGCGGATGTACGCGCGCCCACACCCACCGGTGCTGCGGAAATGGTGGTGCCGGTAAAGGCAGATTTAGTCCTTACGATCAATGACTTGGCCCGCCGTCTCACCGCGACCACGTTGCGCGGGGTTGAAACCCGTCGCCGTGACTTGCGCGCTCTTGCCCGCGCGCTGCCACAGCCGGAAAATCTGCTCACCACACCGCGCCAGCGCCTTGATCAGGCAAGCCTGCGGCTCGCCCAAGCGCTAACCCAAGGCACCATGAAGCAGCGCGCACGGTTGGATAATGCCAGCGTGCGGCTTACCCCACGCATCATTGAAGCTGGCCTAAAAGAGCGCAAACGCGCCGTTACAGTGCAGGGCGATAAGCTTGGCCGCGCGCTCGATCAGCGCCGCCAACGCCAGCGCGATAAGCTTACAGGCCTTGGCGCCCGTGTGTCTCCACGCGCTGTGCAGCGTTTGGTGGGCGAGGGTAGGCGCAGCCTAAGCCAGATGGACAATCGCCTGCAAAGGGCCATTTTCCAACAAGTGGATACGCGCAAAAATCACATAGCACAACGTGCTAAACTATTGGATGCATTCAATTATCGCCGTATTTTGGCGCGTGGGTTTGCCGTGATACGGGATGCCTCAGGCGTGCCCCTTCGTGCGGTTTCCGCGCTGGATGATGCCGTGCAAATCCGCATTGAAATGGTCGATGGTAGCCGTGATGCCGTGGTTGCTGAGGGGTCGGCGGTACCAGCCAAGACCAAAAAGCCCAAGCGTGTTGTTGATGCCCGCCCTGCACCCAAGCAGGAAGATATGTTTGGCGACTAAAGCCCCAGATAATCATCGAGCAAGGTGCGGGCGATGGCAATTTTCGGTGGCAGGGATGGTAGGCCCTCGACATCAGGGTTGCCAGCAATTTGGCGCACTTCATCTTTGGTGAACCATCGTGCTTCGGCCAATTCAGCCTCATCTATCGTGATATCACGCGCGAGCGCTTCACCCTCAAACCCCATCATGAGCGTGGAGGGAAAGGGCCAAGGCTGCGAGGCTTTATAGGTCACCCTGCCAAGCGGAATGCCCGCCTCTTCAAGCACTTCACGGCGCACCGCATCTTCCAGTGTTTCACCCGATTCCACAAAGCCCGCTAGGCAAGAAAAGCGTCCAGCCACAAATTGGGTTTGCCGCCCAAGCAATATATCGCCGGTGGCAGGGTCAATCACATTCATGATAACCACCGGGTCGGTGCGTGGAAAATGCATAGTGTCGCAGGCATCGCAGCGGCGCCGCCAACCGGCCTGTTCATTGTGCGTTGTGCCCCCACACTTGGCGCAAAACATGTGCCGGCGATGCCAGCCGGTAAGCGATGCACCCTCTGCCAACAGGCCCAAATGATGGTCCAGCGGCGCAAATGCCTCAACAAAGGGGCGCAGCGGCTGTTGCATGGGCGGCGTGGTGGCAAGTCCACCGACATCAGCGCTGCTATCGCCTGATCGCAGCGCGTAGGCATAGACGGGCCCATCGCCATCTTCCCCGCAATAAACCCGCGTTTGGCCATCCACATCATCGCGCAAACGGGTGTGATACATAGCCTCTGGGCCACCATTGGGCCCATGATCGCCTTCCACCAAAGCTGCGCCATCAAACAGCAAAAAGCGCGCTTTTTCTTCCTGCGCTTCTAAGAAAGCCGCATCATCACGCCGGTCGCCATGGCGGTCGATGCGGTTGCCGGACATGCCGGTTTTGGCCGAAAGCTCAGGCCGTGGAAGGCTTGCCAAAAGGGCTGCTACATCCGTCATTCTGTTCCCTCCATCGCCCAACCCAGCGATGTCCTTACATCACGCGCCCATGCAGGCGGCGTATCGATGATCTGCGCTTCGCCAACACCCCAGATGGGACCAGGCCAGGCGGCATCGCCTTCAAAACGCGCCACTATATGCACGTGCAACTGGCGCACCATGTTGCCTAGGCTTGCCACATTCAGCTTGTGGCAGGCGGTGGCTTGGCGCAGCGCCAGCGAGGCTGCACGTACATCACCCATCACGCGGGCTTCCTCATCGGGCGATAGATCCACCAAGTCTGCCATGCCAGCAATTTTGGGGATCAGGATCAGCCAAGCAAAGCGTGCATCGCGTGCCACGCGCAGTGTGGAGGTGGTGGTGTAACAAAGGGGCAGGCTGTCAGCGGCCAGCCTTGTATCAAGAGTAAAGTCGGTCATGTGCGCTCTCTACCACCCTTTGGCGCCAGGTCCAGTTCTCTGGTCCGCTATTGCTCTAGACATCGCGCCCATGAACCCCGATATAGAGGATGGAAGGCTGGCGGCGGACGAGCCGCTCGCCAATCGGGTCAGATCCGGAAGGAAGCAGCCCCAACGAGTTTTACGGTTCGGGTTGCCGTTCAGTCTTCCACCTTTATTTGCCAAGATGCCAAAACGACCAGATGCGCAGGATAGCCGGATACGCATGGCCGACACGCCCCCTTCAGCCATTGCTTCATCAATCAGCCAAGACAGTGGCTACCGCGTCCTTGCTCGCAAATATCGCCCCAGCAATTTTGATGATTTGATCGGCCAGGAGCCGATGGTGCAAACGTTGCGCAACGCCTTTGAAGTTGGCCGCATTGCGCAGGCTTTCATGCTGACAGGTGTTCGAGGTGTGGGCAAAACCACAACGGCGCGCATTTTGGCCCGTGGCTTGAACTATCAAACCGAGGCCGGTGACGGCGCGCCCACAGTCGCGCTGGGCGAGATGGGTCTGCACTGCCAGGCGATCATGGAAGGTCGTCATGTTGATGTGATCGAGATGGATGCCGCCAGCCATAATGGTGTGGGCGACATTCGCGAGATCACCGATGCAGCGCGCTACTCACCAGTGTCTGCCCGCTACAAAGTGTACTTGCTCGATGAGGTGCACATGCTCTCCACGGCGGCGTTTAATGCGCTGCTGAAAACGCTGGAAGAGCCGCCTGACCATGTAAAGTTTATCTTCGCCACCACGGAGATCGGCAAGGTGCCGGTGACGATCCTTTCCCGCTGCCAGCGTTTTGACCTGCGCCGGGTGGAAGTGCCCATGATGATGGCGCATCTGGATAAAGTGGTGAGAGCTGAAGGTGCAAGCGCCGAGGAAGATGCACTGCGGCTCATTGCGCGAGCCTCTGAGGGCTCGGTGCGTGATGCGCTGTCGCTGCTTGATCAGGCCATTGCCCATAACGGCGCAAGTGTTGATACACCCATCACGGCGGCATCCTTGCATGAGCTGCTAAACCTTGCCGACCAAGCTGCAACGCTTAACCTTTTTGAAATGGTGATGAAGGGCGAAGCTGATGCCGCGCTAACCCAGCTCGCTGCCGCCTATAGCCGTGGCACAGATCCGGCGGGCCTGATCGCCGATCTGGCTGAAATGGTGCATGCGGCAACCCGTGCCAAAGTGATGCCGGACCATCCAACCGATAGCCTCACCGGGGAAAACCAGGCCCGTTTGGCAGATATGGTCACTGGCCTATCGGTGAAGGTGCTTTCGCGTGCCTGGCAGATGTTGCTGAAAGGTTTGGATGAACTTTCCCGTGCGCCCAAACCGCTGATTGCAGCGGAGATGATTTTGGTGCGGCTCTGCTATGTGGCAGATCTTCCAACGCCCGATGAAGCCATCAAGGCGCTTGGGGATGGGACGCCATCATCTGCTCCTGCGCCCTCTACACCTTCTGTGCCTGCAGGCAATGGCGGCGGACCGCGCGCCTCGCTGGCACTGGCACCGCAGGTTGAGACACCGCAGCTGCAACCTGCGCCACGAGAAGAACCAAAGGCTGCCGCTGCTCCGGTCGCCATACGAGATTTAGACGCTCTCATCGCGCTGGCTGAAAAGAACAACAATCGTGCGCTACCCTCCATGATCCGCGCTTATGTGCGCCCGGTTTCATTCGGCCAGAACACGCTGGAATTTGGCCTGGCTCAAGGCGCGCCGCAAAGCTTTGTGGGGGATCTGGCCGAGGCCTTGAAAACCTGGACTGGCAGCCGCTGGATGATTTCGGTGAATAGCCAGGCTGATGCGCAAACGCTGAACGAGCTGGCCGCCGAGCGTGAAGTGGCGCGTAAGGCCGATGCCAGCCAGCATCCCACGGTGCAAGCGATCATGCAGGCCTTTCCCGGCGCGACCATCACCAGTGTGCGCAGTATCAAAGATGAGGTTGAAGCGCTTGAAGATGGGCAGATCGCGCCCGATATCGACGATACAATCGACACACACGTTTCAGACACACCAGATGACGAGGATGAGCCGCCATGGACATCATGAAAATGATGAAACAAGCCAAAGACATGCAAGACAAAATGCAGACCATGCAGTCTGAAATGGCTGATGAGAGCGTAGACGGTTCTGCCGGTGGTGGCATGGTCACGGTTACACTGTCGGGCAAGGGTGAGCTGAAGGGTTTGAAAATCGACCCCTCGTTGCTGGTGCCAGATGACGTTGAAATACTGGAAGATTTGCTGATTGCCGCACATAGCGATGCCAAGATGAAGGGCGACCAGCTGATGGCGGAAAAGAGCCAAGAAATGATGGCTGGCATGGGCCTGCCTGCGGGCATGAAACTGCCTGGGATGTAATCCGGCGTGAGTGATCACACCGTTGGGCCAGAAATAGAACGCCTTATTCAGCTTCTGGCCAAGCTGCCTGGCCTCGGTCCCCGTTCGGCGCGTCGCGCCTCGCTGCATCTTGTCAAACGCAAGGATCAATTGCTTGGGCCGCTGGCCGAGGCGATGGCTGTGGCGCGTGATAATGTGATGGAATGCTCCCGCTGCGGCAATATCGATACCATGAGCCCCTGCACGATGTGCACCGACTCGCGCCGCGATGATGGCCTGTTGGTGGTGGTGGAGGATGTGGCGGACCTGTGGGCGCTAGAACGCGCCAAAGCCAGCCGTGGCCGCTACCATGTGCTGGGCGGTGTGCTGTCTCCACTTGATGGCGTGGGGCCGGATGATCTGTCCATTGAAAGCTTGGTGGAACGCGCAAGCGCACCAGATGTGCGCGAGGTGATCCTTGCCATCAACGCCACGGTGGAGGGCCAAAGCACGGCCTATTACCTTACCGACCGGCTGGAGGCGTGTAACGTCTCCATCACCCGCCTTGCCCACGGTGTACCGGTGGGCGGCGAGCTGGACTATCTGGATGAGGGGACCTTGGCCGCCGCCATGAAGGCCCGCACCGAAGTTTAGGCGCGCCACCGCAACGCATTTTGGGTTGCGACAACTTATGGTCGATATCCACGCACGTTGGCAGGTGCTAGCCGTTCTGCCATGCGGCGACCGATCATTCTTAGCACCATCCAGGACTACACACTTAGCGCGTTTTACCGCGACGTGTTTGCTGGTTTCAGCGTGGCTATGGTCGCGATCCCACTCAGCCTGGCTATTGCCATTGCCTCCGGCGCGCCG
>JBGCDM010000128.1:0-8363 GCA_045105395.1 Devosiaceae bacterium | reverse complement strand
GTCCGTCTAAAAATGACAACGGACCAACAGCCCTGTGCTGAGCTTTCAGGTGGCAACCAACAAAAGGTTCTGTTTGCCCGGGCGCTGGCCGGTGACCCCAGTGTGCTGATGCTGGATGAGCCGACCCGCGGGGTGGATATTGGCGCGCGGTTTGATCTTTACCGCATCATCAGAAGCCTTAGCGAAAACGGCAAAGCCATTATTCTGGCGTCCTCTGATCTACCGGAATTGATTGGCCTGTCCGATCGCATCCCCATCATGCGCGACGGTATGCTGGGTGAAATCATTCCCACGCACGACCTGACCGAGGGCGATCTTTTGGCGCGTTTTTATCACACCGACACCAAGGCCAGCGCCGCATGAGCGACATCCTATGAGCCACTTGATCAAGCGCTATGGCGGCGCAGCAGGCATGTTGCTGGTGTTCGCTTTCTTTGCGCTGGCCCTGCCCGATACGTTTCTCACCGCCCGCAATATGCTCAACATCTCCCAGCAGATCAGCATGCTGGCGGTGGTTGCCGTCACCATGACGGTGGCGATGGTGATGGGCGACTTTGATCTGTCCGTGGGCGCGATGGCGTCACTGGCAGGCGTTGTCGCGGCCACACTTTTTGTCGCCGGTTGGTCCATTCCGGCGGCGCTGGCGGCGGCCATGCTCATTGGCCTTCTGGGCGGATTGTTCAACGGCATCATGGTGTCGGTGGTTGGCATTTTGCCCTTCGTGGCAACGCTTGCAACGCTCACGCTGTTCAGCGGGCTGGCGTTTATGGTCCGCGATGGGCGCACCGTTTTTGGCCGAGGTATACCCGATGCCTTTGGTGATTTTGCGCGCGGAGGGCCGATGCTTGGCATGGTGGATGAGCGCGCGCTTGTGTTCCCCAATCTTACCATCGTGGCATTGGTGTTGGCGTTTCTTGTTTGGGTGGTGCTGGAGCACACAAGCTACGGGCGCAGGCTTTACGCGATAGGCGGCAACAGCGAAGCAGCGCGGCTGGCAGGATTGCCAGTGATAAGCTTACGTTTGTCTGCCTTTGCGTTCACCGGCGTGGGCGCGGCGATTGCAGGCCTCATGTATGCCAGCCGCGTGGCCTCGGCCAACCCAACGCAAGGTGACGGGCTGATGCTGACGGCCATCGCCGCTGTGTTTTTGGGCATGACGATAACCCGAGATGGTCAGCCGCGCGTTTTGGCAACCCTGGCTGGTGTGGCCATTTTGGGTGTGCTGGATAATGGCCTCACGCAGATGCGGGTGGACAGCTATGTGCGTGAGGTTTTGGTCGGCGCGATCATATTAGTCGCGGTTGGTTTTAGCGCTCTCAGCCGACGCGGATGGTCGCTCAAACGGCGAAAAGGTTAGGCGCGGACCACGTTCTGTGTTTGCTCACCCAGGCCATCAATGCCAAGCCGCATCGTCTCGCCGCCATGCAACCATTTTTGCGGTTTCAGGCCCATGCCTACACCCGGAGGCGTGCCGGTGGAGATGACGTCCCCGGGCTGAAGTGACATGAACTGGCTGACATAATGCACCAGATGCTGCACGCCATAGACCATGGTTTGTGTGGAACCGTTTTGATGGCGCGTGCCATCGACTTCCAACCACATGGAAAGGTTTTGCGGATCTTCGACCTCATCGCGGGTCACAAGCCACGGGCCGATAGGGCCAAAGGTGTCAGCAGATTTGCCCTTCACCCATTGGCCAGCACGCTCGATTTGAAAGGTGCGCTCTGACACATCATTGATCACGCAATAACCCGCCACATGGTTCATGGCGTCGGCCTCATCGATATAGACGCCGCCCTCACCAATGATCACACCAAGCTCGACTTCCCAGTCGCATTTGTCGCTGCCACGAGGCACCAAAACATCGTCATTAGGCCCGCAGATCGCACTGGTCGCCTTCATAAACATCACTGGTTCAGGCGGAACCGCCATGCCGCTTTCTGCCGCATGGTCTGCATAGTTGAGGCCGATGCAGAGGAACTTGCCAACGCTGCCAACACACGGGCCGATGCGGTCCACCTCCAAGGCAGGCAGCGTGCTGAGATCAATGCCTTGCAGCTTGGTAATGCCAGCATTGGTTATGGCCTCACCGGCGATATCATCCACATGGGCGGACAAATCACGCACTACGCCATCACTATCCAGGGCCGCTGGGCGCTCTTGCCCTGGCTGTCCAACACGCATCAGTTTCATGGCTAAGTCTCTCTTTTCATTGCGGGCAAGGCGCGGCGAGGCGCCTATTCCATGTAAAACTGTTTGGGCAGCAGGAACGGAAATCCTGTCTGCTCGTCAATATCAATTTTCATAATCGGCCCCATCCACTCGCCCCATTTGGCATTGATGGGGTCAGCACTGATGGCCTTGATGGACGCATCCAGATCGTCGGTTTCAAAATAGCCAAACAGCGTCAGCCCATGGCGAAAAATGTTGTAATTGCTGATCCCTGCTTTGCGCAGCGCTGCCAGCATGTCTGGCCAGATTTCATCATGGCGCTTTTTGTATTCATCTTCATATCCCGGGCGCACTTCCAGCACCCATGCATAACCAGCCATTAGCTTGCTCCTTGGTTCCAGGTGTTGAAGCAATCGCGCAGGGCGATAATCTCGGTCAGAATGTCATCGAACCAGGTGTTCATATAGTCTTGGTGCACGGGCTCAATGGCCACCGCGCCGGTGTACCCGGCATCGCGCAGCGTGCCAAACATGGCCGGAAAATTCAGCGTGCCTTGCGCAAACTTGGCCTGAAGGTCACCCATTTTAGCTTGACGCAAATGCACATGGGCAGCGTGTTTGGCCAGCGGATCCACCTCGTCTTGGCGGTAGCCCAGGCACGCAAAATGGGAATAATCCAGGGCAAGCTTAATGCCCGTTACCTCCACCAAACGCTCCACAATGGCGGGGCTTTCGGTGAACGAATGCACGTGCGGTTCAATGCATAGGGTTGCATTGTAACCGCTTGAAAGCTCGACCATGGCCTTGAGGCTTTGCGCGGAAACGTTGAAGGCATCCTCGCGCGATTGGCCAGGGTTCACCACACCAGGCAAAATGAAAACTGTGCCAATGTTGGCGCTGTCTGCAAAGGTGAGCACCTGTTCCAGATCAGCCAGGTTCTGGTCAAGAGTTCCAGGTAGCGCCAAGTTGCGCCCGTCTAGGCTATCGCCAAACAGGTGATAGAAATTGGGCGTGCGGATATCCAGCGCGCGCACGTGCTGCGCCACCGCTTGCGGATCAGAAAGCAACTGCGCTTTATCCAGTGCCGAGCGGTAGAAAAGGCCAACATCCAGCGCATTGATGCTCAATGCTTTGGAGATCGCGGCGCATTCTTCCAGCGTGCAAGAGGGCATCGACCAAGCGGTGAGAGACAGTTCCATGGGTTAGCCTCCGATTGTTATCAGGCTATCAGTTTCAGCAGAGCGATAGAGCGCGTGCAGCAGCTCTGTGACCCGCGCACCATTCTCGCCACCTGATGCGTTTTCAACCGTCTCACCGGCGCACAGCTTGGCGAAAACCTCTACCGGCAGCATGCCATCATACTCACCATCTTCGGCGCTCATGGAGACCACCTCATCGGCCTTGTCGTCACGGTAAAGGGCCAGATGTGCGTTGGCATTGTTGAAGGCGATCATACCTTCAGTGCCATAGATTTTGATGTCGATATGCATGCCCACATGCTTGGGCACGGTGGAGGCACCAGACAGGGCGATGGTTGCGCCATTGGTCGCGCGAGCCGTGGCTGCATCATAAAAATCAACGCCAGTTGGCGAGCGACCCACCATGCAATAGGCGCTCTGCGCCCGCAAATCAGACACATAAAAAAGCCAAGCCAAGGCATGCGAAAGCTGACCCCAGCCATAGCCGCCAGCGCGCTTAGGGTCGGCCCAAGTGGAGGCAGGTGGGCGATACATATGGTCGGTGGTTTCCATCATCGGCTCGCCAGCAAACAGATCAGATAAAGCCGATCCCATCTGGCAGGCGGCGTGGCGCACATCGCCAATACGGCCATCACGCACCCACTGCGCAGCCTTCATCGAGAACCACTCAAAGTTCATGCCTGTTGGCACCAACACTTGGCGGTCTGCTTTTTGCGCGGCGTTTGCGATGGCCCAACCATCCTGCGCCGTTGTTGCCATTGGCTTTTCCACCAGCACATGGCACCCGGCCTGCAGCGCCATAATAGCAGGGTCACGGTGGGCAACATGCGGGGTGGAAACGATAACGCCATCCAGGTTTTCTTCTGCCAGCATAGCGGCCAGATCGGTGTGACGATTGGCAATGGAGAACGTGTCGCCTACTTCGGCAAGGCGCGCTTCATCCAGGTCACAGATCGCCACAATGTCAGCGGCATCGCTTTTTTGAATGGTCGGAATGTGGTTGAATGTTGCCCACCAACCAGCGCCCACAAGGCCTATGCGTGCGCTCATGAGGTGCTCCCTTCGCGAAGTTCAGGTTGCTCAATCGTCACGCGATACACATTCTGCATGTGTTGCTCAGCAGCTTTGGCTGCGGCTTCTGCATCGCGCGCTTTAAGCGCTTCAAACAGCGTTCTGTGATCGGCGTAACTTTGGCGCAGCACGGCAGAGCTTTCTGACGCTCGTTTGCGAAACTCTAGCCCGATTACATTCAAGCTCTCACCGATACGCTTCAAAAACGCATTGTTGGAGCCGATCCAGATGATTTCATGAAAAGCGTAGTCTGATGCGCGGAAAGCATCCGGATCGGCCAAGCAGTCTTTCTGGGTGGCGAGTACCGCTTCCAACCGCAGCAGGCTGGGTGCATCAATGTTCACCGCCGCACGGCGGGCCACATCGCTTTCGATCAGCGAGCGGGCATCATAAAGCTCGGTCACGTTGAGGTCTTGCAGTGACAGAAAGAACTGGATGGGGCCAAGCAGGGCATCTGCATCCAGATCAGAAATATAGGCCCCGCCGCCCTGCACCGTGCGCACGACGCCAAGGATGGCTAGGCCACGAATGGCCTCACGAACGGACGGGCGCGACACATTGAGCGACTGCGCCAGATCGCGCTCTGTTGGCAACTGATCACCGGGCTGTAAGGTTCCAGCCTTCACCATATCCAGAACGCGCCGGGCCACCATTTCGCCGACCGGAAGCCGCTCTAAAGGCGTGTCGAACTCCAGTTTTTGGGCTGGATTGTTCACGAACCCGCCTCCTCTTTTGGTTTGTGGCCCAGCACGCTGGCTAGGTTGACCCGTGGCAACAGAACCGACGCGATGAGCAAAATGCCGATCACTCCAGTTTGGATGTGACCAGTGATATTTAAGAGCGCCATGCCATTGCGCAGATTGAGCACAATGAGAATCGCCAGCAACGTGCCCAGTAGCGTACCAGAGCCACCAAAAATGCTCACCCCACCCAGCAGCACCATGGTGATGATATCCAGCTCAAAGCCCAGCGCCACATCGCCGCGCACCGCACCCACGCGCGCTGCATAAAGCAAGCCCGCAAACGCGGACACTGCGCCGGACATGATGAACAGGATCATCTTGTGCCGATTTGTGTCTATGCCGGCAAAGGCCGCCACATCGCGATTGGTACCGATGACATAGGTTTTACGGCCAAAGCCGGTGCGCTGAAGCAGCACATAAAGCACAGCGAACAGGATGAAGAAGGCAATGAGCGCGAAGGGAATAGGGCCAATGATACCCTGCTGACCCAGCCCATCAAACCAGTCAGGAAAGTCGGTCACGCCGCGATCTTCCACCAACACGCGGGCTAACCCACGAAACCCGATAAGCGTGGCAAGCGTCACCACCAGGGATGGCAGGCCAATGGTGGTGATGAAAAAGCCGTTCACCGCGCCACCGATAACGCCGATGAGCATGACGATGCCACACGCCAGCACAGGATCAACGCCGGCCTGAAACAGATAGCCAAAGGCGCAGGCAGCAAGACCCATCATGGAGCCAACGGACAGGTCAATTTCAGCGTTGATGATGACGAAGGTCATCACCAGTGCCACGATGATCTTTTCAATCGACAGCTGGAACAGGTTAATCTGATTGTTCAGCGTCATGAACTGCGGTGAGAGTGCGGTGTTCATGAGCACAATGAAAATGAGCGCGCAGACCAGGAACCCTTCCCAGGTTTGCACCTTGGCCCACATGCTGGCGAAAGCAGAACGTTCAGCCATCGGCTTTCTCCCGCTTCTCATGGTGCTTGGACGCGCGCAGCGCAACCAGGCGGCGCATCACCACCGCATCCAGCGCTACGGCGGTTAGGATCAGGGTGCCCAGAACCGCCTCGCGCCAAAATTCTGAGACCAGCGGCCAGCGCACCAGGCTTGTTTCGATTAGATCCACCAGCACAGCGCCTATGAGCGCGCCTAGCACGGTGCCTGATCCGCCAAAAATATTCACGCCGCCCACAACAGCAGCGGCGACTGATTTCAGCTCAAAGCCAAGCCCAGCCACAACGGTAATATTGCCAAAGCGCGCCAGGAACATGAAGCCTGCCAGACCCGCCAAAGCGCCCGCACAAACGAAAGCGACAAACACCGTGGCTTTTTGGTTGATGCCTGCCATATCGGCGGCTTCAGGGTTGGAGCCAATGGCGTAAAGCTTGCGCGCAACGCGCAGCCTCTGCAGCGCAAAATGTACGGTCAGAACCACCACCACCGCAACCACGAAGGAAGCGCGGAACTGGAAATCCCCGAGTTCAAAAAGCCGCGTGTTGGGGAAGCTGGTGAGCCATTGGGGCAACTGGCTAGAGGTGATGCTTTTGCCATCAGCAAACTCCACCAAAGCCGAGCGGAACAGCGCCATGGTGGCCAGCGTCACGATGATGGCCGGTACGCGTGCATAGGCGACGAAGAAGCCGTTAAACGCGCCAAAGCAAGCCCCGATGAGCATGGAATAGGTGACCAGTAAAAGTGGATGCAGATCAGGTGCACTGGCGATCATGCTGCCGGTGGCAAAGGCAGTGAAGCCAACCACTGAACCAATGGAAAGGTCGATATTGCGGGTGAGGATCACCAGCGTTTGTGCGGTGGCAATGAGTGCCATGATCGCAACAGAGGATGAGATGCGGTTGAACAGGCGCCCATTGAGATAGTTGGAAATCTGCGTTGAGAAAAACAGGATCACCAGCACCAGCACAACCAGCAATGCAATCAGGCGCAGGGTTTGCGGATTAAGATTGGAGAGCGCACGCATCATGCCGCCACATCCTTCTCGACGGTTTTCTGGCCGGTGGCGAGCGCCATAATGCGCTCCTGGCTCGCCTCTTCATGATCAAGGATTGCCATTTGCTGGCCCTCGCGCATCACCAAAATTCGGTCGCCCATGGCCAGCACTTCGGGCAGATCGGAGGAGATAACGATGGCCGCGCCACCTTGTTTTACGAAGTCACGGACAAGGTCGTGCACCTCGGCCTTCGCGCCCACATCGATGCCGCGCGTTGGCTCATCAAAAATCAAAAGGTCCGGGTTCATGTTCAGCCACTTGGCCAGCATGACCTTTTGCTGGTTGCCGCCGGACAGCATGCCCACTTCGGTTTCCACATCGGGGGTGCGAATGTTGAGCCGCTCGCGAAACTGGTGCGCCGTGGCAGCTTCTTTAGGGCGGTTGATCAGCCCGAATTTGGAAAGAAAGTCCTGCAAGGTTGCCAATGAAATGTTGGCGCGAATGGCCATTGGCATGGCAAGGCCCAGTTTGCGTCGATCCTCTGAAACATAGGCGATGCCTGCATCCATCGCCTGTTTGGGCGAGGTAATTTTTAGCGGCTCACCCTTATAGGCAACCGTTCCGGTGCTCGCTGGTTCAATACCAAAAAGTGACAGCGCAACATCGGTGCGGCGCGCGCCAATCAACCCAGCCATGGCGAGCACTTCGCCGCGTTTCAAGTCGAATGTGATGTTCTCAAACACGCCATCAAGTGTCATTCCATCAACAGCCAAAATGGTCTCATCGGTGGTGTAGCTTTGCCCCTTGGCGAAGTAATTGCCCACCTCACGGCCTACCATTTCGGCGATCATCCTATCGGTATCAGTTTCGGTGATCAGGCGGGTGGAAATGTGCTCGCCATCGCGGATAACGGTCACGCGGTCGGCAATCTCAAAAATCTCTTCAAGGCGGTGGGAAATATACACAACCGCCACGCCATCAGCGGCCAAACCACGGGCAATGCGGCGCAATTGTTCCGCCTCATGGGCCGACAGGGATGCGGTCGGCTCATCCATAATCAGCACCCGAACATCCTGGGATAGTGCTCGGGCAATTTCCACCGCCTGCTGCTCGGCAAGCGTTAGCCCACTGGCGGCGCGGTCCACGTCCAAGTCCATACCGATGCGGTCAATAAGGACACGCGCATCAGCGCGTTGTTTGGCTTTGTTTTGCAACCAGCCGCC
>JBGCDM010000127.1:0-22981 GCA_045105395.1 Devosiaceae bacterium | reverse complement strand
TGTCGCGAATTAGGACGCCGCTTGTCCCAGACGTGCGAGCACTTTGTCCCTACCAAGCAGCACGATCATCGGACCCATTTCTGGCCCGCGTTCCATGCCGGTTAGCGCCTTGCGAAGCGGCATGAACAGACCCTTGCCCTTTCGCCCAGTTTCAGCTTTCAGCGCCGCCGTCCACGTGCCCCATGTCTCATCGATGATTTCACCAGCTGGCAAATGATCGATAGCTGCTTGGATATAGGCGACATCATCAGGCTCAAGCGCGGCATCCACACCATCGGCATTGATAAGATCCCACCAAGCTTTTGCGCCTTGCGGGGCTTCACAATTTTTGCGCACGGCAAGCCAGAACTGAACTTGGATATCGGCGGGAATACCAAGCTCCGTCAATGTTTTAGCCACATCTTCTAGCGTCAGTTCGTGCACCATTTGTGCGGAGAAGTCAGCGATTTGCTTGGGCTCGAAGCGGGCCGGGCCGGAGGAAACCTTGGTGAGATCAAAATCCTCTGCCAGGGCTGCCAGATCAGCGCGCGGTGCAATCGCCATGGATGTACCCACCAGCGCCGCAACGCTGGAAACCGCCATGGCTTGGGTGCCATCTTCGCGCAAGGCCTTGAGAGATAAGGATCCTTCGCGCTTGGAAAGTGCTGAACCATCCGCGGCAATCAACAAATTATGGTGGCCCCAACCTGGTGCGGCCGCGCCCAATGCTTCGAAGATTTCGATCTGCGTGCCGGTGTTGGACACATGGTCTTCGCCACGAATGACGTGGGTGATGCCGAAATCAATATCATCGATAATCGAGGGCAAAGTGTAGAGGTAAGAGCCATCTTCACGGATCAGAACAGGATCAGATTGTGAAGCGGTATCAATGGTTTGCGCACCTTTACAGAGGTCATCCCACTGCACGCGCCTGCCGGTTAACTTGAAGCGCCAATGGGGCTTTCTGCCCTCAGCTTCCAGCTCTTTGCGTTCTTCATCAGAAAGGTTCAGGCCTGCCCGATCATAGACCGGCGGCTTGCCCAGCGCCATTTGGCGCTTGCGCTTATAGTCCAGCTCTTCAGCCGTTTCATAACAGGCATAAAGCAGCCCTTTGGCCTTCAGCTCATCACGCACACCATCATAGCGCGCCATGCGGGCCGACTGCTTTTCCAAGCGGCCAACCGAGATGCCCAACCAGGCGATATCCTCTTGGATGGTATCGGCAAACTCCTGCGTTGAGCGCGCGATGTCGGTGTCATCCAAGCGCAGAACGAACTGGCCGTTATTTTTCAACGCAAACAAGGCGTTAAACAGTGCGGTGCGGGCATTACCAATGTGAAGATAGCCCGTGGGTGACGGGGCGAAGCGAACAACAGTCATATCAGTCCGATGTACCAGAGGGATGGGCCGGATCGCGGCGATCCCGGAAGCGATTGGTGATGGGGTAGCGACGATCTCGTCCAAAGGCGCGGCTGGTGAGCTTCACGCCCGGCGCAGCCTGCCGCCTTTTATATTCGGCTATGTACAGCAGATGCTCGATCCGGCCAACCGTTTCAACGTCATAGCCATCGGCCACGATATCTTGGATCGATTGTTCGTTTTCCACCAGCCCACGTAATATGCCATCGAGGACGTCATATTCGGGCAGCGAGTCCTGATCGGTCTGGTCTGGGCGCAGCTCAGCAGATGGCGCTTTGGTGATGATCCGCTCCGGGATCACTTCACCGGCTGGACCGTGCAGGTCTTCTGGATGGTTTTCGTTGCGCCAGGCCGACATGCGATAAACATCGGTTTTGTAGATGTCTTTGATCGGGTTAAATCCGCCATTCATATCGCCATAAAGCGTGGCGTAACCCACCGACATTTCTGACTTATTGCCTGTGGTTACCACCATGGCACCAAACTTGTTGGAGATGCCCATAAGGATGGTACCGCGCGTGCGCGATTGCAGGTTTTCCTCGGTCACGCCACTTTCTGTGCCCTCAAACATGGGCCCAAGCGCATCCAAGAAGCCTTCCACGGGTTTGTGAATTTCCACAACATCATAGCGCACGCCCAAAGCGTTGGCGCAGGCCTGCGCATCCTCCAGCGAGTGTTGCGCGGTGTATTCATAGGGCATCATCACGCAGTGCACGCGCCCCGGCCCCAGCGCATCCACCGCCATGGCCGCGCAAATGGCCGAGTCAATGCCACCGGATAAACCCAGCACCACACCGGGAAAACCATTTTTGTTCACATAGTCGCCAAGGCTCATGACGCAGGCGCGCCAATCGGCTTCCAGATCATCGGGCAGCTTAGCGATAGGGCCGCGCACAAATGTCCAGCCATTCTCGCCACGCACCGCTTCTAACAGCTGGATACCGGCCTCAAATTGCGGCATTTGCAGCGCCAGTGTGCGGTCCTTTGCCAGCGCAAACGATCCACCGTCAAACACTAGCTCATCTTGCCCGCCCAACTGGTTGAGATAGAGCAATGGCAAATCGGTCTCGACCACACGCTGAACCATAACCTGCTGGCGCTCATCGTTCTTCGCCTCCCACCAGGGCGAGCCATTGGGAACGATGAGAAGCTCCGCGCCCGTTTCAACCAGGCATTCCGGCACATCCTCAAACCAAGCATCCTCACATACAGGCACGCCCAGGCGCACACCGCGACACTCCAATGGGCCAGGCATTGGACCGGCATCAAACACGCGTTTTTCATCAAATACCGAATAGTTCGGCAGATGCACCTTCGCACGCATGCCGGTGATCGTGCCGCCATCCATCAGCACGACGGCGTTGTAGCGTTTGCCATCGTCGGCAAGCCATGGCGTGCCCATCAGCACAGCCGGGCCGCCATCATCGGTCTCTTCGGCCAGCTCCTCACAGGCCTCGCGGCAAGCATGCATGAAGGCGTCTTTGTCGATCAGATCTTCAGGTGGGTAGCCGCAAATGAACAGCTCGGTGAACACCACAAGGTCTGCGCCCAGCAGCTTGGCTTCCATACGGGCATCGCGCGCCATCAGCAGGTTGGTTGCCAGATCGCCCATCACAGGGTTCAATTGGGCAACGGCGATTTTCAGTGAATTTTTGCTCATAGTCAGCGTCTAGCCTTGTGGGGCGCGGGTGGCAACAACGCTTGTGTTCACCTTGAGCACACCAGTTTCATACGACGCGCAACAACCTCACAGGCTCACTGCTGACATGTTCTGATCCGCAGATATGGTACCCATTACAAAAACCAAGGAGAGGCAAATTGCGCGCATCACTGCGAGAAAAAGCGATCACTATCTGCGAAAACAAAATCGTTCAAAACGGGCATACGGTTGGTTTGTCGTTCTATGCGTTCTTTGCCAACAAGAACGATGATTCCGCGCTTTTAATGGAAGCTGCAACTTGGTGGATTGAAACCCATCAACTTGATCATTTTGAGAAGGCGATGAAGGTGAAAAAGCTTCTGCAGTCAGGCGCCTAAAGCGTCGAATTGAGCACGCTAGCCAAACCGGTACGCATCCCATGCAAATGCGCCATTCATTTGGGTCGATTGATGGATCCGCTCGCCAGTTGCACCCTGCCCCGCCGCGCCCCAAGCAGTGAATATAGGAAAGAAATGTTCATCAGTTGGGTGGTTGTCACGCGCAAAAGGTGCTTCGGCTAGCCAATTTTGTGCAGTGTTTTGATCACCTGCGGTGATCTTGTCGTGAAACCAATCCGTGAAGGCGCTTACCTTTGCTGGTAAGTCTGCGTCAGGCTTAGCCCCGCGCATAACACCGATCACTTCCTTCAGATTGTGGGTTATGTGGCCGCTGCCAATGACCAGCACATCCTCATTGCGCAAAGGTGCCAACACATTGCCCAGCTTCAGGTGCCAAGCCGCATCGGCAGCAGGGTCTACCGACACTTGTACCACCGGAATGTCAGCTTCAGGAAACGCGAGAATAAGAGGGTTCCACGCACCATGGTCATAGCCGCGTTGTGCCACGCTTTGTGGGGAAAGATCGGCATCGCGCAGTAAATGCGTCACGGTTTCAGCAAGTTCAGGATGCCCTGGCGCAGCATACACCATCTGGCGCAACTCATCAGCAAACCCGCCAAAATCATACATCATGCCAGGGTTTGCATCATGAACCACGGCAGGTCCTTGCGCTTCAAAATGCGCGGAATTGATCACAATGGCAGAGGGCTTGGGCACGTAGGACTGCAAGTCTTTGAGGAAGAAATGAGCCTCAAACTCGTCAAGCACCACGTTGGGGCCGCCATGGGAAATGAAGAGCGTTGGCATCAATGACATGGTTGCAGTCCCTTGTTGTATTCTGAAAGGAGACAGTAGAACGATATTTGACCCCCGAATAGCTTCAAACCTTGCGACAGAGCGTTCGTTCAATCTCAACAAAAAAGCGGGGCCGAAGCCCCGCTCTAACTACTATTCAATATGTGCCGCGCTTAACCTGCCTGAGACAGCTGTACTGGCGCGGCTGTACGGCCTTTTTTCAAACGCTCTGACACTAGGAACGCAAGCTCAAGTGCCTGATCAGCGTTGAGGCGTGGATCGCAGTGGGTGTGATAGCGATCCTGCAACTCCTCGGCTGAAATGGCGCGCGCGCCGCCCATACATTCAGTCACATTCTTGCCGGTCATTTCCACATGGATACCACCAGGATAGGTGCCTTCGGCCTCGTGCACATCGAAGAAGGCTTCCACCTCACCAAGAATGCGCTCAAACGGACGCGTCTTGTAGTTGTTGGCCGTGATGGTGTTGCCGTGCATTGGGTCGCAGGACCACACAACGCTCTTGCCCTCGCGTTCCACAGCGCGAATGAGCGCTGGCAGATGATCTTGCACCTTGTCATGACCAAACCGGGCGATCAGCGTCAGGCGGCCTGGGTCATTGAGCGGGTTCAATCGATCGATGAGACGCAGCATGTCGTCTGGTTCCATTGATGGGCCGCACTTCATGCCAATGGGGTTGCGCACACCGCGGCAGAACTCAACATGAGCATGGTCTAGCTGGCGGGTACGGTCGCCAATCCAGATCATGTGGCCGGACGTGGTGTACCAAGCATCCGGGTCATCGGAGGTTGAATCCTTGCGAGTCATCGCCTCTTCATAGCCAAGCAGCAGCGCCTCATGGCTGGTGTAGAAGTCAGTTTCGCGCAGGCGGGCGTACTGATCGGCGGTTATGCCAATGGCGCGCATGAAGCCAAGCGTTTCAGAAATGCGCTCAGCAAGCTCTTTGTAGCGTTCGCCCTGTGGGCTGTCGGCAACAAAGCCAAGCATCCATTCCTGCACGTTCTCCACATTGGCATAGCCGCCCGATGCAAACGCGCGCACCAGGTTCAATGTCGCTGCCGATTGGCGGTAGCCCATTTCCTGGCGTGCAGGATCTGGAATGCGAGCCTCGGGAGTGAAGTCCATCCCATAGATGATGTCACTGCGGGAGGAGCGTCGTGCTGCCCAATCGCGCTGCTCAATATCCGATGAACGCGGCTTGGCGAACTGGCCAGCCAAACGACCAACCTTCACCACAGGGCGGGCAGAGCCATAGGTGAGTACAATTGCCATTTGCAGGAATGCACGGAAGAAGTCGCGGATATTGTCTGCGCCATGCTCAGCAAAGCTCTCAGCACAATCGCCGCCTTGCAGCAGAAAAGCCTCGCCTTTGGCCACGCGCGCCAATTGAGCACGCAACGAGCGGGCCTCGCCTGCAAAAACCAGGGGAGGATAGCTTGCCAAGCGGGCTTCCACATCCGTTACAGCTTGCGCATCTGGATAGGTTGGCACCTGAAGAATGGGCTTTGAACGCCAGGAGCTGGGGCTCCAATCAGCCAGAGGGCTCGACGGCAATTTCGACATTGGCATGGTACTCTCTCCCAAAAAGCCCACATGCCCACCCCTCAAAAAGGCAGTTTATACATCAACACATAACATGCAGGATGCGCGTCTCCTAATGCAGTGCAGCGCACTTTTCAATAATTGGATTGCAAGCATGCGCGATGCCGCCGCTTGATAAAGCGCATGGCAAGGCGTGCCCTTATGGTTTGGAATGCTTGCTATGAGCGACACCGACCATTCCCATACCCCAAGCGGTATTGCCGCACGCCTGCGCAAAGGACACCGTGCCAACTATCTGCAAGACTGGGTGTATGGCGGTATTGATGGCGCGGTGACCACGTTTGCCATTGTGGCTGGCAGCCTTGGCGCATCACTCTCAGCCAAGATCATCCTCATTTTGGGTTTTGCCAATCTGCTTGCCGATGGGCTTTCCATGGCGGCTGGCAATTATCTGGGCACCAAGGCAGACAATGATGATGCGGATCGCTTGCGCGCTGTGGAAGCTGAACACATTGCCCATTACCCCGAAGGCGAGCGAGAAGAGATACGCCAAATCTTTGCTGCAAAAGGGTTTGAGGGCGCGGCCTTAGAGAATGCGGTGGACACGATCACGAGCAATCGCGAGGTTTGGATATCGACCATGCTTGCCGAAGAATATGGCGTTGGGTCAGCTCGCCGATCGCCTATGCAAGCAGCTTTGGCGACGTTTGGTGGGTTTTTGGTGTGCGGGCTGGTTCCGCTGGTTCCCTTTCTGTTAGTCTGGCCCAACGCTGGCTGGGTGGCGCTTGGCGCAACTGCCCTAACGTTTGCTGGCATTGGATTTGGCAAAAGCCGATGGTCGCTGAGCCCATGGTGGCGTTCCAGTTTAGAGACCCTGGCGATTGGGCTAAGCGCTGCCATTGTTGCCTTTGGCATCGGACACGTCTTGAATGGCGTTTTTGCGTAAAGGGTCTGTCATGCTTTCTGCTCCCTCCTTCACCCTTGGCATGGAAGAAGAATATCTGTTGGTTGAGCGGGAAAGCCGCGACCTCGCTGCCAACCCGCCTGAGGCTGCCTTTCAGGCTTGCAAGGATGTGCTGGGCGATCAGGTCACGCACGAATTTTTGCGCTGCCAGATCGAAGTTGGAACCCCAGTTAGCCAAACCGTGGAGGAGGCACGTGCATCGCTACAGCACATGCGCACCTGCCTGCATGCTGCCAGCGCGCCATTTGGCCTGGCTCCTATGGCCGCCTCAACACATCCTTTTGCCGAGTGGAGCCAGCTGACCCACACCGACAAGGAGCGTTACAACGCGCTGGCTGACGATCTAAAGATGGTGGTGGCGCGGCTGGTTATCTGCGGCATGCATGTGCATGTGGGCGTGGAAGACGAGGACTTGCGCATCGATTTGATGACGCAACTAACCTATTTCCTGCCACACCTACTTGCGCTCACAACATCCTCGCCCTTTTGGCGGGGCAATATAACGGGGCTGAAAAGCTACCGTTTGGCGGTGTTTGATGAGCTGCCACGCACAGGCCTGCCTGAACAGTTTGCTGGTTACTCCGAATATCAACGCACCATCCAAACCCTGGTCAGTGCAGGGCTGATTGAGGATGCAACCAAGATTTGGTGGGATTTGCGCCCTTCTGACAAGTTCCCAACGCTAGAGCTGCGCATCGCTGATGTTTGCACCAGCCTTGCCGATGCGGCGGCGGTTGCAGCCCTATTCCAATGCTTGACGCGGATGCTTTGGCGCTTGCGACGCAGCAATCAGAAATGGCGCAGTTATTCCAGGTTTTTGATCGAAGAGAACCGCTGGCTTGCCCAGCGCCATGGTGTGCAAGGCGAAATGATCGATTTTGGACGCGGCACCTGCGTGCCAATGGGCGAGTTGATCGAAGAGCTGATCGATATGCTGAGCGAAGATGCCCGCGAATTGGGCTGCCTTGCTGAGTTGGAGCATCTGCGGGTTCTCAACCAGCAGGGCACATCGGCTGATCGGCAACTTGCACTTTATCAGCAACACCTGGATGCAGGCGCAGAGCCACGTGAGGCCTTGCGCGAGGTTGTGGACTATTTGGTCGCCGAAACGGTGTCTTTTTAGGCTGCCGAGAGTTAGGTGGCGCTGATACGTGTGCCCGTTACGCGCTCGATCTCACGCAGCAAATCACCAGTGATCTGGCCGTTCGGCTCAAGCGCGCGGCGCAACTGGAAACGGCGGATCGCCTCTTCGGTGCTCGGACCGATCACACCATCAATGCTACCTGGCTGATAGCCCATCTCGGCCAAGACAGCTTGCACAGCGGCAACCACAGGCTGGGCTGAACGTGTTTCAGCCGCACGCGGCAAAGGCTGGTTGGTGCCAACGGTTGGATTGGGCGTGATCACCGGCGCGAGCAGCGCACCAATTGGATCCGTGATTGCAATCGTTTGAACCGTGCGCGGGGCAGCTGCTACCGGAGCGACCGGGACAGATGCAACAGGAACCGGTGTTGGCGCGACGGTCGCAACGGCTGTCGCAATGCCCGCAAATTGTGGCCGCGGCGTTGGCGCAGGTGCACCAAAGCGAGGGCCAACAGTTTCGCCAGCGACGAGGCTGGCAATCTGATCTCCACGTGCAGGGATCGACGCGGTTGCATCATAGGCGCGTGATGGCGGCACGATGGGTGCCGGTGCCAGCGTAACACCGCGCTGCGTGGGCGCCACGGCTAGCTGCGGCAAGGCACTGGCAGGCGCATCGCCGCGCGTGGACAGCATGGGCGATGGGTGTGCGCCAGGCTGCATGTAGGCGGCATTTACACCGACCAATCCGAAGGCAACCAGAGCAACAACGGTTACAGCAAGTTTGCCAGGCGCTGCCAAAATCCGATCAATGAGCGTGTGTGGTTCATCGCCAAAATCGTCACCATAGCCATCGTCAAACTCATCGTAGGCATCAGGCGCAATAGCAGCCTGACCACGCGCAGGGCGACGGTAAACATAGGGCGCACCATCGGCTTGAAATTCGTCCATCATAGGTTCGTGCCTAACCATGAGCGCGCTGCCCTTCTTGTTCAAATATGGTGTTTTCAGATTCGGATGTGCCGGCTGTTGTCGCCACTGCGGCCGGCTGAGCTTTGCTCATCTCATTGTGCAGTTTTGCAAGCACAACAGTGTTCGCAACCTGCTGGTCCACAGCAGAGGATGCGGTGGGTGCCTGGCCCTTTGGCCCAGCAAATGGAAGGCGAACGGTTACGGTGGTGCCCTCGCCCTCTACGCTGCTTATCGTCAGATCACCCTCGTGCAACTCGCACAGGCCCTTAACCACCGATAGGCCAAGGCCTGTGCCCTGATGGTTGCGATCATAGGCATTGTTGGCCTGGAAAAATGGTTGACCAATTTTGCTAAGATCGCCAGCCGCAATGCCAATACCAGTGTCGATAACCGACAGGATGAGCATGGAGCCATCTTTGCGCGCGCGCAGCGTTATCGAGCCGCCAGAGGGTGTAAATTTCGAAGCGTTAGACAGCAGATTGATCAATACTTGGCGAATAGCGCGCTGATCTGCCACCAATTCTGGCATGCCTTCGGGCAGATCCACGTGAAGCTTCAAGCCAGCTTTTTCGATTTGCTGACCAACCAACCGGGTGCACCGATCAATAACCGTGCCCAGCGCAAAGGGTTCTGCAACAATGTGGAAATGTCCTGCATCAAGCTTTGACATGTCCAGCAGGTCATTGACCAATTGCAGCAAATGGCCACCAGAATCGCGGATAAGGCCGACATATTCGCGCTGCTGATCATTGGCCAATGAGCCAAAGACTTCTTCATCCAAAATATCAGCGAAACCAATAATCGCATTTAAAGGCGTGCGCAGTTCATGGCTCATGGTGGCCAGGAAGCGCCCTTTTGCAGCGTCGGACGCTTCTGCCTTCTCGCGGGCCAAAGTAAGCTCGCTTGCGCGCTGCTTACTGGCGCTGATATCGCGAACGAGCGCGTAGACATCCAGTGTCGTGCCGGAGCGCTGCAGGACCGACATATCAATTTCGGCCCAAATAAAGTGCTGATGACCATCGTCTTCGCCAGCGCGCAGACGTGCTTCAACGCGATCACGCTGACCGGTAGCATGCACCCTATCAATGGTGGAAAGCACGCTTGGACGGTCGGCGATGTGGATGCGCTGTAGAAAACCGGACTGTTTAAGCGCTTCACCTGGGCATCTGAGAATCTGATCAACCGCGCCAAAAACTTGCTCAACCTTACCATCACGACCCATGATCAAAAACATGTCGTGTGTGACGGCGTGAAACTGGTGAATGGCACGGCGAGCGGCCTGCGCACGCACGTCTTTTAAGGATGAGATGCGCACAATCCTGGCTGCCAAGCTCACAGCGTAAAGAATTCCAAGCAGAGAAATAAAGATGAGTTGGTTTTGCGCGATGACAAAACTGGCAGAACCATTAACCGGCACAAGCACCGTAATGAGCACCGCCAAACCTGTTGTCCCAAGAACGATCTGCTTGGCACGGTTATGGTGTGTCAGGAAAACTTCAATTGGAGCCAGCGCAAACAAGACCAGGAGCGGCGAACTCATCCCGCCACTTAAAGCAGCGGCGCTGGCAAGCAGCACCGTAAAGCAAACAGCGGCAAACACAGCAGCATCTTGGGCCCGGCCCATGGCGGCAAACAAGGCGATTGAGACGCCGTGACCAACCAATGCGACAGCCAGAAGAGCTGTTAGCCACCCTTCCATGCCGGCAACAACACTGGGTAAGAGCAAGGCGATACACGCCAATGCACCAACACTGGAAAAATAGAAGAGAGAGCCGAAAAGCCGCGCTTGCCGCCGCGCACTTTTCTGCGACGGGGCCTTACTAACGCTCACACCGTCTGGTGCTTGGTTTTCGGCTAGGCCAAGACTGGGCTGTACGCTGGAACTCATCAGACCCACATTCACTAAAGTGTAGAACGCGCGTTTGGCGCGAACCTCTGAGCGCTAAGCTGGCAGCGAGCTTTGAATGAACTGTAAAGGGCGGAGATTGGCACGATGTTTTGCACCCAGAACGCGGCCATTCCCGCGCGCATGGTAAACCAAACCTTGCCAAGACCCCTCGATTTTGCCTCAAAAGCAACGTCCAATGGGCACCAGGTTTTCATGCCCATCTGCTAGCTTGGCAAATGTTGACCGTGCTGGGGTGCACGACAAACTTAGTTTTTGAGCTTCAAGGGACGGATGCTCCATGATGTTTTTGATTAAAACCACGTTTTGGTTATCGCTCGTGCTGCTATTGCTGCCCATAGACCGGCACGCCGCTGGCATTGCTGAAGGCCCTGGCACGTTGGAGACATTTTCGGCAGTGCGCACAGTGGTAAGTGATGCGCGAGGCTTCTGTGATCGCAACCCATCCGCTTGCGCCACCGGCACGGCCACACTGGCTGTGCTGCGGCAGAAGGCTGTTTACTCTGCCGGCATTATTCAAACTTGGCTGGCTCAGGATAGCAATGTGCGCGCAACCGAAGTTATTCCTGCTTATCAGGATAATGACGCGCGGGGGCGCATTCCAGAAACGGCCAGCGCCGACCAAGTGGCCGCGCTTATTCAGGCAGCTGACGCACGCCTTGCAGCTCAAAGCCATCCGCCACTTTGAAGACGGTACCAATCGCGACAAAATTACGTCACTTGCACATCTTGCCCACGCCGTGCCGCGCCGCTATCTGCAAGCATCTTGGGCTGCGGCCCCTTACCCAGCAAAGCAATGGGACACGCGCTGATGGCGGACTTTGCAGAAATTCGCGATAACTTTGAATTTCTCAATGATTGGGAAGATCGCTATCGCTATGTCATTGAGCTTGGCCGCACCTTAGCGCCGCTCGACGATAGCGAACGCAGCGATGCCACCAAGGTGCTTGGATGTGCAAGCCAGGTGTGGCTGGTGCGCCAACCGCTTGGCGATGATGGTAGCCTTGCGTTTCGCGGCGATAGTGATGCCCATATTGTGCGAGGCTTGGTGGCTATTGTGCTGGCCCTCTACAATGGCCGCACACCAGCCGATGCGCTGACCATCGATGCCAATGCCCGCCTAGAAGCACTGGGGCTGAACGAGCATCTTTCGCCCCAGCGCTCTAATGGTCTTAATGCAATGATTGAGCGGATACGTACTGAGGCCAGTCAAGCGCACTCCGCATAAACAGTGTACTCTAACCAACCGCAGTGCGAGTGAGACCGTAGTGACGCGCCAGCGCCCGCAACCCCAAAGCAATTGCCAGCTTGCCTGAGCGGGCCGGCCAGCGGCGTTCCCTCTCTACGCCGGTCAGCGACTTTTCAAACAAGCACACGTCAATGAGCAAGCCAGAAAACTCCGGGCCAATCACCTTACAGGCACAGTTCACACGCTCGCGTGCATCCAGCATCGATGTCGGCTCATGACGCGCAGATGTACCGCCACCTTTGGATCCGCCGTGATCCAGTGATGCCAATGACCAGCTTTGCGTGATGCGCTGGCGCAGGCCTGCACGCTGTAAATCACCCTGGAAACGCTTGGCAGCGGCAATATCACAGGGTTCAACCAGCGCAGCTTCACCATTACGCGGGTTCGCCAAACGATCCATTGCATCGGGCAATTGGAAATTCGGTTCGCTTTCTTTGCCATTATTGCTGGGCGTGGTGAGCCGGGCGGTGGCCAAGCGCCTGCCTTTTGCCGTTAGAAGTGGATGCAACGCATCGCCGCCCAAAAGCCCTTGCCGTTTAAGCCAAGAAAAATGCGCTTGAGGAACAGGATTGCCGCCCACCGCTAGGCGCAACGCCTTACGCAGGTCTGCCGCCGTCATCGACAAGGTTTTAGATCGTGTATCACCCATGCGCTTAGTGCCCCTGCTGGAGCAGAGCGCCAAAGGTGCGCTCGCGCAAGACTGGCGGTATGCATCCAGCCAGGACAGCTCGCTCCAAATAGGTGATCAGTGCATCGAAATCACCTTGGTCGCGCATATCTTCCACACGGCGGCAGGCGTGCCCCACCGTTGTGCGGTCTCTATCAAACAACTGACCAACAGCAGTTAGCGAAAAGCCAAGGGTGGTATGGCAAAGATACATTGCCACTTGGCGCGCCAGCGCAACGTGCGCCTTACCACGCGTGGAGGCACGCAAGGATTCATGATGAACCTTGAACACCGCAGCAACGCATGATTCCACCTGCCGAGTGCGAGCCTGGGTAAAGCCATTATCGCGCAGCGCTACAAAGGGTGAGCTGGGTGTGGCGTCCGCATCATCACTGCGATGCTTTACGCGAAGAACGGGATTGCCGGCCGTTTCACCAGCAACGGATATGCCGCAAAGGGTCTGTGATAGCGTCAACGTCATGATTAGCTCCAACTCGTTTCATAGGTATTAATTCCTATGTTTATCGAGTGAAGGCAAGACGGGGATAACTTTAGAAGTTACTCATAAACAAAAAACGCCAGCGTTGGGCGCTGGCGTTTTTTCGTGAGCTCAACTTAGCACAGCGGCAAAAAATAACCGCTAGCTAGCTTTTGCCCGGCGCTGACCCAAGCCCATTTCCTTGGCAAGGCGGGAGCGGGCTTCTGCATAATTGGGGGCAACCATCGGATAGTCTGAGGAAAGGCCCCATTTATCGCGGTACTGATCTGGTGAGAGATCATAATGTGTTTTCAAATGGCGCTTAAGCGACTTGAAGCGTTTGCCGTCTTCCAAGCAGATGAGGTAGTCGGGCGTAATCGACTTTTTAGGCGGCACTGCTGGCTTTTGATCTTCTTTTGGCGGCTCATTGGTGCGGCCAATGAGCGTACCAAGCGCACCATGCACATCGCCAATTAGGCTGGGCAAATCTGTTGCTGGAATAACGTTATGGCTAACATAGGCAGAAACAATATCGGCCGTAAGATCGACCAGTGCTGCGTCTTCATCGCTCGCAGCGTTCACTTCGTCTGTCATGATCTATCCTTAAGATTATATAGCGGCCTGCTTAAAATGATCACTCAATTATTGCGGCACAATTATGCCAGTGTGCAGGCTAGCGCTCCCTATTGCAGCGAATCTTTAAAAATACGCCGCCATCTTTTTACATTATACTATTTGCTTGGCAATTAAGGCTCCAAAGCGACCAGAAGCAAGCAGGCTGTTATCCAAGACTTAATGAGAGCTGAATCGCAATTGTATAGCTGTCTGCACTATGCTCAGTCGTGGCTGTCGCAGCGCAACACGCGCCCATCATCGCTGTACTTACCAGCCAAATCATCGATCTTCGTACCAGACCAAGGTTTATGACCGACGAAATAGGCTGCGCGCATCAGAAGGTGGGCAGCAATAGGGGCAGTAAGCAGCAAGAATAAAAACGCTGCAAAGGCCCGTGTGATCACGGCCAGCTCGCCTGAATACAAAGCAAGCGCAAACAGCAACAAACCTGATCCTAAGGTGCCGGCTTTTGAAGCAGCGTGGCTGCGGCTGTACAGATCAGGAAAACGCAGAATGCCGAGCGAGGCAA
The DNA here is from genome assembly GCA_045105395.1 of Devosiaceae bacterium. GTDB lineage: Bacteria > Pseudomonadota > Alphaproteobacteria > Rhizobiales > MH13 > MH13. The sequence continues at coordinate 8,729 of JBGCDM010000127.1, read as the reverse complement.
CCAGAGTGAACACGGCACCTGCGATTATGATCAGGCCAACCAAAATATCGATAAGGCCGCTCATGATGGTGCCCCACCTTGGCGACTAGCAGGCTTGCTGGCAGCCATTTTGGTTTCGATCGGTAGATTTTCTTTACCTGATACCAGGGTCGCGTCATCGGCCGGCTTGTCGCGCTTGAGCACAAAGCGAGCAAACGCCACCGTGGCAAGGAAGCCAACAAGCCCAAGAGCGATGGCGATATCCAGGTAAAGGAAATAACCGGTCTTAACAGCAACAACTGCAATAAAACCGATGCCCGCGGCGACCAGCATATCGAGCGCAAGGACCCGATCAGGCAGGGTTGGACCGATGATGATGCGTGCTGAGATCACCAAAAACGCCAAAACCAAAATGCCCATCGCGATAAGCGTGCATGCAAATAAGAAATCCTGTGTGGTCATCGAAAGGCCTCCAGGATTTTTCGCTCAAAGCCGGTAGAAATATCCTCTCGCATAGCATCGGGATCAGGGACATGGATCGCATGGATATAGAGCGTGCGCCGATTATCCGACACGTCAACCGAAAGGGTGCCAGGTGTTAAGGTGATGAGATTGGCCAACAGGCTGATTTCAAAATCTCGATCCACAGTGAGCGGATAAGCAACAAAACCAGGCTGCAATGTCGACAAATCTGGTGTCAGCACAAGCTTGAACACGCGCACAGCAGACATCACCAGCTCATACAAAAACAACAGCGCCAGCGAGGTTACCCTGCGCACACGCCGCACATACCCGATGGTTCCAATTTGCTCGCGGATCAGCGCCAGCGCGCCCAATCCAAGAACGAAACCAAAAAGCCCGTTGATGAGTGAAAAACTGCCGGTGACGAGAACCCAGGCGATGGCCAACAACACATTGACGAGGAACATGCCAGTCATGTGAGCATCCCTTGCTGTCGCGTAGCAGACTTCTTGTAGGTCATGGTGCGACCGGAGAAATTGCGGTGATGTAAGCGGTTGGATCGACAATACTGATTGCTGCCAAGCTGGCCAAATGAATGGCGGGATTGGCAATAATCCCAAGACCGATGATCGCCACCACCAGCACCGCAATAGGCGTGATGTAAGCACGCGCTTCTTCGAGCGAAAGCGCACTTACAACCGCCTGGCTACCGTTCAGATCATTGCGCCAGAAGGCAAACAGCCACACTCGGCCAATGGCGATCATAGACATAAAACTTGCAAGCAAATACGCAGCGGTCAGCCAACCCTGCCCCGCCTCCATAGAGGAACGCACCAAAATGAGTTTCGGCCAAAACCCTGAAAATGGCGGCAGACCCGATATCGCAAACACAAGCACCAGGAAGAGCGCCGCAAAAAATGGGCTGACACGGTAAATGCCCGCTGTTGAGCGAATATCAAACGATCCTGTCATCCGTGCGATAACACCTGTGGCCAAATAAAGCGCTGCCATGACCAAAATGGAATGAACAGCGTACAGGATCGCTCCACGCAACCCATCTGGTGTGGCCACCGCAATACCTACAAACATGGCGCCAATGCCTGACAGGACCAGAAAGCCCATAACCTTGCGGATGTCGGTGCTCGCCAAAGCCCCAAGCGCCCCAAGGATAGATGTGGATGCCGCCACCCAGACAAGAACATCTTGAAAGGTTGCGAACGAGCCAGGATAGAGCATGCCGCCGACGCGCAGCATCGCATAAATGCCAACCTTGGTGAGTAAGGCCGCAAAGATGGCAGAGGTCACGATGTTAGGCGTGTGGTAACTTGCTGGCAGCCAGAAATTAAGCGGGAAGGCCGCTGCTTTCATCGCGAAGGCAAACACGAAGAGCATAGCCACGGTTAGAATGGGCAAACCAAGATCTGCATCTTGGCTTTCAGTTATGCGCAAAGCCAAGTCAGCCATATTGAGCGTGCCGAACAAACCGTACGTATAGCCAACGGCGACCAGGAACAGTGTTGTGGCAACCAGATTGAGGAACGCATATTTGATCGCTCCATCAAGTTGAGCGTGCGAATTGCCAAGCACAATGAGCCCGAACGAGGAGATAAGCAGCACCTCGAACCACACATAAAGATTGAACAAATCTGCCGTTAAAAACGCACCAGACACGCCCGATGTCAGCATCAACAGAAACGGATAAAACCCGTAGCGACGACCGTCGCCATCAACGCTTTTGGCTGAATAAATAACACAGACCAGCGCCACCAAAGACGCGGTGAGCGCCATGATGACACCCAGCGCGTCGGCATTGAATGAGATGCCAAACGGGGGCAACCAACGGCCCATCGCCATGAACACTGGGCCAGTTTCCATCACGCGTGCGGTGAGCGCTATATTACCAAGAAAAACGACGCCCAAGGTGATGCCGGCAATCCATGGGTGCAGATGCGGCTGGCGGCGCAGCATGAGCGCAAAAGCAGACATGATCAGCGGTGCAATCACCGGCATGATCACCAAATAGTCGGCAGCAGTTATCGTGGCGTCGACATAGGCGACGGACAGATCAACAGAAGAAGATGAAGTGGTTGAAGCTTCAGTTGCCATATGCGTTCAAACCTCAATAGCCCTGCGGCGGGCGCGGCATGTCTACCGGCTCAGCCACACGCATATGCTCAGTGTCATCGGTACCAAGTTCTTGATACGCGCGCATAGCAAGCACCAGGAGGAAGGCAAAGAACGAAAAGGCAATCACGATTGCCGTTAGCACAAGGGCTTGAGGCAATGGATTGGCGGTGGGCACCATCGGCGCTGTAAGGCCATAAGGGATAACTGGCGGTACTTCGTGCACCAGGCGGCCGGCAGTAAAAATGAGCAGATTCACTGCATTGGAAAGCAGCGCAGCGCCAAGCAGCAACCGAATGATGTGGCGCGACAACATCAAATAAATCGATGCGGCAAAGTACGCGCCGATGAGAAGGGAAAGTACGACTTCCATAGCTAGTTGTCCGTCCTCTCTTCAAGGGCGAGCGCTATGCTGCCAATCGTTCCCAAAACAACCAAATACACGCCAATATCAAAGAAGAGGATGGTTGAGATTTTCACCTCAGTACCAAAGAAATAGAACTTGCCCCAAATGCCGGTTAGGAAAGGCGCGTTGATCATGAGAGATGGCAAGCCGGACAAGCCAGACATGAACAAACCGCTTGCGGCAATGTGCATGGGGTGAGCCCAAATGGCGCGCCGTACCGCAGGCACGCCATTGGATATGCCGTAAATTGCCAATGCCGATGCGGCGATGAGACCACCAATAAAACCACCGCCCGGCTCATTGTGCCCGCGCAGCAAGATAAAGATGGAAAAGATCACCATCAATGTTGTGATATAGGGCGCGAGTGCGCGGAAGATCACCGTGTTCATTCGGTTGCCTCCCGCTTGGCTGCATCAGCTGTGGCGTCAGGCGTAGGCTCTGGCCTCTTGGTTTTTGGCTTCATGCGCACAAGCGCCAAGATGGCTAAGCCCGCGACCATCACCACACCGATTTCGCCCAACGTATCAAGCCCACGATAGTCAACGATAATAACGTTCACGATGTTGCGACCCTGCGCAAGGGGGTAGGAATGCTCTGCAAAAAAGGCCGACAAACGCCCATCGAAGGGATGCGAAAGAATGGAAAGCATCAGCGCGGTGAAGCCTACGCCACAAGCAATCGCAATGGTGCCATCCATCATGGATTGCCAGAACGAGCGGTGATCGCGCTTGAAAAGGGACAAGCGGGTTAGCACCAAAGCTAGGATCACCACAGACAATGTTTCGACCATGAACTGGGTAAACGAGAGGTCTGGCGCACCAAACAACATGAAGATGAGCGCAACAGCAAAACCCTGAATGCCCAGGGAAACGATGGCCGTTAAACGGTTGGACGCTGTGAGCACAGCCAATATGCCGATCAACGCTATGATGACCACGGCCAATTCGTAAAACGCAATATCTGTTACATCCGGCAGCTCAGAAAGGCTTGGCCACTCGCCATAAACGGTTAGCGGCACCAGCAGCGCGACCGCTACCAGTGCGAATGTGATGGTCATATAGCCTTCCATCCGGCCGAACTGAATACGGCGCGTGATGGCGTAGGCAATAGAAACAAGACCAGCAATGAATTGATCAAAGCCTTTGTCTGGGCCCCAGCCGATGAAATCCAACATGGCAGCAATGGCCGCACGCACATGGTCGAGGAACCGGTACAGCAGCGTACCAATGGCGATTGTTACAAGCGAGAGGGCAACGGCAATATTGAACCCTTCCCAAAGATGCAGATGAACGGAGATCTCTTCGCCCATAATGGCCGATAGCAGCGGCTGGATAACCACATCGCCAGTGGTTGCCGCAGCAAGTCCGCCCAACAAACTCAAACCCGCAAGCACAATGGGGCCTGCCCACAGCATGAGAGGGCCTTCATGGGCGGCCTTGGGTGTATCTTGCTTCTCGCCGTAAAACGGCTTCAGCGCGACCGCAAAACCAGCCGCAAACATCATCGCGTTGCCAAGCACCAACGATGTGGTGAGCAAAATGGACTGCAAGTCAGGATAGGCAGCGCCTTTGTACATATACTCTTTGGCCAGGAACCCGATAAAGGGTGGTAGTCCGCCCATAGAAATGGCAGCAAGAAGTGCAGCTGCGGCTGTAAGGGGCATCGCTGCGCGCAAGCCACCAAGCTTGGTGAGATCGCGCGTGCCCGCCTCGTGATCAACGTTACCGGCCACCATAAACAGCGCCGCTTTAAACAGCGCATGCGCCACCAGATACAGCGCAGCACCTTTGATGATTGCATCATCAGATGTGCCGGTCAGCGCCACCAAAAGCCCCAACGAGGCAAGCGTTGTGTAGGCAAGCATTAGCTTCAAGTCGGTCTGGCGCAGCGCCAAAATGGCCCCAACCAACAGAGTCACGCAGCCAACGATCGGCAAAATGATCGACCAGAGCAATGTATCGCCCAGCGTTGGGTTTAGCCGCATCAACAGATAGACGCCTGCCTTCACCATGGTGGCCGAGTGCAGATAGGCCGACACGGGGGTCGGCGCCTCCATCGCATTGGGTAGCCAGAAGTGGAACGGGAACTGCGCCGACTTGGTAAAGCAGCCGCCAAGCACCAAAAGCAGGATCGGCACGTAGAGCGCCGAGGCCTTAATGGCCGGGGCCATGGTTGCCATTTCCGATAGCGACAACGTGCCGGTGAGTGAGACCATAAGCAGCAAGCCGGCCAGCAGCAGCAAGCCACCACCGCCGGTGACGATGAGCGCCTGAATGGCGGACCGGCGTGAACGCTCAGCCTTGTGGTTGAACCCGATCAGCAGGAACGAGGTAATGGATGTCAGCTCCCAATAAACAAAGAGCATGATCACATCATCGGCCAGCACCACACCCAGCATGGCGCCCATGAACATCAGGATGAACGAGAAGAAGCGGCCCAAATGCTCATGGCCCTTTAGGTAACCGCCAGCATACAGAACGATGAAAAAGCCAATGCCCGAGATCAGCAGCGCAAAGGTGTGCGAAAGGCCATCAACATAGAAATTTGCCCCAACACCTAAGGATGGCACCCACGGCAAAGAGAACAAAACGCCGCCGCCCTGCGCCAATTGATCGGACGATACATAGCCCAGAAAGTGCAGCACGATGTAAGCCGGGGCCAGCGCCAACAACCATGCCGCACGATGGCCGAGAAACCGATGAGCGATGGGCGCAATGGCGGCCGCAATAAATGGCGCAGCAAGTGCAAGGTAAAAGCCAACTGGACTGTCCGGACCGATCACTGTGGCAATACCCTATGCAAAGGACGTGCGAGACGAACACTCGAATCGGACGATCCAAGCTAAGGTGTTGGTATGATCATTTATAGGCCCAGAAGACAGGGGCAATGGTTTTTGATTCTGATTGATCGATAAAGCAATGCTCATCACCTTGGAGTGAACAAATTTGCCCCGCTAAGCAAGGCTACCAATAGGTATATAGAGCTGCTTTGCTAGGTAATTGCCAGCAATCTCACCTGCGACTTGTGTGTAACGATCCAGCGCCTATGTTCCAATCAGGCCAAGATAACCATCAAGCTGAGTGAACCCATGTCGAAAATTTTTGCCCCCCTGCCTAACGATGTTGATGCAATGAGCCTTTCGGAGGCTGAATGGAAAGAACGCTTGTCACCGGAAGCCTTCAAGGTGGCGCGCAAGCATGGCACCGAGCGCGCCTTCAGCCATCCCTATAATGATGAAAAACGCTCTGGCACCTATAGCTGCGTATGCTGTGGCCAGGCGCTTTTTGATGCTTCGGCAAAATTTGACTCTGGCACCGGTTGGCCAAGTTTTTATGCGCCTATTGGTGAGGGCATGGTCAACGACCACGAAGACCGATCCTTCTTTATGCGCCGGGTAGAAAACCGCTGTTCACGCTGTGATGCGCATTTGGGCCACGTGTTTACCGATGGCCCACAACCCACGGGCCTGCGCTACTGCATGAACGGTGTTGCCATGCATTTTGACCCTGAAAGCGAATAGGCTGGTACCCGTCAGTGACAATTTCTGCCCCTTCCATATCACCTCCCCGTGCGACCAAAAAAACCAATGAACGCACAGTTCACGGCGTTGTGCTTTCAGACCCATATGCCTGGCTTCGTGCCGACAACTGGCAAGAGGTTATGCGCAAACCCGATATGTTGGATGGGGATATCCGCGCGCATTTGCAGGCAGAAAACACCTATGCAGAAGCCGCATTGGGGCCCCTGCAAGAGCTGAAGCAAACCCTGGTCCAAGAAATGCGTGGCCGGATCAAAGAAGATGATGCGTCAGTTCCAGCCGCAGATGGTGCCTATGCTTACGGCACGCGCTACCGAGACGGCGGGCAACACCCATTGTTTGTTCGCACCGCGCGCCAAGGTGGGCAGGAGACGATATTACTGGACGGTGATGCGCTTGCTAGAGACAAGGCTTATTTTCGATTTGGCGGTGCTTGGCACAGCGACAACCACCACCTGCTTGCTTGGTCTGCTGATGATAAGGGCTCAGAAAAATACACCCTTCATATCCGTGACCTGACGAGCGGAAGTGATCTGCCTGATGCAATCGAAGAGACCAGCGGTGGTGGTGTATGGTCGGCGGATAGCAAAGCGGTGTTCTACACCCGGTTGGACGACAACCATCGCCCCTCCAAAGTGTTCCGGCATACGCTTGGCGATCACCCAGCCAATGACCAGCTGATCTTTGAGGAACACGATGCAGGCTTTTTTGTTGGCGTTGGCCGCACCCAATCTGGCCGATTTTTGGTTATCGACTGCCATGACCACCAGACCAGTGAGTGCTGGCTGCTGGATTTAAGCGATCCAGCTGCAGAGCTTTTCTGCGTTAGCACCCGTGACGTTGGGCATGAATATTCAGTTGAGCATCAAGGCGATGATCTTTTGGTTCTGACCAATTGGGATGAGGCAGAAGACTTCAAAGTCGTCCGCTCTCCACTTGGCGGCGATAAAGCCTTGTGGAGCGATGTTGTACCACATCAGGCCGGACGCCTGATCCTGGGGCATATGGCCTTTGGTGATTGGCTGATTTGGCTGGAGCGGCGCGATGGGTTGCCACGGCTCTGCTATCGTGGTGCCGATGGTAAGGTGCAGGCGGTCGCTTTTGGTGAGGATGCATATTCCCTGGGTTTGGCCACCAATTATGAATTTGAAACTGATGTCTTGCGGTTTTCTTATTCCTCGCCAACCACCCCGCAAAGCACGATTGATGTGAACCTAAACACAGGCCAACAAACAGTTCGCAAAGTGCAAGAGGTGCCCTCGGGCCACGACCCTGCAAATTACAAAACCAGACGTGTGTTTGCTACTGCCAGCGATGGGGCGCAGGTGCCGATAACCGTGCTCACGCGCGCCGACCACAAGGACGATGGATCGGCCCCCTGCCTGCTTTACGGCTATGGTTCTTACGGCATCTCGATCCCTGCAAGTTTTTCCACAAACGCGCTGTCACTTGTCGATCGTGGCTTTGTCTATGCAATTGCGCACATTCGTGGCGGTAAAGACAAGGGTTTTGCTTGGTACAAGCAAGGCAAAGCCGAGCACAAAGTGAACACGTTCACCGACTTCATCACCGCGCGTGATCATCTGGTGGATACAAAAATTGCCAAGACTGACAGCGTGGTGGCCCAGGGTGGCTCAGCCGGTGGGATGCTTATGGGCGCTGTGGTGAACATGGCGCCAGAAAAGTTTGCTGGCATCATCGCTCAGGTTCCCTTTGTTGACGTGCTCAACACCATGCTCGATGAGAGTTTGCCGCTGACACCGCCAGAATGGCCCGAATGGGGCAATCCTATTGAGGATGAAGCTGCGTTCCATCGCATCAAAGCCTACTCGCCTTACGATGCGGTACGTGCGCAAAACTATCCGCCCATCTTTGCGCTTGCTGGGCTAACAGACCCGCGCGTTACCTACTGGGAACCGGCCAAATGGGTGGCGCGCTTGCGTGAACTTTCAACCAGCGATGCCCCTGTTTTGCTGAAAACCAACATGGATGCAGGGCATGGCGGTGCGGCAGGACGCTTTGATCGCTTAGACGAATTGGCCGAGGTTTTTGCCTTTGCAATCCACGCAACCAGCGCGAACCACTAAGCTGCCGCTAGAGCAGTATCACCGCTTCATCAATTGACCGCTGCTCCACGAAAGCATCTGGCCTGATGCGGGCAATGGCCCGGCGGGCCTCTTCGCGCGTTTCTACGATGTCGGCTTCATCTGTCACACGGCG